>NZ_JARTVO010000028.1:0-65633 GCF_029625675.1 Mesorhizobium sp. WSM4884
ATCCAACGTCACCATCTCGAGCGCGGTCTGTTCGGGGGTGGGTCGCTTCAACATGACCCAGTGAATCAAAAACCCCCGGCAAAAGCCAGGGGTTTGTCAGCAGTCTGAACGGGGCCTGGCAGGCCCCGTTTGCATCGTCAGCTGTACGGCGATCAGAGCTTGTGCCAAGTCTGGCTCTTGCAGATCAGCCCGCCCAGCACGCAGCCGCTCATCTTGAGCGAGGCGCCGGAAAGCGTCGCCCTGCCGGAATAGGTCTTGTCGGTTTCCGGATCGGTTATGGTGCCGGTGTATTTGTTGTCGCCGGCTGCCTTGAATGAGCCGATGGTCTTGCCGGCATATTTGCCGGACTTCAGCGTGATCGAGAACGAGTCGCTGCCGGCGATCGCCGCGGTCGAGCCGGCCTGCGTCTTCCAGTTGCCTTCGATCGGATCGGCCGACGCGGCGCCTGCGATGATCAGGGTAGCCGCCAGGGCCAGGCTTACTTTTCGAAACATATCTGTCCTCCTCCCTACAGGTTCCGGCGGGACTCGCTCCGCCTCTCCGCCCCTTACGCAAACGTAAGCTAATCCAGCCGCCGCCAAAACGAAAGCGGTGCCGCCAGGGAAGGTTGCGAGGATTTTGGCCGCGCGGGACCTTGAAAATAAACGGGTGGCGAAAAAGGCTTCGGTTTCCGTGGTTAGCGAAGTCTTGATTCCGGCGCCTGAAATTTTCATCGAATTTAGCGCAAAGAGGCGGAATTGCGCCATTCCTATGCTTAACAGTTTTTCGCGTTTACCTCTTGTTTTAGCTTTGTTTTCTTCAAATTAAGCAAGCCATTTAACGACGAATTCAAGGCGAGCCGTCATCCTCGAAAGCATCGAAAGAGCGGCCCGTCCCGAGGGATTTCAGGGGACAGAAGGAGGCAGCTCTCGGGAGCAGACAGGGGATTGAAATGGCACGTTTTGAAATGCTTGAAGACGGCTTCGGCGCCATGGGGGCAACTGCCCAGGCCGACATTCTTTTCGAACTGGGCATGATGTATGCGACCGGCCGCGACTGCGAGACCGACGTCGTCGCCGCCCACAAATGGTTCAACATCGCCGCGATCAAGGGCTCGGCCCGCGCCGCGGAGCTGCGCTCGGAACTGTCGGCCACGATGTCGAAGGCCGATATCGCCAAGGCGCTGCGCGAAGCGCGCGAATGGATGACGATGCACTGATCTTGCGGGCCAAGAGTCTTCAGGGGACAAGGCCGCGAAAAGACGGTCAGCAAATAACGAGAGAGAACGCGGCAGGTCAACGAACCAAGCCGTGCGACAAAACAGGGAAGCGAGCGGGTTCAGGCGCGGGGGGCGCTGGGGAAGCTCGACTGCAAAAAGCCGCGACCGGCCGGAACAAGGCCGGCGCGGCTTTTTGCATTTCACGATCCTCCTGCTTTCATCGCGGCTTGGCCCAAGCAATCCTCTCCAAAATGAACCAAATCCGGTTGCACTGTCCTCTCGACAGTTCCGGCGAAGGGTGAAATTGTCCCGGCTCTGTGGAACAAGCGCGGCCGGGCGGCCGCGCGCAAGTGGAGGAGTCCATATTGTCATGAAAAGATTAGGTATTTTGAGCGCGGCCGCATTGGGCCTGATGATGAGCGCATCGGTTGCCTTCGCCGATGACATCACCATTTCGGTGGTCGGCCCGATGACCGGCCAGCTCGCCACGATCGGCGACCAGTTCAAGCAGGGCGCGCAGGCCGCCGCCGACGCCATCAACGCGGCCGGCGGCGTCAACGGCTCCCAGATCAAGCTCGACATCGAGGACGACCAGTGCGACCCGAAGCAGGCGGTGTCGGTTGCCAACCGCATCGTCGCCAACGGCGTCAAGTTCGTCGACGGCCATGCCTGCTCGGGTTCGAGCATCCCGGCCTCCGCGGTCTATGCCGAAGCCGGCACGCTGATGATGAGCCCGGCCTCGTCCAACCCGGTGCTGACCGACGCCGCGGCGAAGTCCGGCTGGCCGACGATCATGCGCCTCTACACGCGTGACGATGCGCAGGGCGCCTTCATCGGTCCCTGGATCGCCAAGAAATTTGCCGGCAAGAACATCGTGATCCTGCACGACAAGAGCGCCTACGGTCAGGGCGTTGCCGATGCCGTGAAGGCGACGATGAATGCCGGCGGCCTTAAGGAGGTCGACTACGAAGGCATCAATGCCGGCGAAAAGGACTATTCGGCTCTGGTCACCAAGCTGAAGCAGCTCAAGGCCGACGTCGTCTATTTCGGCGGCTATCACCCGGAAGCCGGCCTCATCCTGCGCCAGTCGGCCGAGCAGAACGTCAAGTTCCAGCTGATCATGCCGGACTCGATCGCATCGCCGGAATTCTGGCAGGTCGCCGGTCCGGCCGGCGAAGGCACCATGTTCGTCTTCCCGTCGGATCCGCAGGCCAAGCCGGAAGCGAAGGACGCGGTCGCCAAGATCAAGGCCGGCGGCTTTACCCCGGAAGGCTTCACGCTGTTCTCCTATGCCGTGATCCAGGCCGTTGCCGAAGGTATCAAGCGCGCCGGCACCGACGATCCGGGCAAGGTCGCCGAGGCGCTGAAGGACGGCAAGCCGATCAGCACCGTGGTCGGCGACGTCATCTTCGACGAGAAGGGCGATCTGAAGAACGCCAGCTACGACATCAACCAGTGGCACGACGGCAAATACGCGCCGATCAAGCCGTAATCGCTTCCGCATACAGACGGAGATGGCCGGGTACATCCCGGCCATTTCTTATTGCCGGCTAACCGACGCTGGCGCTCTACGGCGCCCCCCTCTGTCCTGCCGTCCTACCTATTTGTTGCGCTGGCGACCCAAAGCGAACAGCCGCCTCAGCCTTGGCCGTCCTCGACAAACCGCACCAGCACCGTGCCGTCGCTCACCTGTGCGCCCTCGGCCGCAATCTCGGCGACCACCCCGTCATGCGGGGCCGCGATGGTGTGCTCCATCTTCATCGCCTCGAGGATCAACAGCGGCTGGCCCTTGATCACGGCATCGCCCGTGGCCGCGCGCACCAGCTTGACCAGCCCCGGCATCGGGGCGCGCAGGCTACCCGAAGCGGCCGCGGCCTCGTCCGCCTTGGCGAGCGGGTCGGGAACCGCGAAGGTGTGGCCGGCCGCACCTTCGAACACGGTGACATGGCCCGGCCAGCGGGCGGTGCGCGGTAAGTTCCTGAGGTCGTGCGAATTGATCGCGTCATGCGGCGCCTCCAGCGCCACCTGGAAGCGGCCGTCCGGTCGTGCCGAGACGCGCGCCAGTATGTTCTCCTCGCCGAAGCGCAGCCGGATGCGGCGCGCGAGCGTATGGAAATGCGCATAACCCGCGAGCGCGAACCATGGATCGGCGGCCGGGCTGGGCGCGCCCGCATCGGTCGCCGCCAGCGCCGCCGCAGCGATTGCCTCATCGCTTGGCGCGGCAACGGCGACGAGAGCATCCTGATGACGGCCGATCAGGCCGGTGTCGACATCGCCGGCCGCGAAATCGGCGTCGGCGGCGAGTGCCGCGAGGAAGGCGGTGTTGACGGTCGAGCCGGCAATTTCCGTCCGTGCAAGGGCGTCGAGCAGCGCGCCAAGCGCCGTGGTCCTGTCCTTGGCCCGCACCACCAGCTTGGCGATCATCGGGTCGTAGAAGGGCGAGATCGCATCGCCGGCCCGCACGCCGGTTTCGATACGCATGGCGGTGCCCGCGTGCGAGGCGTCCGGGAATTTCAAATGGTGCAGCGTTCCTGTCGCGGGCAGGAAGCCTTTCGATGCGTCCTCGGCGTAGAGGCGCGCCTCGAAGGCATGTCCGGCAAGCACGATCTCGTCCTGCGTCTTCGGCAGCTTTTCACCCGAAGCGACGCGCAATTGCCATTCGACCAGATCGACGCCGGTGACCATTTCGGTGACGGGATGCTCGACTTGGAGCCGCGTGTTCATTTCCATGAACCAGAAGCGGTCGGGCATGAGCCCCGCGGAGGCGTCGACGATGAATTCGACCGTGCCGGCGCCCGAGTAGTTGATTGCCTTGGCGGCAGTGACGGCCGCTTCCGTCATCGCCTCGCGCAATTCAGGCGTCATGCCGGGGGCGGGCGCCTCCTCGATCACCTTCTGGTGGCGGCGCTGCGCCGAGCAGTCGCGCTCGAACAAATGCACGGCATTGCCGAAATTGTCGCCGAACACCTGCACCTCGATATGGCGCGGCTTGTCGACGTATTTTTCCACCAGCACGCGGTCGTCGCCGAAGGCGGCCTTGGCCTCGCGCCGCGCTCCGGACAGCGCCTCCGAGAAATCGTCCGGATGGTCGACACGCCGCATGCCCTTGCCGCCGCCGCCGGCGCGCGCCTTGATCAGCACGGGATAGCCGATCTCGCGCGCCTTGGAGGCGAGCAGCACGATCTCCTGCCCTTCGCCGTGATAGCCAGGCACCACCGGAACGCCGGCCTTTTCCATCAGCCGCTTGGCGGCGTCCTTCAGTCCCATGGCGCGGATCGAGGCGGCGGACGGCCCGATGAAGACCAGCCCGGCCTTCGTCACCTGGTCGACGAAGTCGGGGTTCTCCGACAGGAAGCCGTAGCCGGGATGGATCGCCTCGGCGCCGATGGCGCGCGCCGCGGCAATGATCGTGTCTCCGCGCAGATAGCTTTCGCCGGCGGGTGAGGGGCCAATATGCACCGCTTCGTCGGCCATCTCGACATGCAAGGCGCGGGCATCGGCATCCGAGTAGATCGCGACAATGCGTACGCCGAGCTTGCGCGCGGTGCGGATGACGCGGCACGCGATCTCGCCGCGATTGGCGATCAGGATCTTGCCGAACATGGAGCCTCCTCGAGCAAGGTCCGAACCGAGGGAGAAGCACGGCGCTTGTGCACCCCCCTCTGTCCTGCCGGACATCTCCCCCGCAAGGGGGGAGATTGGCTGTCGCGACGACTTTCGCCAATCTCCAGCGTTGGAAGGATTGCGCAAGGGCGAAGCTGCTGATCTCCCCCCTTGCGGGGGAGATGGCCGGCAGGCCAGAGGGGGGTGCTGTCCCGCCAGCCTCTCCGGGCAGGCATTCGCCCAACACGATGGACCTCTCCCTTACCAAGGGAGTGCTCCACGCAGAGCGAGGTTTCTTGCGCAATCTCTTGGCCCATAAGGTCAGCTTTCCCTAGTGGCGTGCCGGTATAGCGCCGCCGTCGCTTCATCGAAGCAGCAGAAAGTAACGACTTCCGGCATCTTATTTTGCCGCAGGAAGCCGCTCACGGTGGCAACGGCGATCTCGGTCGCCTCGTCCTTCGGATAGCGATAGATGCCGGTCGAGATCGCCGGAAAAGCGACCGTCCGGCAGTCATGGTCGCGGGCGATTTCGAGCGAGCGTCGATAGCAGGAGGCGAGCAGATCGGCCTCGCTCCTGTCGCCGCCCTGCCAGACTGGCCCAACGGTGTGGATGACATAGCGCGCCGGCAACCGATAGCCCTTGGTCAGCTTGGCGTTGCCAGTGCTGCAACCGTTCAGCGTCCGGCATTCGGCGAGAAGCTCAGGCCCTGCGGCGCGGTGGATGGCGCCGTCGACGCCGCCGCCACCGAGCAGCGAGGAATTGGCGGCATTGACGACGGCATCGACCGCGAGCCTGGTGATGTCGCCGGTGTGGACCCGGATCCTGTCACTGACGCCGTTCATCGTCACATCCTGAACACGCCGAACTTCGTCTCTTCGATCCCGGCATTGAGCGCAGCCGAAAGGCTGAGCGCCAGCACCTCGCGCGTTTTCGCCGGATCGATGATGCCATCGTCCCAGAGCCTTGCCGAGGAATAGAGCGGGTGGCCCTCATGCTCGTATTTCATCAGGATCGGCTTCTTGAACTTCGCTTCCTCCTCGGCGCTCCATTGCCCGCCCTTGCGCTCGATGCCCTCGCGCTTGACCATGGCGAGCACGGTCGCCGCCTGCTCGCCGCCCATCACCGAAATGCGCGCGTTCGGCCACATCCATAGGAAACGGGGCGAATAGGCGCGCCCGCACATGCCGTAATTGCCGGCGCCGAACGAGCCGCCGATGATGACGGTAAGCTTGGGCACGCGGGCCGTGGCAACCGCCGTGACCAGCTTGGCGCCGTCCTTGGCGATGCCGCCGGCCTCGTATTTCCTGCCCACCATGAAGCCGGTGATGTTCTGCAGGAAGATCAGCGGAATGCCGCGCTGGCAGCACAGCTCGATGAAATGCGCGCCCTTCAGCGCGCTTTCCGAGAACAGCACGCCATTGTTGCCGAGGATGCCGACCGGCATGCCGTGCAGATGGGCAAAGCCGGTGACCAGCGTCGTGCCGTAGTTCTGCTTGAACTCGTCGAACTCGGAACCGTCGACGAGACGTGCGATCACCTCGCGCACGTCATAGGGCTGGCGCAAATCCGTCGGCACGATGCCGTAGAGTTCATGCGGGTCGTGAAGCGGCGGTACAGGTTTCTGCAAGTTCAGGCTTACGGCCTTGTTTCGATTCAGGCTCCTGACGATGCGCCGGCAAATGGCCAAGGCGTGTTCGTCGTCCATCGCGTAGTGGTCGGCGACACCGGAAAGCCTGGTGTGGACATCGGCGCCGCCGAGTTCCTCGGCGCTGACATCCTCGCCGGTGGCGGCCTTCACCAGTGGCGGGCCGCCGAGGAAGATGGTCGCCTGGTTGCGTACCATGATCGTCTCGTCCGACATCGCCGGCACATAGGCGCCGCCCGCCGTGCAGGAACCCATGACGCAAGCGATCTGCGGGATGCCCGCCGCCGACATGTTGGCCTGATTGTAGAAGATGCGGCCGAAATGCTCACGGTCCGGGAAGACCTCGTCCTGGTTGGGCAGATTGGCGCCGCCGCTGTCGACCAGATAGACGCAGGGCAGGTTGTTTTGCAGCGCGATCTCCTGCGCGCGCAAATGCTTCTTCACGGTTAGCGGATAATAGGTGCCGCCCTTCACCGTGGCGTCGTTGACGACGACCATCACCTGCGTGCCCTCGACGCGGCCGATACCGGTGATGATGCCGGCCGCCGGGATGTCCTCGCCATACATCGACCATGCCGCGAACTGGCCGACCTCGAGGAAGGGCGAGCCGGTGTCGAGCAGCTGCGCCAGCCGCTCGCGCGGCAACAGCTTGCCGCGGCCCTGGTGGCGCTCGCGCGCTTCGTCCGAGCCACCGCGCTCGATGCCCGCCGCCTTCTCGGCAATATCGTCGACCAGCGCCCGCATGCGCTCGGCATTGGCGCGGAAGCTGTCGGAGGAGGGGGAGATTTGTGTTTGCAGTGTAGTCACGTTCCTCACACCTCTTGATGCCGCAACGGAACCGGTGTAACAGCCCACGCCCGAATGCTGCGTGCCAAGCGTGGCATCTTTTGTATGAGCGACACACTCAGGAGGCGATGATGAAAGGCATGCATATGCACTTCACCAGATGTCTCCCTTCGGCCATGGCCTGACGCCGCCGAAGGGCGGCTTTCCACGTCCCGAATTTGAACAACAGGAACACGACGCTGGCCAGCGTCGTGGGTGTCGTCATGTATGTGCGGTTTGTAACGCCGCTGATCCATCCGAAGAGCCGGGTGGAGACCGGCTTTTTTCATGCGTCCGGGTATCTGCACCGGAACGGATGCCCTGACTGGATTCATGGTGAGCTTGAGGATCAGTTCGACTGGTTCAACCAGCATCTGCCCTTTCCCGGTCGGGTTGGCCGGCATTTCAAGCGGCGAAATTCGATCTGGGGTATCTGCTGGTTCCACCCGGACGCCAGGGAAGCCATCAGCCGTGCGCGCTATTGCGCCTGGCTGATCGAGGAGGGCGGCTTGCCTGTGCGTTCGATCACGTCGCGGCGCCAACGTGAGATTCTGTGGCGCGATGCGCATCAGATCGTCGCCAAGCCAACCGACGACCTGCCCAAGGCTTTCGGCTGAGATGGCGGAGGGGGACATCACACCCCCTCCGCCATGATCTCGCGGCCGATCAGCCAGCGGCGGATCTCGCTGGTGCCGGCGCCGATCTCGTAGAGCTTGGCGTCGCGCAGCAGCCGTCCGGTCGGATAATCGTTGATGTAGCCGTTGCCGCCGAGCAGCTGGATGGCGTCGAGCGCCATCTGCGTCGCCTTCTCGGCGGCAAACAGCACGCAGCCGGCGGCGTCCTTACGTGTGGTCTCGCCGCGGTCGCAAGCGGCGGCCACGGCGTAGACATAGGCGCGCGCGGCGTTCATCGTCGTGTACATGTCGGCTAGCTTGCCCTGCACCAGCTGAAAGCTGCCGATCGACTGGCCGAATTGCTTGCGCTCATGCACATAAGGCACCGTCACGTCGAGACAGGCCGCCATCAGCCCGATCGGCCCGCCGGAAAGCACTGCGCGTTCATAGTCGAGACCCGACATCAGCACTTCGACACCGCGCCCTTCTTCATGCAGCACATTCTCGAACGGCACCTCGACATTCTCGAAGACGAGTTCGCCGGTGTTGGAGCCGCGCATGCCGAGCTTGTCGAGCTTCTGCGCCACCGAAAAACCGGCGAAAGTTCTCTCGATGATGAAGGCGGTGATGCCGCGCGAATGGCGCTCCGGATCGGTCTTGGCGTAGACCACCAGCGTCTCGGCGTCCGGTCCGTTGGTGATCCACATTTTCGAGCCGTTGAGCACATAGCGGTCATTGCGCTTTTCGGCGCGCAGGCGCAGCGACACCACGTCGGAGCCGGCGCCGGGTTCCGACATTGCCAGCGCTCCGACCGCCTCGCCCGAGCAAAGATCGGGCAGATACTTCTCCTTCTGCGCCGGCGTCGCCCAGCGGTTGATCTGGTTGACGCAGAGATTGGAATGCGCGCCATAGGAGAGGCCGACCGAGGCTGAAGCGCGCGAAATCTCTTCCATCGCCACAACATGTGCGAGATAGCCCATGCCGCTGCCGCCGAAATCCGGATCGGCGGTGATGCCGAGCAGGCCGAGCGCGCCGAGCTCTCTCCACAGATGCGCCGGGAATTCGTTGGAGCGGTCGATCTCGGCCGCGATCGGCGCGATCCTGTCCTGCGCGAAACGCCTTGCCGTATCGCGCAGCGCCTCGATATCGGCATCGAGTCCGAAGTTCAGCGTATTCGTGTACATGCCGTTCCTCCCCGCGCATGACCCCGAAAAAGGATCATGCGCAAAATTCAAAGTGCTGCAGCGTCCCTTGCGCGTCCGAAGGGACGCGCCGCGCCGTAGGCGTCAATCTTCGCGCCGACCAGGCGCATTGTCATCGAAAGATATGATGCCGTTACCTCGGCGATCGACAGCCGCTCGCCCGGCCGGAACCAGACGATGACGCCGGTCATCATCTGGATCAGCGCCATGGCGGTGAGCCCGACATCGTCGATCTCGAAGACGCCTGCCTCTGCGCCGTCGCGCAGGATCGCACGCAGCTCCTTCTCATAGGCGGTGCGCAGCTTGAGAATCTGCGTCAGCCGCTCATGCGAGAGGCTGCGCAATTCCATGTTGGAGACATGGGTGGCATGGCGCCGCTCAATATGGAAGGCGATATGGTTCTCGACATAGGCGGCAAGCCGCGCCGCGGGATCGAGTGTGGCCGGACGCGCCGTGTTCCAGGCGTCCAGCAGGCCTTCCATGTGCTCGCGCATCAGCGTGAACAACAGGTCTTCCTTGGTCGGGAAATAGCGATAGAGCGCGGCGGCCTGCACACCGACTTCGGCCGCCAACTGCCGCATCGACATCGCCTCGTAGCCGAGGCGTGCAATCAGGCTGACCGCCGCTTCGCGGACGGCCGCCTCGGTTTTTTCTCCGTCGGAACCCGTGGTGCGCGCCATATTTCGCCTCTGGCGGCATTAATAAAACGAACGTTCAATTAATTCAAGGGTCGAATCTCCCTCCAGAAGAGAGATACCTGGCCTAGGCGACAATCCTGAAGTCGGCTGGCGCATCATCCGAGGCTTCCTCGATCTCGACCTTCGAGACCAGCGCGCCCCGCGGCCCTTGCCAAAGCCGCTCGATCATGGCGGTGACTGCGGCGTCTGCGCCGGCGACGAGCGCTGTGACCGAGCCGTCGCGCTCGTTGCGCACCCATCCCGTCAACCCGAGACGCATGGCTTCGCTCCGCATCCAGACGCGATAGCTGACGCCTTGCACCGTACCGAAAATGCACGCCCTGACAGCCCGTTGTTCGCCCTGCATTGCCAAGCTCCAGTATCCTCATCAATCTGGAGCAGCGCGGATCAAATGCAACGGCCATGAAAGGCGAATGACTTCGTCAATTAAATAGTTGACTTGGTCAAGTTGAAGGAGAATTGTCGGATGGCGCAAATGTCTCTGAGGGGAGGTCTGCATGCCTCACGAAGCCCTGGTTGACGAGATTCGTCGCTTCAACCGGTTCTACACCGGCCTCGTTGGACTGCTCGATGAGACATTGATCCAGAGCCCCTACACGCTGACCGAGGCTCGCGTGTTGTTCGAGCTTGACCGCAGGCCCTTAACGGCCGGCGGCGAGGCCGGCCTCCTGGCGCGGATGTTTCATCTCGATGTTGCGCCGATAGCGTCGGAACTGGCCGGCGAGCTGCGGCTCGCGCCCGTCTGCGTTCTGAGAATCCTTAGGAATTCATCGCTATGGGGTTGGCTGGGATACATGCTGACCCCGAAGGCGGGCTATCCTTCGTGTCGCTCACGCCGCGCGGCAAGGCCGCGCTGGCCGACCTCGAGGCTGGAACGATCCGCGACCTTGCCCGCCTGACCGACAAGCTCGGCGATGAGGAAGCCCTGGCGCTTTCGGATGCGCTGAAGCGCGTAACGCGCCTGCTGGAAAAATCATAAAAAGCGCAAGAACTGCAGATGCCCGCGCGGCTCATGCCGATGCTGCGGCCCTAATGCTCTTCAGTTCCCTCGCGCCGCGGCAAGCGCGCCCGGCAATTCCTCGGCGAAGATGTCGAGCTCGTGGTCGAGGCCGACGCTGACCCTGATGCAGCGGTCGAGCCGTGGCGCCATCGGCTTGCGGATGAAGACGTCGCGCGACAGCAGCCCCTGCATCACCTTCAGCGCGAAAGCGCCGTCGCTGCCGCAGTCTATGGTGACGAAATTGGTGGCCGAGGGCAGCGGCGTCAGCCCGTTTTCCTCGGCGATCGCCGCAATGCGTCGGCGCCCGGCGGCCACGCGCGCCACCACCGAATTCAGATAGTCCTGGTCGGCAAGCGCCTCGAGGCCGGCGATCTGCGCCATGCGGCTGACGCCGTAATGGTTGCGGATCTTCTCGAAGTCGCGGATCACCTCAGCCTCCGCCACCGCATAGCCGCAGCGGATGCCGGCCAGCCCGTAAGCCTTGGAAAAGGTGCGCATGCGCACCACGTTCGGCCGCGTGACGTCGATCGGCGGCAACGCCGAGGCCGGTCCCAGTTCGCCATAGGCCTCGTCCAGCACCAGCATGGTGGTTTCCGGCAGCGCCTCGATGAAGCGGATGATCTCCGGCGCCTCCCACCAGCTCCCCATCGGATTGTCCGGATTGGAGAGATAGACGAGCGGCGCCTTTTCCCTGACCACTGCCGCGAGAAGTCCGTCGAGGTCTTCCCTGTCGTTGGCGTAAGGCACGGTCACCAGGCGGCCGCCGACGCCAGCGATGTGAAAATTGAAGGTCGGATAGGCGCCAAGCGAGGTCACCACCGCGTCGCCGGGCGCGACATACATGCGCGCCATCAGTCCGAGCAGCCCATCTATGCCTTCGCCCACGACGACGTTCTCGACGCCGACATCATGATGCGCGGCCGCCGCGACCTTGAGGTCGAAATTGTCGGGGTCGCAATACATCCACTGGTCGCGCGCGACGCTTTCCATGCGGGCAATCACGCGCGGCGAGGGACCGAAGCTGCTCTCATTGGCGCCGATGCGGGCGCGGAACGGCCGCCCGCGCTCGCGCTCCTGCGCCTCCGGCCCGACGAACGGCACCGTGGTGGGAAGCGCGCCGATGATCGGCGTAAGGAGAGGGCGCTGGCGCATGGCAAAGGGCTCGGTTGAGACGAGGTCTCTTGCTAGCGTGCGCGAAGGGTGGGTGCAAGTTGGGTGACAAGCTGAAATTGTCTGGCTTGACCGGCACCCGGTGCCAGCTGTTGAGAGGTGTGCCGCTTGCATGGGACTGGTGAACGCAGCGGCGGACGCCGCTGTCGCCTCCGAATTCGACGCGGACGACGTATCGCTGGATTCTCCTCCCCGCTTTTGCTAGCGAGGCAGGATGAGCAACCGATTACCGCCCGCCTGGGCAAAGCACCTCAAGACGCAGCCCTCGGCGAGGGCGGTAGCGCCGAAAGCTGCACCACCCAAAGCCCAGCTGAAGGCCGGCCCACCCCGCAATCAGGCCGACGATATGCTGCTGAGGCAGGCACTCGAGCTGCAAGCAGCCGAGCAACTGCCGGAGGCCGAGGAACTCTGCCTCAAGGTCCTGGCGCGTACGCCAAACCATCCGCTGGCCTTTTACATCCTGGGAACCCTCGGCATCGGATACGATAACGAGAAGGCACTGCGATATTTTGCCCGTGCGGTCGCAGAGGAGCCGCGAAATCCATATTACCACCTTAGCCTCGGTGAGACCTACCTGAAGCTCAGCGAATTTACGCCGGCAATCAGGCACATTCAGCAGGCCTTGGCCTTGAAGCCGGATCTGGTGGAAGCTCTTTGCGCCCTGGGCGATGCTTACAAGGCGTTCGACAAGGGAGAAATGGCGCTGTCGCTCTTTGAGAAGGCGCTGAAAGTCGACCGAGATCATCCTGTGGCCCGGCTCGGGCTGCCCGCTGCACTCGCAAGTCTTGGCCGTATGGACGAAGCAGCGCTTCATCTAAAAGAGGCGATAGAACAACGCATCGCGGTACCGGCTGCCTACAACGCGCTTGTGCAAACCCGCAAATTCACGGAAGAGCCGCCGGAGCTTGCGGCAATCCTAGCCGAGCTTCGAGACCTGGATCATGGGTCGGCGGGGGCGGCAGCGCTCCATCACGCCGCCGGAAAGGTTCTCAACGACCTCCGCCGCTACAAGGAGGCGATGGACCACTTCAAGCAAGGGAATCAGGCCAGGGGTCAAACATTTGACCCGGGAAGCTACCGTAGCTGGGTCGACGCCATGATCGAGACGTTCACGCCCGAACTGGTGGCTTCATTGGCCGTTCATGGCAATCCGTCGGAAGTGCCTGTGTTCATAGTCGGCATGCCTCGCTCGGGCACCACGCTGACCGAGCAGATTTGCGCCAGCCACCCTGATGTTCTTGGCGCTGGTGAGCTCAGCAAGCTCAGACGAATAGCCAATGCGATAGCCCTCAAGGACGGCTCCGAAGCAAACCTCGGCAAATCGGTCGCCACGATTACTCCGGAGCTGACCAGGACTTTGGCCGAGGAGCACCTTTCCTATCTCCGCGAGCGAAGTCCCGCTGCGCTTCGAATAGTGGACAAGATGCCTCACAATTTCGAGTTGATCGGCCTGATTGGCATTCTGTTTCCCAACGCGCGCATCATTCATTGCCGCCGCGATGCCATCGACAATTGCATCTCCTGTTTCGTCCTGCCATTCAACGAAGCACACAGCTACAGCAGCGATCTTCAGACTCTCGGGCTCTACTACAGGGAATATGATCGTCTAATGCGACACTGGAGCAAGGTCCTTCCGGGGCGCATCTTCGAAAACCGGTATGAGACTCTGATCGAAGACCAGGAGGCGCAGTCCCGCCGTCTTATAGATTATCTCGGGCTGCCCTGGGACAATGCCTGCTTGCGCTTTTTTGAAAGGGATGGCTCGGTAAATACTTTCAGCCGTTGGCAGGTCCGCCAGCCGATCTACAAGTCGTCAGTCAAGCGATGGAAGAATTACGAGAGCGAGATCCAGGCTCTGATCGACGCGTTGGGAGATCTTGCCGAGGTTTGACCAGTAGAAATTCGTGCTGAGCCATAGCGCTCCCTGCGCTGAGTGCTCAGCCTCCAAGGCTCCGATAGCTTGCAATTCCGGCGATCGCGCCGAATGCAGCGCTTTACGCAAACGCTGCCCGGGTGCTGGAAGCGAAAAAGAAACCCGGCGGTTGCCCGCCGGGCCGATTTCGATCGGGCAAAGCCCGTTAGAACGAGCGCTGGAAGCGGAGCAGGCCGCCGACGCTGTTCTTCTTGTCCGCACCGGTGAAGTTGACGGTCGAGGTAGGATCGGCGTTCCACTGATCAAACTTGCCAAAGTGATCATAGTCGACTTCGGCTGTGACCGTGAAGCCGGGAACGATATCGTAGGCGACGTTCGCCGCCACGCCATAATTCTTGTCCTGATCACCCGACACCTGAAGGTTGAACGAGGTCTTCTCGTTGAACTTGTAGGTGCCGCCGGCCCAGAATGCCCAGTTGCCGCCCCAGATCTTGTAGAAGCCGCGGCCACGGGCGTCGATGACGTTCGTCGGGTCGTTCAGGTTGTCGTCGCTGCCGTAACCGAACATGCCGAACAATGACAATTCGTTGGTGACGTTGACGTCGAGGCGGACCTTGCCGGCGACTTCTTCGTAGTTGCTGTCGTAGGCAACGACGCCGGTGATGGCGCCCCAGCCCTGCGTGTACTTCACGCCGCCGACGATATGCGGAACATAGCTATCGATCGTGCCGACAGTGCCTGCGCCTTCTTCCAGCGAAATCACCGCCGAGAAGCCGTTGCCGGCATCGAAGTAGTACTGGACGACGTTGGTGTCGAAGTCGCCATAGGGGACCAGCGTATCCTGGATGACGTTGCCGGCATAGCCGATGAACGTATCGAAGGCCGATTCGTCCTTACCGACGCGCAGGCCACCGAGCTGGATCCAGGCGAAATTCAGCGAGACGTTCTTGTTGCCCGCCGGATTGTCGACATAGCCTCCCGTGACCGGATTGAAGGAGGCGCCGCGATTGTTGTTGCCGAAGTTGAAGCGAGTCTCGGTGTAGGTCTTCAACGTGCCGAGCTCGGTTTCCTGGCCGGTCCAGGTCTTCAGCGTGAAGCGGGCATGCTTGAAGAACGTGCTGTGCACGTCGCCGTCCTGATGATCGACCGACTTCGCGCCGTCGAACGAGCCGACGTCGCCGATGCCGATGTCGTAGCGGACATAGCCGCCGATGCGCAGGCAGGTCTCGGTGCCGGGGATGTAGAAGTAGCCCGAGCCGTACACGTCGCAGATCTTGACGTATTCAGCCGGTTCCGGCTCGGCGACGGTCACCGCGTCGGCGGCGCGGGCGCCCGAAACTGCGATCAGGGCCGCAGCTGAGCCGAGAAGAAGGCTCTTGATGTTCATTTTCTGACCTCCAGTCAGAATCGAACGGAAGAGCTGAACCTGAGGCAGGCATTCTTACGGCAATTGATTGATGTTGCTATATTTTTTCGGAAAATGATGCAGATCTGCGGAGTCACGACAGAGCATTGCGAATGTCACAGCGCGCGTTTGTGGGCACGAGAGAGCATCGCGGACGCATGTGCTGCAAGTGGCAATCGCAAACCTTGGAGATTGGCCGAAGCATTTCTCCGGTCGTCATCCTCGGGCGAAGCAAGGAGCGAAGCGACGCGGCGCAGACCCGAGGATCCATGCCGTTACGTCCACGTATCGCGGCGGTGCAGGATCTGCTTCAGCGCAAGGCGATCGGCCAATTCGTCGCGCCGCTTCGTTTCTCGGCCGATGTCACGGCATGGATCCCAGGGTCTTCGCGACGGAGCTTCGCTCCTGCTCCGCCCTGGGATGACGACGTCCGGAGGCTTCGGAGCCAAGCTTTGCAAGGGATTCGCAGGAAGCATCCAAGGCCAATCCTGCGAAGCCCGCAGGGCGTAGGGTGGCGGAGAGGATGGGATTCGAACCCACGAGAAGCTTTTGACCTCTACTCCCTTAGCAGGGGAGCGCCTTCGACCACTCGGCCACCTCTCCGTCGCGCCGCTGGATAAAGAAAAGCGCCGGCACAATCAACAAGCCGGCGCCATAATCGCCGAAAATTCGGCACGAGCTAGCTGGGTGGATGGCGCCATGCGGCGATTC
Organism: Mesorhizobium sp. WSM4884; assembly: GCF_029625675.1. NCBI lineage: Bacteria > Pseudomonadati > Pseudomonadota > Alphaproteobacteria > Hyphomicrobiales > Phyllobacteriaceae > Mesorhizobium > Mesorhizobium sp. WSM4884. Next base: position 15,946 of record NZ_JARTVO010000028.1, read on the forward strand.
CATGGCGATTCCCTGCCCGGCGACTCGTGGCTGGCGCCGCAATTTCGGCCGCCCATCGCCGGATTCGACCGGCTGCAAGGCCTTAATGGTTAATGAGAACTTTCGGAGTGAGGCCAAATCGTGTCATTTGTGCAACAACGTCCGGGGATAGCGTCCGGATAGGGCTTTCGCCGATACGATCGTGGTTGAACGCCGCCGCCGCCTGGGTAAATGTCACGTTCGAAGGAGCGGCGCGGTGCGCATCTTTTTCGGTAAGTGGGGATGGGGCAGGGAACGCTGTCCTTCAGCAAAAAATACCCAGACCCGTTTTTTAACTTTTGACTGGAGGTCAGAAAATGAACATCAAGAGCCTTCTTCTCGGCTCAGCTGCGGCCCTGATCGCAGTTTCGGGCGCCCGCGCCGCCGACGCGGTGACCGTCGCCGAGCCGGAACCGGCTGAATACGTCAAGATCTGCGACGTGTACGGCTCGGGCTACTTCTACATCCCCGGCACCGAGACCTGCCTGCGCATCGGCGGCTATGTCCGCTACGACATCGGCATCGGCGACGTCGGCTCGTTCGACGGCGCGAAGTCGGTCGATCATCAGGACGGCGACGTGCACAGCACGTTCTTCAAGCATGCCCGCTTCACGCTGAAGACCTGGACCGGCCAGGAAACCGAGCTCGGCACGTTGAAGACCTACACCGAGACTCGCTTCAATTTCCAAAATAACAACAACTACGGCACGGGGACGTTCACTGACGCCTACGGTGTGCATCCGGCCGGCAATCCGGCAGGGAACGGCAGCGTTTCGCTGAACTTCGCCTGGATCCAGCTCGGTGGCCTGCGCGTCGGTAAGGACGAATCGGCCTTCAACACGTTCATCGGCTACGCCGGCAACGTCATCAACGACACGATCGTCCCCTATGGCGATTTCGACACCAACGTCGTCCAGTACTACTTCGATGCCGGCAATGGCTTCTCGGCGGTGGTATCGCTCGAAGAAGGTTCGGGCATCAAGGGTACGATCGACAGCTACGTTCCGCATGTCGTCGGCGGCGTGAAGTACACGCAGGGCTGGGGCGCCATCACCGGCGTCGTCGCCTATGACGCCAACTACGAGGAAGTCGCCGGCAAGGTCCGCGTGGACGTGAACGTCAACGACGCGATCTCGCTGTTCGCCATGTTCGGCTATGGCAGCGACAACAATCTGAACGATCCGACCAACGTCATTCCTGCGCATGGCCGCGGCTTCTACAAGCAGTGGGGTGGCAACTGGGCCTGGTGGGCCGGTGGTACCTACAAGTTCAACGAGAAGACCTCGTTCAACCTCCAGGTGTCGGGTGATGACGACAAGAACTATGGCCTGGCTGCGAACGTTGCCTACGACATCGTTCCCGGCTTCACGGTCACAGCTGAAGTTGATTGGGACCACTATGGTCACTTCAACGATCCGGCCAGCTTCACCAACGTGAACTGGACCAACGCCGACAAGAAGAACAGCGTCGGCGGCATGCTCCGCTTCCAGCGCTCCTTCTAAGGGCTGGACCGCAACTGAAATCCGGCCCGGGCGTCTCTATGCCCGGGCCGTTTTGTTTTCGCGATTGGTCGAGACAAACGAAAGGATGGGGGTGAAACGGTAAGCTGACCGGGTCTGTGGAGCGACTTTGTGGGATCCGCTACCGGCGGATGTGGTCGGCCGCAAGATTCGAAAACTCTTGAAAGGACATCTCCGAACGGTTAGGGCTGAAGGCTTAACCACAGGGGGTGTGGCTAAAAATGTCGAACGAAGCGATTCAAGAGGGGGAGCCCTCTGGTCATTTTGCGGTATTTTCTTCTCAGAATTCGAAGTTTAGGTACACCTACAACAAGATCCGGGAAGTAAAATCGTACAGGATCGGAGAACTCTTTGCAGCATACCGGGATATACTCTGGGATGATGGACGGCATAAATACAATGTCAGCTCCTTCATCGGTGAAATAGACGAGATCCTTCTGGGAGAACGTTTCAGCACCTTTGACCAGAACACCTTGGACAATCTTATCGGTACCTTGCGCCAGCGCGGGAACAGCAACGCAACCATCAATCGCAAGATGGCTGCACTCAGCAAGCTGCTGCGCAAGGCTCATAAGATGGGAGATATCCACAGCCTGCCCGAGTTCCGCCGCCAGAAGGAGCGGGCGGGACGGATTCGTTTCCTCGAACGGGACGAAGAGGCAAGGCTGTTCGCTGCCATCAGGAGCCGCAGCGAGGACGCCTACAGGCTCTCCGTCTTTCTGGTCGATACCGGCTGCCGCCTCGGCGAGGCGCTCGGCCTGATCTGGAACGACATCCAGGAGCACCGGGTCAGCTTCTGGATCACGAAGTCCGGCCGCAGCCGCACCATCCCGATGACCGAACGGGTCAAGGAGGTGATCAAGCTGCCGCCGACAACCGAAGGGCGCCGGCCGAAGGGTCCGTTCGCCATGCTGACCCAGGCACAATATCGCGCCATCTGGAACGAAGCGAAGACCGAGGTCGGTCTCGGTGCCGACGAGCAGGTGGTCCCGCATATTCTGCGCCACACCTGCGCCTCGCGCCTCGTCCAGGGCGGCATCGACATCCGCCGTGTGCAGATGTGGCTCGGCCACCAGACGCTGGCCATGACCATGCGCTACGCGCATCTCGCCACCAATGACCTCGACGGCTGCGTCGTCGTGCTGGAAAAACCGCGTGTCGATCAGGCGTCCGGCCAGGCGGAGAACTCCGCGTTTGCCTCTCCCTTGACCACGCCGTCGCCCTCCAAGGCCGCTCGCAAGGAGAGCGGATCGGAGCCGGCAAAGGCGGGCCGCAAGAACTCGAAGGCGAAGTAGCTCTGGATCCGCTCCCCTTCTCCCCTTGTGGGGTGAGAAGCGGTCCGCGCAGCGAACGAAAAGCCAATTGCTTGGCTTTTCGAGCTTCGAACGCCCTGAGCCATGCGAAGGGCCGGGCGGTGTTGCCGAAGGCGACGGATGAGGGGTGTTCCAGGGAAAGCCAGCGTATCACTCCGCTGGAGCACCCCTCAACCGTCTCGGCGCTCCGCGCCGATCCACCTTCTCCCACAAGGGGAGAAGGGGGCGCGCGCTTGCATCGTCGATGCCTATACTGCCGCAGCCCCCCGGCATCCGGTTCTGATCTTCGGTTTTACTTGGGGACAACCTCACGCTCGGTGCGATCGAGGAAATTCGCAATCTGCTCCGGCAAGCTTCCGGTTTCCAGGAAGGGCGCGTGTCCCTGGCCTTCGACGGTGGTCGTCTCCATGCCGGGATGGCGCTTTTGCATCTCTTCGAGCGTCGCGGCGGACAGAAGCCTCGAATTGCCACCGCGAATGGCAAGCAGCGGCACGGCGGCAAGCGCATCGAACTGCGGCCACAGATCCGGGAGCGGCTTGGTGACGTCGACGCCGGCCAGCGTTTCGACCAGGGCCGGATCGAAATCCGGCACCCACCCGGCGTCGGCATCTCGGCAGATGGCGGTCACCATCCGCGACCAGTCGGCGTCGGAGAGTGCCGGGAAGCCGGCGCCATGCACGCGCCGCTGCGCGTCGACCGCCTCGGCGAATGTCTTCGGTTTCGGGTTGCGGTCGAGATAGGAGCGGATATGGGCAAGGCCTTCCGCCTCGATCACCGGGCCGATGTCGTTGAGGACGATGGCCTTCAGCATGACCGGCTTCAGCGCGCCGAGCACATGGATGATCAGCCCGCCGCGCGACGTGCCGATGAATGCTGCCTCTTCGATGCCCAGTTCCGACAGCCCGGCCAGCACATCGCCGGCCTCGACGCCGACATTGTAATGGCTGATATCGGGGTCGTAGTCGGATCGGCCGCGCCCGCGATAGTCGAAGGCGGTGACTTTACGCAGCGTCCTTGCGTTGCTTGAAAGGTAGAGCGCGAGCTCATGGAAGTCGCGCGTATTGCGCGTGAGGCCGGGCAGGCAAACGACCGGCCAGGCATCGCTGTTCGCCTCGCCGTAGATCCGGGCGTGGAGCTTGAGACCATCGGGTGCGGCATAGAAGAAGTCGGAGAAACCTTCGTGGCCGGACATAAGCACTCTCGCGATTGTCGGATCACCTTCGACTGCTACAGGCGCGGGCAGGGGTCGTCAAATGGCGGGCCTCTCCTTCTCCCCTTGTGGAAGAAGGTGGATCGGCGCGTAGCGCCGAGACGGATGAGGGGTGTTGGAAGGGAATGCGAGGTCGGCGATCTGTTGCCGTCTACCTCGGCTGAAAAAGGGCATTGCCAAGCTGGAACACCCCTCATCCGACCGAGCTTCGCTCGGCCACCTTCTCCCACAAGGGGAGAAGGAAAAGGCCCTCAACTCCGCCCGTTCACCAGATCTCCCACGATGTCGTACTTGCCCGAAATACGCATCTTGTAGACCTCGTAATTCTCCATCACGCGCTGCACGTAACTTCTTGTTTCCGTGTAGGGAATCCGCTCGATCCAGTCGACGACGGCGTCCACGTCCTTGCCGCGCGGGTCGCCGTATTTCGCCACCCACTGGGCGGCGCGGTTCGGACCGGCATTGTAGCCGGCGAAGGTCAGCACATAGGAGCCGTTGAAGCGGTCGAGCTGCTCGCCGAGGAAGGCGGACCCGAGCGTGGCGTTGTAGCCCGCATCGGTCGTCAGCCGCATTTGCGAAAAGGTCATGCCGGCCTTCTTCGCCAGCTGCCTGGCGGTGCCCGGCATCAATTGCAAGAGGCCGCGCGCACCGGCGCTGGAAATTGCGCCGACGTTGAACTCGCTCTCTTGGCGAGCGATGGCATAGGCCAGCGCCTTGCCGGAACCGGAGATGTTGGCCGAATCGGGGATGACGCCCAACGGATGCGACAGCGCGCCGACATCGATGCCGCGCTGGGCGGCGATCTTGCCGACTTTCAGCGCCATGAAATGGTTACCCTGCTGTTCGGCGAGCACCGCCAGCAGCGCCAGCTCGCCCGGGCTGGTCAGCTGTCCCGCGAGGTCGCGATAGAGCGTTTCGGCATAGCGGTCATAGCCCGCTTCCTGCAGGCGCTTGATCGCGTTGACCGCTTCTCTGGCTTCGAAACTCTGGCGGTCGGCTGCGCTCGGTTTCGGATAGGCGATGTTGAGGGTCCTGAGGCCAACGCGCTCGCCGGCGAGCTGGCCATAGAAAGTGGTGCCGTAGCTGGCGGCTCGCGTGAAATAGTCCTTGGCGTTGCCCGGACCGCCGACCTCCGCGGCGCGGCCGAGCCAGTAGTAAGCGCGCGACAGCGACACCGGCCCCTGGGCGAGCTCCGCGATGCGCGAAAAATGCGCGGCGGCCATTGCCGGGTCGTTGAGGCCGCGCAGCGCGTACCAGCCGGCATGGAACTCGGCTTCGGCGGCGCTGGCCGGGCTTTCGGCCGCATGCATGGAAGCGATCTTGTAGGCGGTCTTGACGTCGCCCTGGTCGACCAGCTCGCGCGACAGAACGCGGCGCTCCACCCACCAGGCATCGGGGTCGACCAGCGCGTCGCGGTCGGTCGGCGCCTTCATCACCACCGCGGCTGCATCGGCAAACTTCTGCTGCTTGCGCAGATATTCGGCCTCGGCGAAGAAATAGCCGGCCGAGCGCTGCGCCGCCGGCACGGCCTTCAGCAGCTTCGCCGCATTCTTGTCACCCTTGTCGGCCGCCGCCCAGGCGTCCGCCAGTTGCTGGGCGCCGGCGAGACCGGCGACACGCAGCGCGGAGGACGGCCGCTCGGCATAGAACATGCGCTCCATGCGGTAGCGATGGTCTGCCGCCGGGATCAGCGCGCCGAATTCCTTGATAAAAGCGGTTTCGTCCTTCGCCTCCAGCTTCTCCGTGCGCCAGAAGGGCACCAGCACTGCGCGCGCCGCCGCGGCATCGCCCAGCGCCACCTGGGAGCGGGCAAGGATCATCACGCCTTCCGGCGTCAGCGGCTGGCTGCGGCCGAAAGCCTGCACCACCACCTGCGGCGGCGGGTTCTCGCGGTAAAGCGCACGCTCGCTGTTCTTGCGCAACGCGATCGTGCCGGGCCATCCCGGCAGCATCTTGGCCGCGTCGGCGATCTCGCCGCTCGGCACCTTGTCGCCGCCATAGAGCGCGATCGCCCAGGCCAGTATGTGCCGGTCGAGCGAAGTGGCGGGCAGCGTGTCGCGCGCATTGCGCGCACCGGCGATGTCGTTGCCGGCCAGCGCGTCGAGGCCGCTCTTCAACTGGGCGATGCTGGCTGGAGGCGGGGAGGGCTGCGCCTCGCCAGGGGCCTGCGGCGCGTCGGATGCGGGGATCGTCGCCATCACACGCACGTCGACGCTGCCGCCGATCGCCATCCCCGGCATCAGCGCGACGACCGCGCTGAGAAGCGCGAAGAGATGGGGCCGCCTCGTCGGCATTCTTCATATCCTAGCACATTGTCAGCAGGCAGGGAGGCTGAAAGCCCGGTCCGCAGCCTAGACTTAGGTCGTGAAAGGCTCGTAAACAAAAGGTTATCGAGGCCGCCCGAATTGCGCTTGCTGGTGTCCCGATTCTGAAATTCGCATCACCTCGATATCGTGCGCGGCGCGAATTTCAGAATCGCAAGGACACTAGCCATCTGCCAACCAACCAGCATCGTGGTTTTCGATGTTCGCTCCGAGCCCGATATCAACGTCAAGCGAACATCGAAAACCACGATGCTGGCACTATTGCGATGCTTGCCGCTGAACCATGTCGAGACTATGGTGCGCGGCTTCGCTTTCGGTTAGAAGGCGCGCAAATAAACCGATCGACAAAACACCGACGCATGTCGCCAAAAACAACGACATGCATAGCCAACAAAGTTCCAGGAGTTTGGACAATATGCTGAGAGGCTCGCTGACCGCGCTCGTCACACCGTTCGAAAAGAGCGGGCGTTTCGACGAGAAAGCCTTTCGCGCTTTTGTCGAATGGCAGATCGCCGAGGGCACCAAGGGCCTCGTTCCGGTCGGCACCACCGGCGAGTCGCCGACGCTGTCGCATGACGAGCACCGCCATGTCGTGAAGGTCTGCATCGAGGTGGCCAAGGGCAGGGTCCCGGTCGTGGCCGGCGCCGGCTCCAACAACACCGAGGAAGCCGTCGGCCTGGTGCAATATGCCGAAAAGGCCGGCGCCGATGCCGCGCTCGTCGTCACGCCCTACTACAACAAGCCGACCCAGCGTGGCCTCTACGAACACTTTGCCGCCGTCGCTCGGGCGACAAAGCTGCCGATCATCATCTACAACATCCCGCCGCGATCGGTGATCGACATGACGCCGGAGACGATGGGCAGGCTTCGCCACGACTTCAAGAACATCGCCGGCGTCAAGGATGCGACCGGCAAGGTCGAGCGGGTCTCCGAGCAGCGCATGACCTGCGGCAAGGATTTTATCCAGCTCTCCGGTGAGGATGCCTCGGCGCTGGGCTTCAACGCCCATGGCGGCGTCGGCTGCATTTCGGTGACCTCGAATGTCGCGCCGCGCCTTTGCGCCGAGTTCCAGGAAGCGACGCTCTCCGGCGACAGCGCCAAGGCGCTCGAACTGCAGGACCGTCTCCTGCCGCTGCACAAGGCGATCTTCATGGAGCCCGGCGTGTCCGGCGCCAAATACGCGCTGTCGAAGCTGGGCAAGGTCGAGAACGTGGTCCGCTCGCCTTTGGTGACGGTCGAGGCTTCGACCGCCGAGAAGCTCGATCAGGCGATGAAGCACGCCGGCTTGATTAATTAGGGGTGAGGCGCCACCTCTCCGCATTATGAATCAAGTCAAGAAAGCCGACCCCAACAACAGGACGGTCGCCGAAAACCGCAAGGCGCGCTTTTCCTACGAGGTGCTCGACACGATCGAGACCGGCCTGGTGCTGACCGGCACCGAGGTGAAGTCGCTGCGCCAAGGTCAGGCCAACATCCAGGAAAGCTACGCCTCCGCCGAAGGTGGCGAGATTTGGCTGATCAATTCCTATCTGCCGGAATATCTCCAGGCCAACCGCTTCAACCACGAGCCGCGCCGGCGCCGCAAGCTGCTGGTCAGCAAGCGCGAGATGGCCAAGCTGTCGCAGAGCGTCGAGCGCGAAGGCATGACGCTGGTGCCGCTGAAAATCTATTTCAACGATCGCGGCCGCGCCAAGCTCCTGCTGGCGATCGCTCGCGGCAAGAAGCTGCACGACAAGCGCGAAACCGAAAAGCAGCGCGACTGGTCGCGCGAGAAGGGGCGGCTCCTCAAGGAGCGCGGATAAACAAATCGGCAATATCCAGGCAGGCTAGCAGGGAGCCAAGGCTTGAGGAACCGCTTGATTGTCCTGGCCCTGGCTTTCGTCTTTCTGGCGCTTGCTGTCGAGACAGACAGCTTTTTCCGGCCCCGCGCCTTCCCGCCGGATCGCGCCGAATTCCCGATCCGAGGCATCGACGTTTCCCACCACCAGGGCAATATCGATTGGCAGCGCGTCGCGGCCGACGATGTCGCCTTCGCCATCATCAAGGCGACCGAAGGCGGCGACCATGTCGACGATGCCTTTGCCGAGAATTTGCGCCAGGCTCGCGCGGCGGGCCTCGTGGTTGGCGCCTATCATTTCTTCACCTTCTGCCGCTCGGGCGCCGATCAGGCGAAGAACTTCCTTTCGGTCGTGCCGCGCGGCGAGCCGCTTTTGCCGCCGGTCGTCGATATCGAGTTCCACGGCAACTGTCCGAATCGACCTTCGCCCGCCGAACTGAGCGCGGAACTGCTTGCGTTCCTGCGGCCGGTCGAGGCAGCCTACGGCAAGCCGGCCATCATCTACATCACCGACGAGGCGGCGCCGACCTATGCCGCTCATATCGCGGTTCGCCAGCGCTGGCTGCGCTCGATTGCGATGCCGCCGAAAGAGGAAAATTGGGTTTATTGGCAATATCTCGATACGGGCCGCGTCGACGGCATCGACGGCGATGTCGACCTGAACGTGCTGAACGGCGGGCCGGCGAAGCTCTCGGAGCTTTTTTCCCCGGCGCCTGAATCCAGCGCTTCAGGAACGCCTAGCCTTGCAGGAACGCCGCAATCTCCGTGAACACGTTGACGAACATGTCTTCCGTCAGCACGCCGGTATTGGTGTTGTAGCGCGAACAGTGATAGCTGGAAAACAGCGTGATGCCGCCAGCCTCCTGGCGCCCACCATGGCGGAACGGAAGGGCGGCGACGCGCCCGCCCAGCGCCCGCACCGTCGACTGATGCGCGATCGAGCCCAGTGTCAGGATGGCGCGCAAATTTGGGAAGCGCACGATGGTCGGCCTGAGAAAGGTCCGGCAGGTGGCGATCTCGGCGCCGACAGGCTTGTTCTCCGGCGGCACGCAGCGCACGGCATTGGTGATCGCCGTGCCGATCAGCTCCAGCCCGTCATCCGGCCTCGCCTGGAATTCCCCGCGCGCCAGTCCTTGCGCGATCAGCGTGCCATAGAGCAAGTCGCCGGCGTAGTCGCCGGTGAAGGGGCGCCCGGTGCGGTTGGCGCCGCGCAGGCCGGGCGCTAACCCGACGATGAGAAGCTTGACGGAATCCTCGCCTTCCGGCGGCAGGAAGGTCGGCACCGGCGCGTTGAACCAGCCCGGCTCGCGCTGGCGCCAGGCGGCGATGAAATCGTGCAGCCGCGGGCAGAGCGGGCAATCGCGGCTGGGTTCGGGGGAGGGTGCGGCGCTCAAGGCCGCCGCTCTCAATAATCGTCCTCGTCGGCTTCGGCCGGCTCAGGCCGGCGTACCGGCCGCTCCGACGGGTCGCGGCCGACCTCGTTCTTCAATGTCATCAGGTCGATGAAGTGGTCGGCCTGGCGGCGCAGGTCGTCGGAGATCATCGGCGGCTGCGAGGCCATGGTCGAGATGATCGACACCTTGCGGCCGCGCCGCTGCAGCGCCTCGACCAGGGTGCGGAAGTCGCCGTCGCCGGAGAAGATGACATAGTGGTCGACGACGTCGGCAAGCTCCAGCGCATCGACGGTGAGCTCGATATCCATGTTGCCCTTGATCTTGCGCCGGCCGGTCGAATCGGTGAACTCCTTGGCAGGCTTGGTCACCACCTTGAAGCCATTGTAGTCCAGCCAGTCGATCAGAGGCCGGATCGAAGAATATTCCTGATCCTCGACCAGTGCGGTGTAGTAGTAGGCCCTGAGCAGGTAGCCGCGCTTCTGGAAGCTCGACAGAAGCTTGCGGTAGTCGATGTCGAAGCCCAGCGCTCGCGATGTGGCGTAGAGATTGGCGCCGTCGATGAAAAGAGCGATCTTTTCACGGGGATCGAACATTGAAAAATATCCCTTTCGAAAATTTCTGTCGTCTAAATGGACGCGACGGGCAGGCCCGATAATGGTCCCTTTTGCCGTCTCTTCCGAGATAACGCCAGATTGATGGATATCCAAGGGCGCGGGCGCGCATTGCAAGCAATTGTGATCGGCACTATGTCAGCGACTGGTGTCCGGTTATCGAGCCGGGCAAAGGCCGTCCTTCGGCCGCTGCCGCCATAAAGCTTGTATTTCGGCGGCGTCCTTGTTATGGAGCCCGCCAGTTTTCCATCAAATCCACGCATGAAAGGGGCAGTCCATGGCCCGCGTAACCGTTGAAGATTGTATCGACAAGGTCGACAACCGTTTCGAGCTCGTGCTGCTCGCCGGCCACCGTGCCCGCCAGATCAGCCAGGGCGCGCAGATCACCGTTCCTCGCGACAATGACAAGAATCCGGTCATTGCGCTGCGCGAGATCGCCGAGGAGACGCTGTCGCCCGACGACCTCAAGGAAGACCTGATCCACTCGCTGCAGAAACATGTCGAGGTCGACGAGCCGGAGGCCGACGGCGAGGCGATCGCCGACCAGACCGGCGCCGCCACCGCTGCCGCCGACACCGACGATGCCGAAGAGAACATCGCCTTCGATCGCATGAGCGAGGAAGACCTGCTCGCCGGCATCGAGGGTCTGGTGCCGCCGGAAAAGAGCGACGACTACTAAGCGTCACTGGAACTTGCCTGGATCAAGCATCCGGCACTTCCGTCTCGTAAGTTTCGTGGCTATCTATGGGATGCGTCGCACGCCTGTGCGGCGCATCAATCATTTCAGCACCGCGAGATCCCGCCCATGATGCGTCAGTATGAGCTTGTCGAGCGCGTCCAGCGCTACAAGCCTGACGTCAACGAGGCACTGCTCAACAAGGCCTATGTCTATGCCATGCAGAAGCATGGCCACCAGAAGCGCGCCTCGGGCGATCCCTATTTCTCGCATCCGCTGGAAGTCGCCGCCATCCTCACCGAGATGCACATGGACGAGGCGACCATCGCGGTTGCCCTTTTGCACGACACGATCGAGGACACTACCGCGACGAGGGCCGAGATCGACGAGCTCTTCGGCCCCGAAATGGGCACGCTCGTCGAGGGGCTTACCAAGCTGAAGAAGCTCGACCTCGTCTCCAAGAAGGCCGAGCAGGCCGAGAACCTGCGCAAGCTGCTGCTGGCGATTTCCGAGGATATTCGCGTCCTCCTGGTCAAGCTCGCCGACCGCCTGCACAACATGCGCACCCTCGATCATATGCCCGAATCCAAGCGCTTGCGCATTGCCGAGGAGACGATGGACATCTATGCGCCGCTCGCCGGGCGCATGGGCATGCAGGGCATGCGCGAGGAACTGGAAGAGATCGCTTTCCGCTATATCAATCCGGAAGCCTACCGCGCCGTCACCGCCAGGCTGGCCGAGATCTTCGAGCGCAACAAGGGCGTGCTGGAGGAGATCGAGAAGGCGCTGTCGGGCCTGTTCGAAAAGCACGCGATCAAGGCCAGCGTCAAAAGCCGACAGAAGAAGCCGTGGTCGGTGTTCCGCAAGATGGAGGCCAAGGCGCTCTCCTTCGAGCAGCTCTCGGACATCTTCGGCTTCCGTGTCGTCGTCGACACGGTCGAGGACTGCTACCGCGCGCTCGGCGCCATCCACACCACCTGGTCGATGGTGCCCGGCCGCTTCAAGGACTACATCTCGACGCCGAAGCAGAACGATTACCGCTCGATACACACCACCATCGTCGGTCCGTCGCGCCAGCGTGTCGAACTGCAGATCCGCACCCGCGAGATGAACAAGATCGCCGAATACGGCGTCGCCGCGCATTCGATCTACAAGGACACGGGCGGCAAGGCGAATGGCGCCGCGCACGCGATCTCCAAGGAGACCAACGCCTATGCCTGGCTGCGCCGCACCATCGAGCAACTGGCCGAAGGCGACAACCCCGAGGACTTCCTCGAAAACACCAAGCTGGAGCTCTTCCAGGACCAGGTGTTCTGCTTCACGCCCAAGGGCATGCTGATCGCGCTGCCGCGCGGCGCCACTCCCATCGACTTCGCCTATGCAGTCCATACCGATGTCGGCGACACCTGCGTTGGCGCCAAGGTCAACGGCCGCATCATGCCGCTGATGACGGAGTTGAAGAATGGCGACGAGGTCGAGATCATCCGCTCCAAGGCGCAGGTGCCGCCGGCGGCCTGGGAATCGGTCGTCGTCACCGGCAAGGCACGAGCCGCCATCCGCCGCGCCACCAAGAACGCCATCCGCAAGCAATATTCGGGGCTCGGCGCCCGCATCCTCGAACGCGCCTTCGAGCGTGCCGGCAAGAACTTCACCAAGGAAAGCCTGAAGCCGATTCTGCATCGCTTGGCGCGCAAGGACATCGAGGACGTGCTGGCCTCCGTCGGACGCGGCGAGCTCGCGTCGACCGACGTCATGAAGGCGGTCTTCCCGGACTACAAGGACGAGCGCGTCACGGTCGCGGCGCCCAAGCAGCGTGAGGAGGGCTGGTCGAAGATCCGCAATGCCGCCGGCATGCTGTTTCAGATGCCCGGCCGCGCCGCGCGCAAGGGCAAGGACCAGCAGCGCGACGGAGCGGTGCCCATCCGCGGTGTGCGCGGCGATCTGCCGGTGCGTTTCGCGCCGGAAGGGGCGGTGCCCGGCGACCGCATCGTCGGCATCATCCAGCCGGGAACCGGCATCACCATCTATCCGATCCAGTCGCCGGCGCTGCAGGCCTTCGACGACCAGCCCGAGCGCTGGATCGACGTGCGCTGGGACATCGACGAACGCACCAAGGAGCGCTTTCCAGCGCGCATCTCGGTCACTGCCATCAACGCGCCGGGCTCGCTCGCCGACATCGCCCAGGTCGTCGCCCAGAACGATGCCAACATCCACACGCTGTCGATGGTGCGCACCGCGCCCGATTTCACCGAGATGCTGATCGACCTCGAGGTCTGGGATCTGAAGCATCTCAACCGGCTGCTGTCGCAGCTCAAGGACAATTCGAGCGTCAGCGACGCGCGGCGCGTGAACGGGTGAATAGTGAATAGTGAATAGTGAATAGTGAAATAGAAGGTGCTCTCACTACCATTCACCATTCACCATTCACCATTCACCCTCATCATTCACCATTCGCCAAGAGCATGGAGCGAACATGAATACCGACGAAGTGCTGGGCATATTCCGCGAGGCGGGCGCGGTCCTCGAAGGTCATTTCATCCTGACGTCGGGCCTGCGCAGTCCGATCTTCCTGCAGAAGGCGCGCGTCTTCATGCATGCCGACAAGACCGAGCGCCTGTGCAAGGCGCTGGCCGAGAAAATCAAGGAAAGCGTGCCCGGCAGGATCGACTATGTCGTTGGCCCGGCGATCGGCGGCCTGATCCCGGCCTACGAGACCTCGCGCCATCTCGGCGCGCCGGCGATCTGGGTCGAGCGGGAAGGGGGCGAGTTCAGGCTCCGCCGCTTCGAGATCGCTGCGGGCTCACGCGTCGTCATCGTCGAGGATATCGTCACCACCGGCCTGTCGATCCGCGAGACCATCGAATGCCTGCGCGAAATCGGCGCCGACGTCGTGGCGGCCGCCTGCATCATCGACCGCTCGGCCGGCAAGACCGATGTCGGCGTGCCGCTGATCGCGCTCGCCGAATATGAGGTGCCGGCCTATCCGCCAGACCGCCTGCCGCCGGAGCTTGCCGCCATCCCGGCCGTCAAGCCCGGCAGCCGGAATATCTGAAGTCGCGTCACGATGATCGCTGGCATCGATCATTTCGTGCTGACGGTCCGCTCGGTCGAAGCGACCTGCGAATTCTATCAACGTGTGCTTGGCTTGCGGCGTCTGGATGAGCCGAACCGGCCGACCGCGCTTCTGTTCGGCTCGCAGAAGATCAATCTGCACGAAGTCGGCCGCACCTTCGAGCCGAAGGCGAAGACGCCGACGCCGGGCTCCGGCGATTTCTGCCTCGTGGCGGCGGTGCCCCTTGCGGAAGTCCGCGCCAGCCTCGAGGCCAACGGCGTGGCGATCGAAGTCGGCCCGGTCGAGCGCATCGGCGCCCGCGGCAGGATGACGTCGGTCTATTTCCGCGATCCCGACGACAATCTGGTCGAGGTCAGCGAATATTCGGTTTAGTGCGGTTCAGATCGAGCCGCATGGCGCAGCGCCGCTCGGCCGGCATGCCGTGTTCTGCCTCGCCGCTAATGAGGTCGGCGAGCCTTTCGTCGATCAAAGCGCCATCCAGGATGCGAAAGCCGAACTTTTGGTAGAAGGGCGCATTCCAGGCGACCTCGCGAAACGTGGTCAGCGTCACCGCCGCCAGGCCGCGCCGCCTGGCGTCCTCGATCGCCCGTTCAAGCAAGGCGCTGCCGATGCCGGAGCGTTGCCGGTCCAGGCGCACGTCAAGCTCCCATATGTGCAGCGCATCGCCTTCGACCCCGGCGCTCAGGAAGGCGACCGGCCGGTCCTGGTCATCGGCGGCAACCCAGCATGCGCCTTCGGCGATGAGCGCACGGTGCCGCTCGGCGCTCACATTGTCGCCGTCGGCGAGCCAGGCGAGGTCCGGGACAGCACGAAACGCCAGCCCGGCGGACTGCTCGATGTCCGGCAAAGCTTCGGCGTCGTCGGCCCGCGCCGGTCGAATGGTGATCATCGGCTTCGTTTCCCCGGTTCTTCCTCAGTTTCGCCAGAATGGCGCTCTTTTTACAGCCTGCGGCAGACCATCGCGGGTGCCTTCGTTGTTCCGTGGCCTGCCCGTCGCTATATCAAAGTCTTGTTGCCTTCCTGCGCCCTCGAAGCGCAAGATATGTCGTCGCGACCCGGGGTGGCAGGGGAGCGTGTGTTGGACCGGGAACTGAAACAGAGTGCTTTTTCGACGCCGAGAGCCTGATGGCCTCCTGGAGCGGGTGCGTACTTACCTTTGGCCGCGCCGTTCGTTCTCGCGCTCTGTGCAGTATTTCTCCAAGCGCATCCTGCGGCTGAAGGCGACGCCCCATTCCGTGGCGGCCGGCGTCGCGGCCGGCGTTTTCGCCTCGTTCTTCCCGCTTGGCTTCCACTTCGTCATCGCCGCCGTACTCTGCTGGGTGATCGCCGGCAATCTGGTTGCGGCAGCGCTGGGCGCTGTGTTCTTCGGCAATCCGCTGACCTTCCCTCTGCTCTGGGGCGCGTCGTGGGAGACCGGCAAGCTCATCCTGCATGAGCGCCTGCCCAAGCACGGGCCGCCCGAGCATCTCGGCGAAATGATGCATACGCTTTCCTTCGGCAAGCTGTGGCATCCGGTGCTTGAGCCGATGCTGATCGGCGCCGTGCCGCTCGGCCTCGTCTTCGGACTTGTCTTCTACGGCGTCACGCGCTGGGGCATGACCGTGTTTCGTGAGCAGCGGAAGAAACGCATGGCCGAGCGAGCCGAGAAGGCCAAGCGCGCTGGCGGACGGGAAGTTCCCGCGGAATGATCATCGGCATCGGCAGCGACCTGATCGACATCAGACGCATCGAGAAGTCGCTGGAGCGGCATGGCCGGCGCTTCGTTCAGCGCATCTATACCGAGGTCGAGCAGGCCAAGTCGGAAAAGCGCGCGGCTCGCGCCGCCTCCTACGCCAAGCGCTTCGCCGCCAAGGAGGCTTGCGCCAAGGCATTGGGCACCGGCATGGCCGAGGGCGTATTCTGGCGCGACATGGGTGTGGTCAACCTGCCCAGCGGCGCGCCCACCATGGCGCTCACCGGCGGTGCTGCCGCCAGGCTGGAAAAAATCCTGCCCAAGGGCCATCGCGCGCTGATTCACCTCACCATCACCGACGATTTCCCGCTTGCTCAAGCCTTTGTGATCATCGAGGCGGTGCCCGTCGAACAAGCGCCACATTGATTCCATCTGACCACGGGCGGCATGACGTTGCCCAGCGCGCGCCGAGACTCTATACCAACCAACGCACAATCGAGGACGACATGAGCGTGGCTGAAAAATCGCAGAAGAAATCCGGCGGGCTTGGTGAAACCTTTTCCGTCATCATCCAGGCTCTGCTGCTCGCGCTCGTGATCCGCACGCTGCTGTTCCAGCCCTTCTCCATCCCGTCCGGCTCGATGCGGCCGACGCTGCTCGAGGGCGACTATCTCTTCGTCACCAAATGGGCCTATGGCTATTCGCGCTATTCGTTGCCTTTCGGCCCGAACCTGTTCTCCGGCCGTATCTGGGGCTCCGAGCCCAAGCGCGGCGACGTGGTGGTATTCAAGTTCCCGCCGGATCCGTCCGTCGACTACATCAAGCGCGTCGTCGGCCTGCCTGGCGACAAGATCCAGGTCAAGGACGGCCAGCTCTTCATCAACGGCACCGCCGTGCCGCGTGAAAAGGTCGGCCAGATCGACAATCCCGACATCACCGAGGTCGACCGTCCCGTCGACGTCTATCGCGAGACGCTGCCCAATGGCGTCACCTACGACACGCTCGACCTGACGCCCAATTCGATCGGCGACAACACGCGCGAGTTCGACGTGCCGCCGGGTCACTATTTCATGATGGGCGACAACCGCGACAATTCCTCCGATAGCCGCTTTACCGTCGGGTTCGTGCCGGCCGAGAACCTTGTCGGCCGCGCCAACGTCATCTTCTTCTCGATCGCCGATGGAGCAAGCCCGTTGGAGATCTGGAAGTGGCCGTCGCTGATGCGCGCCGGACGCTTGTTCCATCTCGTCCACTAAGGTCATGGCGGCCACCAAGCGTTTGACCACCGATGCCCTCGCCGAAGCGCTTTTCGAGCGCACCGGCCACGCCTTCGCCGACCGCCAGCGCCTGCAGCGCGCGCTGACCCATGCCAGCGCGCGCTCGACCCATGCCGGCGTCGACTACGAGCGCTTTGAATTCCTGGGCGACCGCGTTCTCGGCCTCGTCGTGGCCGACATGCTGCTGGCGGCCTTTCCCGAGGCCGCCGAAGGCGAGCTGTCGCTGCGCCTCAACGCGCTGGTCAACGCCGAGGCGCTCTCCGAAATCGCCGAGGAGATCGGCCTGCCGGAGCTGATCCGCGCCGGCTCCGATGTGCGCAACCTCGAAGGCCGCAAGCGAACCAACCTGCGCGCCGACGCGCTGGAGTCGCTGATTGCCGTGCTCTATCTCGACGGCGGGATGGAGGCGGCGCGCGCGTTCATCCACCGCTACTGGCAGCCGCGCTCGCAGGCGACAGGTGCCGCCCGCCGCGACGCCAAGACCGAATTGCAGGAATGGGCGCACCAGGCGGCGTCTGGCGCCGTCCCGGCCTACCGGGTGGATAGTCGTGAGGGCCCCGACCACGATCCGCTGTTCACCGTCAGCGTCAAGGTCGGCTCCTTTGCGCCGGCGATCGGCAGCGGTCGTTCCAAGCGCGAGGCCGAACAGGCCGCTGCGGCGGTGCTGTTGCTGCGCGAAGGCGTATGGAGCGCGGCATGACGGAAGTCGACAGTCCTGAGGCCGCCGCGACCCGCTCCGGCTTCGTCGCGCTGATCGGCGCGCCCAATGCCGGCAAGTCGACGCTGGTCAATCAGCTGGTCGGCGCCAAGGTTTCGATCGTCACCCACAAGGTGCAGACCACCCGCGCGATCGTGCGCGGCATCGCCACGCATGACAACGCGCAGATCGTCTTCGTCGACACGCCGGGCATCTTCAAGCCGAAGCGGCGGCTGGACACGGCCATGGTCACCACCGCCTGGGGCGGCGCCAAGGATGCCGATGTCGTGGTGCTCCTGATCGATGCCGAGCGCGGCATCAAGGGCGATGCCCACGCCATCCTCGACCGGCTGAAGGACGTCCAGCAGCCGATGCTGCTTGTCCTCAACAAGGTCGACCGGGTCAAGCCGGAGACGCTTCTGGCCCTGGCCGCGGCAGCGAACGAACGAGTGCAGTTCAAGCGCACCTTCATGGTCTCGGCGCTTACCGGCTCCGGCTGCAAGGATCTGCTCGACTATCTCGCCGAGACGCTGCCCGCCGGGCCTTGGTACTATCCGGAAGACCAGATCTCCGATTTGCCGATGCGCCAGCTGGCGGCCGAGATCACCCGCGAAAAACTCTATCTGAGGCTGCATCAGGAGCTTCCCTATTCCTCGCATATCGAGACCGAGAAATGGGAAGAGAAGAAGGACGGCTCGGTGCGCATCGAGCAGGTCATCTATGTCGAGCGCGACAGCCAGAAGAAGATCGTGCTCGGCCACAAGGGCGAGACGATCCGCGCCATCGGCCAGGCCGCGCGCGCCGAGATCGCCGAGATCCTCGAGCAGAAGGTGCACCTCTTCCTGTTCGTCAAGGTGCGCGAGAACTGGGGCGACGACCCCGAGCGCTACCGCGAGATGGGACTGGAGTTTCCCCATTGATGCATGTCGCCCAAAAGTGCCAAGCGGTTTTGGGACAACGACATGCATAGCACAAACATGCATGTCGGCTAGGAATGCCGTCCGTCGATCTGGGACAACGGCATGGACAACCCTAATGTAGATATCGACACCGATCTTGTGCGCCGCCTGGTCGAGACGCAGTTTCCTGAATGGCGCCATCTGCCCGTGAGGCCCGTCGCGTTCGGCGGCTGGGACAACCGTACCTTCCATCTCGGCGACGAGATGACGGTCAGGCTGCCAAGCGCGGCTCCCTATTCGCTGCAGGTCGAGAAGGAGCATCGCTGGCTGCCAAGGCTCGCGCCGCATCTGCCGCTGCCGATCCCCGCGCCGCTGGCCATGGGCGAGCCGGCGGCGGACTATCCCTGGCACTGGTCCGTCTATCGCTGGATCGAAGGCGAGACGGCAAGGACCGCGCGCATCGGCGATCTTCGCGCGTTCGCGGTGACGCTCGCCGATTCCTCGTCGCCCTGAAACGGATCGATCCGGCGGGCGGCCCGGCGCCGGGCCGGCATAATTTTTATCGCGGCGGACCGCTGACGGTCTATGACGGCGAGGCGAGGCAGGCCGTCGCCGCGCTCGAAGGCGAGATCGATGCGCAGGCCGCCACCACCGTCTGGGAAGCGGCCCTTGCCGCCACCTGGCACGGTTCGCCCGTCTGGTTCCACGGCGACGTCGCCTCGGGCAATCTCTTGGTCGAAGACGGCCGCCTGAGCGCCGTCATCGACTTCGGCACATCCGGCGTCGGCGACCCGTCTTGCGACCTGGCGATCGCCTGGACGTTCTTCGAGGGTGAAAGCCGGGAGGCCTTCCGCACCCGCATCGCCGTCGATCGGGCGACCTGGGCGCGCGGCCGAGGTTTGGACGTTGTGGAAGGCCCTGATCACCGCTGCCGGACACGACGCCAACCGAGCCGAGGCCGAAAGGCAGCGCCGGGTAATCGACGAGGTGCTCGCCGATCACGAACGCTGGGCGTGACGCGGATTATAACAGGCTTTAGCCCTGAGATCGGCAGCGAACGTCGCCAGCGGCATCACGAGAGTCAGCGGTTTTCCCGACAGCGGCTCGGCACCATATCCACGGTACCAGTTCGCGGCGCGCTCGCTCTTGGCATCGATGAAGTTAGAGCAGTTCAGCGTTTCCGTGAAACGATGAACTGCTCTACGAAACCTCGGTCTGGTCGGGCGCATCGTGCCCTTCATCGGGCGGACCGTCCTGGGTGACCTTGGTCTTGCGCCCGCGTTTGGGCGACTTGGCCAATGCAGCATCTGTCGCCGCGCTGCGCTTGGGCCTTTCCGTCGTCGGCTTTGGCCCGGGCCGCTTGATGCGCGGCGGCGGTGACTTGCCCGCCTTGTCTTCGCCGCCCATGTAGAACGTCACATGAGGGAAAGGCATCTCGATGCCGCGCTCCTCGAAGACCTCCTTGATGATCTCGTTATAGGCGCGACCCAGGGCAAAATGCTTTCCGGGTTTGGTCTTGATGCGGGCCCGAACCAGAATGGCGGAGTCGGCGAATTCGGTCACGCCATGCATCTCGAGGTCGCCGATGATGTCGCCCGCGAACCCGGCCTCCTTCAGTTTGTCGAAGGCCTCGTGCATCGCCTGCTTCACCTCGGGAATGCTCGCTCCGTAGTCCACGCCGATCGACGCGACGTGATAGCTGAAGTTCTTCATGAAGTTCGTCACGGCGTCGACGGAAGAGAACGGGATGAGATGATAGGCGCCGTCGAGAGTACGCAACGACACGGAACGGATTGTCAGTCGCTCGACGGTACCGGTGACCCCGCCTGCGGTTACCACGTCGCCTTCATTCATCGCGTTCTCGAACTGTATGAAGGCGCCAGTGATGATGTCCTGCACGAGCTTTTGCGCGCCGAAGCCGACCGCCAGGCCGACGACGCCGGCGCCGGCAAGCAGTGGGCCGATATTTACTCCAAACTCGGACAGCACCAGCATGACGATGAGGACGCCCAGCGCGACCACGAAGGCGTTGCGGAACAGGGAGAGAAGCGTCCGTTCCCGCGGGGAGGGGACATGGCCGTAATTCGGATTGAGGCGATATTCCACCCACGATTGGACGGCGAGATAGATCAGGCCGCCGACCAGCATTATCAGGATTGCGGAAACGATTGAAACGGCGAAGCGCTGGCCGACCTCGCTCGACAGCCATCCGACGACGTCTGCCGCTCGCCAGAATTGGGCGATGACCAGCAACACAACCGCGGCGACCAGGATGCGAACCGCCCTGAGCACATTGGGAACGAAGGCATTGAGGCGCCGCTCGAGCAGCGGAAGGCGCTCGCTGACTTCGGCGGGCAGGTTTATCCCCGCTCCGGCGACCCGCGCGACGATGCCTGTCAGCAGCACGCCTATGGCCACCGCGAGGATCGACTGGACGGTGGCCGCGAGGACGAACGGCAGGGCCATCGCGGGAGCCGCGAGCCAAAGAACGAAGACGAGGATCAGGTATCCGATCGCCACGACATGCCAAAGCCTGGCGAGACCGGCCAGGAACCTGCCCAGAATGTCGGTTCGGCGGGTCTCGCTGCGGCGCAGCAGCCATCGCCGTACCTGATCGCGATTTTGCAGGATGACGATCAGGGCGAGCACCAGCGCAGCAAACATCACGATCACGCGGACCACTTGCGCGGCGTCTTCCGAGACGTTGACCGCAACGATCGGCGCGAGGAAGAACATCGTATAGCCGACCACGCTGACGAAGCGGCTCAGCCAGAAATACCAGTATGCCGCCGTTGTATCGCCCAATGTCCAGATCCGCAGCGCGGGCCATCTCGGGGCAAGCAGCGTGCGCGCAAGGACCTTGATGAACTCGATGACCAGGAAGGCGTTCAGGAATAGCGCACGGTTCATCTCCGCCTGGCCCGCCTGGTCGATAACGAATGCAGAGAGCGAAGACACCGAACCGATTGCCCATGCCGCGAGCACGGTGAGCGCGTCGGCCAGCGCGGACAACCCGATGAAGCCGAACCGCTCGAACCTGCCTCCGCGTGTCGCTGCATTGGCGAATGTGCGCTGGAACCGTCCAAAGGCGAACCGCAATGCGATGTAGACGGCGAAGGTGAGGACCACGACAAGGGCGCTGTTGCGGACGGCGTTCCATAGGCTCCGCACATCGATTGAAACGCCTCCGGAAAAGACGCCGGCAATTCTCTCGACGAGGGCGGCGGTCGTCTTGATCAGGCCGGAGGCGCTCTCTGCCGCGTCCCTCGTATACGCGGCGACCTCCTGGGCGATCGTCGCTTCAGGCGCTGTCTCGGCCACCGGCTGGTTGCCCTCCGCGGCCGCGGCGCGCAGCTTGTCGATCAGGCGGTGCCGCGCCTGGTCGTTCTCCAGTATGGTGATGAGCGCTTGGACATCGGCGTTCGGTTCGCCGGGCTTGGCGCCTCCTTGTGCGGCCGGCTGGGCGAAGCTTGGTGCCCCGCAGAGCAGTAGAAACAACAACAGAGAAATTAGAGTTCGCATTGCTGGCCCAGGCGGAAAACTATCGATCGGGGTGCGCGCTGCCGGCGCCGGCTCGGACATTCTTGCAAGATCTCAGGCAGCCGCATTGGTGCAGTTCATCTAGGGCGAACCTGCTGGGGTGGAAGTTGGTACATTCGTCGAGTGCGGCAAGCTTTCGTCTCTCCTCGGCGACGCACTCTGGGTGCCATAACGAACTTTGTCGCCGATCGTTGCCTGGTTGGCCAAGGTCAGCGTCATCGACAGCGCGAACCGTCCCATGTTGAAGCGCTCGGTTCGCTCGCTGGCTGGTTTCTCCGTGTCAGCTACGACATACGCAAATCTTGATTTCGCCGTCCAACGGGTGAAAAGCTCGGGCCATGGAATGGCGCGATGAGGGAATCATTCTTGGCACCCGCAAGCATGGCGAAACCAGCGCCATCCTCGAGGTGATGACGCGCGCGCATGGCCGCCATCTCGGTCTCGTGCGCGGAGGGCGCTCGCGCAAGCAGCAGCCGGTGCTGCAGCCCGGCAACCGCGTCGATCTTCTATGGCGGGCGCGACTCGACGAGCATCTGGGTATCTTCCAGGCCGAGGCGATCGAGATGAACGCCGCCCGGCTGATGGACAGCGCGGTCGCCGTCTACGGCCTGCAGACCATGGCCGCGCATCTCAGGCTTCTGCCCGAACGCGACGCCCATGGTGGGCTCTACGAGGCGCTGGCGGTTATGATCTCCCATCTCGACGACGCCGATGCCGCGGGCGAGCTGGTGGCGCGTTTCGAGCTGCTGATCCTCGATGAGCTCGGCTTCGGCCTCGACCTCAGCCAATGCGCGGCGACCGGCACGCGGCAGGACCTCGCCTATGTCTCGCCGAAATCCGGGCGCGCGGTTTCGCGCGCCGCCGGCGAGCCCTGGCGCGACAAGATGCTGGCGCTGCCTGCCTTCCTGCAGCGCGGCTCAGGCCTGCGCGCCGATCAGGCGGCGCTGGAGGACGCCTTCCGTCTGACCGGCTTCTTCTTCACCCGCCACGTCTACGATCCGCGCGGCATCGAGCCGCCCGACGCCCGCGCCGGCTTCCTTGCCGCGCTGCGCCGGCATCAGGCGGCGATGAAGGCGATCGCTGGCGAATAGACCGGCGTCTAATCGCCCCGCCGCTCCAGAAAATCGTCCAGCATGGGGCGCTGGCCTTTCAGGATTTTCGTACCGGCTTCGGGAAGCGAAAACCAGGCGGCTTTATCTACCTCGGGGAATTCCTTCATGGCGCCCGACCTCGGCGGCCATTCCATGGTGAACGTGTTGCTTCTGACGGCATCCACGTCGATGTCCGCTTCCACGCTCCAGGCAATCACGATCTTGCCGCCCGGCTGCTTGTAGCTGCCGACGGGCTGGAAGTCGCCGCCGATGGCGACGCCGAGTTCCTCCTCGGCCTCGCGCCGGGCCGCGTCCAGCTCGTCCTCTTTGTCGTCGATGAGCCCTTTCGGGATCGACCACGCGCCTTCGTCCTTCTTTGCCCAGAACGGTCCGCCGGGATGAACCAGCAGGAACTCCAGTGCTCCGGCGGTTCGCCGGTAGATCAGCAGGCCCGCACTTCGCTGCGGCATCGGTCACCCTCTAGGCAATTTCAGCGAATGTCAGAGAATAGCACGAGTATTTTGCGGCCAGCGGCGGGTAATTTCCTGGCCCGAATCTCAGCCGTTTAGACCTATCGCCTTTGCAAGGCGTCAAGTTGCTGGCAATCGAAGCCGAAACATGCTCGGTCTTGCGGGCCGGCACGGCGCAGATTTCGGCAGCCGTCTCATTGCCGTATTTGTCGGCCACGACTGGTCCGGTTTTGAGGGGAAACCGCCATGTTTTTCAGCCTGATCGCCATTGCCGCCGTCATCGCTCTATTTGTCATCATTTCACGCCAGCAAACCCGCATCGGCCTGATCGAGCGCGAGCTTGGCGCGCTGCGCAGCTTGGTGCTTTCGGGCATCCCGCAGCCCGCGCCCAAGATTGGCGAGGCGACAGGCACGTCGGACGAAGCTCCCGCCGCGGCGGCAGCGACGACCGCGCGGCCGGCAAGTGAACCCGCCCCGCAAGCCGCCGCCGCGACGCCCGACGAACCCAGAGCCGAAGCGCCGGCCCAAGCTGGCGAGGCGAGTGCGCCCGAACCCACCGGACCGGCGCAACCTGCCACGCCGGCCGAATTGCCTGCGCCTGCAATGGCCGCGCGCGATGTCGAGACGGCGCTCGGCACACGCTGGGCTGTCTGGGTCGGCGGCATCGCGCTGGCGCTGGGTGGCCTCTTCCTGATCCGCTACACCATCGAGGCCGGCATTTTCGGCCCCGGCGTGCGCCTCACCATGGCCGGCATCCTCGGCCTGGTGCTGATCTCCGGCGCAGAATTCATCCGCCGCACCGGCTTCAGGGTGCCGGTGCAGGGTGCCGCCGGCGCTTACATCCCGGCGATCCTGACGGCGGCCGGTGCCTTCATCCTGTTCGGCACCGTCTATGCCGCGCATGGCATCTATGGCTTCCTCGGCCCGGCGCTGGCCTTCACTTTGCTCGGCGCGATCGGCGTCGCCACCATCGCCGTTTCGCTGGTCCACGGCCTGGCGCTGGCTGGCATCGGCCTCGTCGGCGCCATGGTCACGCCGGCACTGGTCGCCTCGCGGGCGCCCAATCCCTGGGCGCTGTTCGGCTACCTGGCGGTCGTGCTCGCCGCCACGGCGGCCATAGCCCGCATTCGCGACTGGAAGGCGCTTGTCGCGGCGGCGTTCGTGGGCACCGGCGTCTGGACCATTCTCTACATGACCGATGCGCCGGAGGTGAACCTTGCCGCGGTGCTGTTCATCAGCCTGGCGACGCTCGCCGCGCTCGTCTTCGTCTGGCTCGGTCGGCGGGATGAAGCGGAGCCCGGCTTCGACTGGCCGTCAGTCGCGCCCGGCTTTTTCGTGGCGCTGACCGCGCTCGGGCTGTCGGTCGATCCGGTCTTTGCCAAGGCGGGCGACGCACTGCATGGCGCGGTCTTGCTCGCAGCGCTTGTGGCGGTGGCGCTCTACCGACCGCGCGCCTTGCCACTGGTCTTCGCCGCCGGCCTGGCGACGGTGCTGATCTATCTCGGCATCATCCCGCCCGCCGCCATCGGTGTCGACGCGCTCAATGTCGGTCTGGGCGCCGAACCGCTGGCGACATCCGACGCACTGACCTTCCGCCTGGGCATCGCGCTCGCCTTGGTCTTCATCGGGGCCGGCTTCTGGGCCGCGCGCCGCTTTGCCGCCGCGGCACCCATCCGCGCCGCGTCCTGGGCGGCATGGGGCGTGACTGCGCCGCTGGTCGTGCTCACCGCGCTATGGCTGACCTTCGGCGATATCGACCGCGACCTCGGCTACGCGCTGCCGGCGCTGTTTATGGTGCTGGTCTTTGCCGCCGGCGGCGAGTGGATCGCGCGCGCCGAGGAGCCGCCGCTCGGCGGCGGCCCGGCCGTCTCCTTCGCGCTCGCCGGCGCCGGCGTTGCCGGCCTTTTGATGCTGCACATGGCGTTCGGCTCCGGCTGGACGACGGTGCTGCTCGGCGCCGCCGCAATCATTCCGGCGCTGGCGACGCGCTGGTGCTCCTACCCGATGCTGGGCTGGATCGCGGTCGGCGCGGCGGTTGTCGTGCTCGGCCGCGTCGCCTTCGACCCGACCATCGTCGGCGCGGCGGCGCTGTCGAGAACGCCTGTCTTCAACTGGCTGCTGCCGGGCTATGGCGTGCCGGCGCTCGCCTTCGGCTTCGCCGCCTGGCAGCTGGCGCGCACCACCAACGGCCGGCCGCGCCTCGCCATGGAGGCGGCCTCGGCGCTGTTCGCGCTGCTTGCCATTGCCATGCTGGTTCGCCATGCCATGCATGGCGGCGTCATCGACACTGGTCCCGTTACCCTTGCCGAACAGGCGATCTACACGCTCATCGCGCTCGGCGCCGGCGCGATCCTCGTCGCCATCGACATGCGCTCGCCGAGCTCGGTGCTGCGCTATGGCTCGATGGCCGCTGGTGTGGTCTCGGCGGGCTTGATCGTCATCCAGCATTTCGCGGTGCTGAATCCGCTGGTGACGGATGAATCGACCGGCACCATTTTGTTCTTCAACCTGTTGTTCCTCGCCTATCTGCTGCCGGCGATCGCCGCAGGAGCACTCGCCCTTTATGTCCGCGACAAGCGCCCGAGATGGTATGCGGCGATGCTGGCGCTGCTCGCCTCGCTGCTTGCCTTCGCCTATGCGACGCTGTCGGTGCGGCGCCTGTTCAAGGGCGAGTTCATCGGCCTGTGGAGCGGCCTCGGACAGCTTGAGACCTACACCTATTCGGCGCTCTGGCTGGTCATCGGCGTGGCGCTGCTCACCGCCGGCGTCTGGCTGAGGTCGCAGGTGCTGCGCATCGCCTCGGCCGTGCTCATCGCGGTCGCGGTGCTGAAAGTCTTCCTCTTCGATATGTCGGAACTGGAAGGCGTGCTGCGCGCGCTGTCCTTCATCGGCTTGGGCGCCGTGCTGATCGGCATCGGGCTGTTTTATCAGCGGCTTTTGACAAGGGCGGCGAGGTCCGAAATCAGATAAGGTCAGGCCAGATCGATCTGCGCGAGGTCATTGCCCTTGTACAGCAGAGGTACGCGGTAGGCTTTGGCGCATGCGTAACTGAAGCAGTCGCCGAAATTCAGTTTGGCAGGATGGCCGACATATCGACCGTACTCGCGAGCGGCCTTGACAGCGAGTTCTCGAATCTTCGTGTCCAGCGGAATCTCGACGGCCTTGAGTTCGGCCAGGAAGCCCAAGACGATCGTTTGACATTCTTCGATCAGGGCCGGCGGTGTCGGTACCTGGTCGCCGTTTTCTGCTACGGATTTCCTACGAGCTATCCCAACGATCGCCTCGAATGAGGAACTCGGCGAGAAATAGAGTTTCTCGGCAGCTTCCACTCTCTTGAGAAGACGGTGGGCTTCTGCTTCTTCCGAAATGATCGCGATGATGGCGGAAGCATCGAGAAACATCAAATGTTACCCCATCCTTCGTCCATGAATTTCTTCATGTCGAAGTCCGGGTTGTCTGGACCGAGCGCCCTCACTGCGTCCTGATACTTTTTGATGCGCTCGCTTAGTGGGAGGACTGCGTGCGCCCGTTCGAGCTCACGCTTGAGCGCGATTCGTACTGCTTCCGTCTTCGTGGGCGCTTTGATCGCGGACTGCAACTGACGAGCCAACGCGTCGACGTCGTCATCGCGGATGTACAAAGACATAGCAAACTCCCACCCGGTGTATATTCCGAGACGAATATTCAAGATATTCAAGGGTGAATATACGGCGGCCAGAGCCGGTTTTCAATCTTGGCTTGGGCTCCACCCAAGGCGGGAATAAATCCGCATTCGCCGGCGTTATTAAGGTGCTTGGGTACCGGAGCGGGTGGTCCGCTTCGCGCTGGCTGCTTGCGCCGCGCCGGAAAGGCGCGTTCAATCAAATGGAAAACGACCTCGAAACAAGCGGTCATGGACGACAAGAAGGCAGCGATCCTGAGCGAGATACCGCGTTTGCGCCGCTACGCACGCTCGCTGCTGCGCGACCGCGATTCCGCCGACGACCTCGTGCAGGACTGCCTGGAGCGCGCGCTTGTGCGGCTCGACAACTGGCAGACTGGAGAAAGCCCCAGGAGGTGGCTGTTTACGATCATGCATCACTTGTTCATCGACCAGATGCGCAAGGTTAACCGGCGAGGTGAGGCGGCGATGCTGCCGCTGGAAGCCGGCGAAGCCCAATCTGCGCCCGCCGATCAGGTCGAGACGGTCGCCTCGCGCGAGATCATGGATGCGCTGCAGGCGATCAGCCCCGATCGCCGCGCGGCATTGGTCATGGTCGCCATCGAAGGCTTTTCCTACGCCGAGGCCGCCAACATTCTGGGCGTGCCGGCCGGCACGCTGATGTCGCGCATCGCGCGCGGCCGCGAGGAACTGCGCGGTCTGCTCGACGACTCCTCGCGCCGCCGCTCGATAAGGATCGTCGAGCGATGACCCGGCGCGATTTCTCCGAACGCGATATCCACATGGCCCTCGACGGCGAGCTGCCGGGCGAAGAGCGCATGGCCTATGACGCCTGGCTCGAAGCCAATCCCGAGATGCGGGCAAAGAGCGCCCGCTACATCGCCGACCGCGCAGCGCTCCGCGCCGCCTTGGCCGGCGTGATGGACGAGCCGGTGCCGGCAAGGCTCAAGGCAGCGGTGCTCGGCGAAGCGCCGGCGAAGGCGCCTGTCTGGCGTTCGCGCTGGTGGCTTTCGGCGGCGGCAGCCGCCGTGCTGATGGTCGGCGGGCTCGGCGGCTATGTAGCCGGCATCGGCGGCATCGGCCGAAGCGGCGAGAGCGACGACCAGCTCGCCGAGCAGGCGATCGCCGCCCATGTCATCTACGCCGCCGAGAAGCGTCATGCGGTCGAGGTGCCGGCAAGCGACAAGGACCATCTGCAGACCTGGCTGTCCAACCGGGTCGGGCTGAAGGTGGTCGCGCCCGATCTGGCGGCCGAAGGCTTCGAGCTCGTCGGCGGCCGGCTGCTGCCTTCCGGCGAGCACGGCAAGGCCGCGATGCTGCTTTACGAGGACGCCAAGGGCGAGCGCATCTCGCTCTTCGTCACCGCCGAATCGTCCGCGACCGCCAAGGGCACCTATGCGGCCGAGGCGGACGGGCCTGAGGCGGTCTACTGGCTCGACAAAGGCTATGGCTGCGCCGTCGTCGGCTCGTTGCCGCGCGAGCGCCTGTCGGATGTCGCCAAGAGCGCCTATGGCCAGCTTCTCGCCGGTATTTCGAGCTGAGACCGGCTGCGTTTCTCACAGCCGGCCGGCCTTCCAAACAGTGATCTTGTTCAAACAGTTTGCGCTTCCTTGCCGCCGCGCAACCTGTCACAATTCGGCCCAAATCAAGGAGCGATAGCGCTTGATGAGTACCGGCGCTTCGGCCGGGATGTTGCTTGTTGACCGGGGCCATTCCTTAACCCAATCGAGGTTCTCCCAAGCCCGCATGCCTGCCGAGATCCGCAAGGCCCGCGCGTCAGACGTCGATGACCTCGCCGCCATCGAGAAGGCTGTTTTCTCGGGTGACCGGCTTTCCCGCCGCTCCTTCCGTCAGTTCATCGAGCGCGAGACCGCCGAGATGCTGGTGGCGCAAAATGATGGCCATGTCGCCGGCTACGCGGTGGTGCTGTTTCGCAAGGGCAGCGGCGTGGCCCGGCTCTATTCGATAGCCGTCGGTCCGTTCTTCGGCAGCCTCGGCATTGGCCGTCAGCTGCTGGCCGCGGCCGAGGAGGCGGCTTACGAGCACGACCGCATGATGCTGCGGCTCGAGGTGCGCGAGGACAATCAGCGTGCCATCCACATTTACGAGCAGGCAGGCTACCGCAGGATAGGCCGCGAGCCCGACTACTACGAGGACGGCGCCACCGCGCTGCGTTACGAAAAGACGCTGCGCGGCGATGTCCCGACCGCTACCGGGGTGCCGTTCTATCAGCAGACCTGCGAATTCACCTGCGGCCCGTGCTGCCTGATGATGGCGATGGCGAATTTCGACCGCGGCTTCGTGCCTGACCCCGTCATGGAAATCCGCCTGTGGCGCGAGGCGACCACCGTGTTCATGATGTCGGGGCCAGGCGGCTGCGAGCCTTTCGGCCTGGCGGTTGCAGGCTATGAAAGCGGGCTTGCCGCCGAGATATTCGTGTCCTTCCACGGCGCGCTCTTCCTGCAGTCGGTGCGCAGCGAGGATAAGCGCCGGGTGATGGAACTCGCCCAGGTCGACTTTCGCCGTCGCGCGGAACTCTACGGCATCCCGGTGAATTACCGTTCGTTCGGCATCGACGACATCCGCTCGGCCCTTGCCGACGGCAAGCTGATGCTGGTGCTGATCAGCGGCTTCCTGATGTTCGGCAAGAAGGTGCCGCATTGGGTGCTCGCCATCGGCGACGACGGCGACCATATCCTGATCCATGATCCCTGGGTCGAGGACGAAAGGCAGGAAACGATCCTCGACGCCGCCAACATCCCCGTGCCCTATGGCATCTTCATGAACATGGCGCAGTTCGGCCGCGACGGGTTGCGCGCCGCCATCACTCTGGGAAAACGCTGAAACAATGACCTGGGTCATCCTCACAGGCAGGCAGAACGATCTCGACCAGGTGGCGACGCCGCACAAGATCATCACCAACCGCGACTATCTCGCCCATCCGGCGCTGTTTCGCGGCCAGCGGCCGAAGGTGATCAACCTGTCGAACAACTATGGCTATCAGAGCCGCGGCTACTATGCCTCGCTGCTTGCAGGCTCGCGCGGCCACAAGGTGATCCCGACCGTCGAGACCATGATCGATCTGTCGGAGCGCAAGCTCTACGAGCACGCGCTGCCCGAGCTCGAGCTTGCGCTGAACAAATGCCGCAAGGATCTCGGCGGAACCTTTCCCTCGAAGGTCGCAGTCTTCTTCGGCATTGGGCCGTCGAAAGTGTGGGACCGCTTCACCAAGCTGCTGTTCGACTGGTTCCGCGCGCCGGCGCTCGAGGTCCACATCAAGGACAGCGCCGAATGGGCCTCGATCCGCAAGATCGGCTTCCTGCCGCTCGCCCGCATGACCGACGAGGAGGAAGCCTCCTTCCTGCAGTGCCTGGAGACTTACACCAACCGCGAGTGGCGCGACACCAAGGGCCGCACGCCGGCGCGCTACACCTTCGCCACCTTGGTCGATCCGCATGAGGAGCTGCCGCCGTCGGAGATTTCGTCATTGCGCTACTGGGCGCGGATCGCCGAGAAGATGGGCGTCGAGGTCGAGCCGATCACCAGGAAGGATCTGGCCAAGCTCGCCAACTACGACGCGCTGTTCATCCGCGAGACCACCTCCATCTCCAACCACACCTACCGCTTCGCGCGCCGCGCCCAGCAGGAAGGCATGCCTGTGATCGACGATCCGCTGTCGATGATCCGCTGCACCAACAAGGTCTATCTCAACGAGCTGATGACCTACAACAAGGTGCCGGTGCCGCCGACGGTGATGATTGCCGGCACCTCCGATCTGGAACTTGCGGCGCAGACGCTGGGCTTCCCGCTGGTGCTGAAGATCCCGGATTCGTCCTTCTCGCGCGGCGTCAAGAAATGCGAGAATCTGGCGGAGTTGACTAAGCTCGCGACCGAATGGCTGGAGGATTCCGACCTCCTCATCGCGCAGAAATTCATCCCGACCGAATATGACTGGCGCGTCGGCGTGCTCGGCGGCCAGCCGCTGTTTGCCGTGCATTATCTGATGGCAAAGAAGCACTGGCAGATCGTCAATCACAAGGCCAACGGCAAGCCTGACCAGGGCGGGATAAAAACCTTCACGCTAAAGCAGACGCCGCCGCATGTCGTCGAGACGGCGGTCAAGGCGGCAAAATGCATCGGTGACGGGCTCTACGGCGTCGATCTCAAGGAGACCAAGGACGGCGTCTTCGTCATCGAGGTCAACGACAATCCCAATCTCGACCACGGCTGGGAGGATTCCGGCGAGAAGGACGAGCTCTGGATACGGCTGACGCAGTGGTTCCTGGAGCGCCTGGAGAGGCCGGATAAGTAGCGGCCGGAGAAGCGGAAGTGAGGAACTGGGGAATTGAGGAACTGAAGAGCTGGAGCGGTTAGAAGGTCGTCAGTCCTCAATTCCTCAGTTCCCCAATTCCAGATTGATCTACCCGAGGGAAAAGATGCTGTTTTTCGTGATCGAGGATTTTCACGGCTCGGACCGCAAGGAGATCTACCGCCGCTTTCGTGACAAGGGCCGGCTGAAGCCGGACGAACTCGTCGTGCATCACAGCTGGATTGCCGGCGACATGAGTCGCTGCTTTATGCTGGTGGAAGCCGATGACGCTACGGTGCTGCAGCGCTGGGTCATCGAATGGGCGGACCTGGTCGAGTTCGAGATCGTTCCGGTGGCGACCAGCAAGGACATGGTCGCGGCGCTGGCCGGACATCTCTGAGAGCTAGGCAATCAGCGCCGGCGACCTGACCGCGCGCCGGCATTCCTTGATCAGCCATTCGCGAAACGCCGCCACCACGTCGCGGCTTGCGCTGCGCTCCGGGATCGTCAGGCAGTAGGGCTGGCGCAAGTCCAGCGCCCGTTCCACCGGTCGCACCAGCCTGCCTTCTTCCAGCGCCTGGGCGCAGTAGATGCCTTGCGCCAGAGCCACGCCCAACCCCGACATGGCAAGGTCGAGCGCCGCCCGTGACGAGTTGGCTGAAAGGCCGCGCTGCGCCGCCCGGCCGGGGTCGGCACCCGCTGCGTCGAACCAGTTGCGCCATGACGGAAAGGCGGCGCCGGTCGGACCCCAGTCGGTGTGGATCAGCGGCAGCCCGGCGAGGCTTTCGGATTTGATCGCGCCGGGAAGGCTGGGTGTGCAGACGGGATAGACGGCGTCGCGGACGATCTCCTCGGTCGGGTGCTCGCGATAATGCGGACCGTAGGAGAGCCGGACATCGATCAACTCGCGGTCGAACGGCACCGGGTCGTCGTCGCCTCTGAGCGAAATATCGACGGCGCCGTGGCTGACGACAAAGCCGGCGAGACGCTCGGAGAGCCAGCCCATCGCCATCGAAGGCGGCACCGAGATGACGAGCCTCGGCCGGAACGCGCCGCCGACGACATCGCGCGCGACGCTACCGATCTCCTGAAAGGCCATGGTGAGCCTGGGCAGCATTTCCACGCCCGCCTCGGTGAGCACGACGCGGCGGTGGACGCGGTGGAATAGCTTGCGGCCCATCTGCTCCTCGACGGTGCGGATGAGCTGGCTGACCGCCGCCGCCGAGACCGACAGCTCGTCCGCCGCCGCGGCGAAGCTGCCGGTGCGCGCCGCCGCCTCGAAGGCTTGAAGTCCTCTCAGCGATGGAAGTGCGACCATGGCGATCCGCAAGGTAAGATAAGCTTATCTATTTTGCAGAATTCCTCGTTTTTCGAAAGGTTTCTTTCTGCAGTACGCTAGGCTTATGCATGCCATCGACCACGCTGAAACCATCGACCACCGCGACGTCATCGCCTCGCTGACCAACGAGGAGCGCGGCCGCCTGACCGGCAAGTCGGATGTGCCGGGCCTCATCCAGTTCGCCATCCATCTCGGCGCCATCGTCGTTCTCGGCGCGCTGATCGCGGCCAAGGTGCCGTTCTGGCCGCTTCTGATGCTGCCGCAGGGCATCCTGATCGTGTTCCTGTTCACGCTGCTGCACGAGACCGTTCACAGGACGGCGTTCGAGACGCAGTGGCTGAACGACGCCGTCGCGCGCCTCTGTAGTCTGGCGATCGCGCTGCCCGCAGACTGGTTCCGCTACTTCCATTTCGCCCATCACCGCTTCACCCAGGATGCGGAGAACGATCCGGAACTGGCCTTCCCGAAGCCGGAAACCCTGCGGCAATACATCGTTCACGTCTCTGGCCTGCCGGTGTGGTGGGGTCACTTCAAGACGCTCTACAGCAATGCGATTGGCCGCTGCCGCGACAGCTATGTGCCGCCGAAGGGCTTGCCGAAAGTCCAGGCCGAGGCGCGGGCGATGATCGCCTTCTACGTCGTGGTCCTCGCGCTCGCTGTGTGGTTCAAGGCATCGGTGTTGCTCTATGTCTGGATCGTGCCGGCGCTGCTCGGGCAGCCTTTCCTCAGGCTATACCTGCTGGCCGAGCATGGCCGCTGCCCCTTGGTCTCCAACATGCTGGAAAACACCAGGACGACGCTGACCAACTGGTTCGTCCGCAAGCTCGCCTGGAACATGCCTTACCATGCCGAGCACCACGCCTATCCCGGCGTGCCGTTTCATCAATTGCCGGCATTCCATCGGCTGATCGAGCGCCATCTCAAAGTGGTCGAGCCTGGCTATGTGAGCTTCCACGAGAAATACATCGAGACGCTGCGCTGACGGGTTGCCTCGCGTTAGCCGGATCGGCGCAGCGAGGCCTGAGAGCGCAGCAGCCGGCTCATTTCGGAAGCCTTGGCCGGCACGCCGATCAGAAAACCTTGCGCCTCGCCGCAGCCGGCTTTGCGCAGCATGTCGAGCTGGGCTTCAGTCTCGACGCCTTCGGCGGTGACGGTGATGCCGAGTTCTATCCCAAGCCCGATCACCGTGCGCACGATCGCCGCCGTGTCGCGCTTGTCGAGGTCGCGGATGAAGGAGCGATCGATCTTGATCTTGTCGACGGGAAAGCGCCTGAGATAGCCGAGCGAGGAATAGCCGGTGCCGAAATCGTCGAGCGCGATGCGCACGCCGAGCCCACGCAATTGCCCGAGCGTCCTCAGTACGGTATCGCTCTCGTCCATCATCACCGTTTCGGTGATTTCGAGTTCCAGACGGTTGGCCGGCATGCCGGAGAAAGCGAGCGCAGAGATCACGCTTCGGGCGAAGCTGCCGCTTTTGATCTGAGCCGCCGAGACGTTGACCGCCATGCGCACGTCCCGCGGCCAGCCGGCCGCCACGCCGCAGGCCCTGCGCAGCGCCCAATCGCCGAGCTGCACGATGAGCCCGGTCTCCTCGGCCGCAGCGATGAAGTCATCCGGCGGTACCAGGCCGCGCGACGGCGAGCGCCAGCGCATCAGCGCTTCGGCGCCGACGATGTCGCCGGACGGGATGTCGAGGATCGGCTGAAAATCCAGTTCGAACTCGCGTTTGGGCAGTGCCGCCTCGAGATCGGCTTCGAGCGCCCGGCGCTCGCGCACCATGGCGTCCATGCCCGGCTCGAAGAAGCGGTAGACGTTGCGCCCTTCGCTCTTGCCCCGGTAGAGCGCCATGTCGGCATTGGTCAAAAGCGTGTCCGCTTCCCGCCCGTCGCAGGGATAGAGCGCGATGCCGAGGCTCACCCCGACATGCATCTCGCGGCCCTTGTCGCGATAAGGCTTGCCGATCACCTCGATGATGCGCTTGGCCAGCTTTTCGGCATCGGCCGCAGCCTTGATGTTGAACTGGATGATGGCGAATTCGTCGCCGCCGAAACGCGCCACCACGTCCTTGTCGCTGCGCAGGCAGCGCTGCAGGCGCTCGGCCACGCATTTCAGCAGCCAGTCGCCTGCCGGGTGGCCGAACGTGTCGTTGACCGCCTTGAAGCGGTCGAGGTCCAGCGAGAAGATCGCCAGCGGCGCGATCTTGGTTTCGCTCAGCGCCTGGTCGAGCCGTTCGCGGAACATCGAGCGGTTGGGCAGATTGGTCAGCGTGTCGTGATGCGCAAGATGCGTCATGCGCTCCTCGGCGCGGCGGCGCTCGGTGACATCGTCGAAGGTCACCACCCATCCGCCGCCCATCGGCTGGCGCACGACGAGGAAGGTCCTGCCGTCGGATAGATAGCGGTAGGTCGAATGCATCTTACCCGCCTGCAGGCAGGCCGCGGTCTTGGCGACTTCGCTGGCGACATCGAGCTTGGTGTAGATGCCGAGTTCCAGCAGCCGTTCGAGCGCATCGCGATGCGTCGTTCCGAACGGGAAGTCCGCCGCGGTGACGTTGTAGAGTTCCAGAAAACGCTGATTGCGCACGATCATCTTGCCGTCGGCGTCGTACATCAGCAGGCCTTGCGACATGTTGGCCAAGGCGGCGTCGAAGCGGCGGTGCTGCTCTTTCAGCTCCTCTTCGGCGCGCCGCTGCTCGGTGACGTCCTCGTAGATCGACACCCATCCGCCGGAAGCCAGCGGCCGGTGCGAGATGACGATGATGCGCCCATCCGCCAGAGTCTCCTCATAGGTCGAGGGCTTCGCGCCGTCGATGTAAGGCTTGCGAAGGGCATAGAGCTCCTCCGCATTTTGCGAGGCGATGCCGATATCGACGCTGTGCTGCAGAATGTCGAAGAAGCGGATGCCGGGCTTCACCACTTTGGCATCGAGGCGGAAGAGGTCGATGTAGTTGCGGTTGCAGATGATCATCCGCTCTTCGGCGTCGAACATGCACAGCCCGTGCGACATGTTCTCGACGGCCGCCGAGAAGCGCTCGTTCTGCGCGCGCAGTTCCTCAGCTATTCGTCGAGCCGTACCAATACGGGTTGCTTTCCGCCTGCCTGCGGCCGAACCAGCCTTGACATGAGCGACGGGCATGAGCGCGCCTGCTGACCGTGACTGAACGCACTACTGTCGTGGCTGCCGGTTAATTTAGCGTTCTTTCACGTGACGGAATTCACAGCAAGAAAAGTCTGGCGATGAGCTTCTAGCGCCGCGAAACGCTCCAGAAATGCCGTCTGCGCCCAGGTCACCGAGCGCGGCGTGAAATCGAAGCGGTCGGCGGAAAAGCCGCGCGGCCGGCCGAAATATTCGGTCGCCTCCGCCGTCGAGAAGCCGGCAAGCAGCGTCGCCTCGTAATAGGCGGCGATCTGGTCGGCACGCTTGATCTCCTTGCGCAAGGCGGCGCTAAGCTCCGCCGGCAGCGAAAAGCGCAGATGGATGGCGCGCTGCAGCCTGAGCTCGCAGTCCTTGTAGGAGCCGCCCATCACCGACTTGAAGGGCGAGATCATGTCGCCGATCACATATTCGGGCGCGTCATGCAGCAGTGCTGCCAGCCGCGCCTCGGCGGAAGCGGCCGGCGCCAGTTCGCCATAGAGCGCCTCGACCAGCAGCGAATGCTGCGCCACGGAAAAGGCATGATCGCCTCTGGTCTGGCCGTTCCAGCGCGCGACGCGGGCGAGCCCATGCGCGATATCGCCAATCTCGATGTCGAGCGGTGAGGGGTCGAGCAGGTCGAGCCGCCGGCCGGAGAGCATGCGTTGCCAGGCGCGTGGCGGCGCGCCTGCCCGATCGGCCGCCATCAGGCCTCCTCCGCGCTAGCCGCGTCCTGCGGGAAGGAGAACTTCGCCCAGGCCGGGATGGCGAGCATGATTGCTGTCTCGCCGGCCATGATCGCATCGCAGGCATCAAGCGCCGCCTTGACGCGGTCGATGCGGGCGATGGCCAGGCCGCGTCCGCCGCTTACCGAACCCAGGGTGCCGACGGGCCGGCCATTGACGGTCACCTCGGTGCCGGTCGGGGGCAGCGAGCCGGCGGCAGTGGCGATCAGCACGCGGCGTCGCGCGGTGCCGCGATGCTGCATGCGCGAGACCACTTCCTGTCCGACATAGCAGCCCTTCTTGAAGCCGATGCCGCCGGTCTCGTCGAGCAGCACGTCATGCGGGAAGGCATCGCCGAGCTGGTAATCGGACCCGCTTTCGGCGATACCGTTGCCTATGCGCAGCGCCTGCCAGTCGCCGGCGTCGCCGCCGCTCTGCGCCGCATCGCCATAGGCGCGCTTGACCGCCACGTCGCGAAAGCGAGTGTCGGCAAGCGCCGTTGAATCAGAAAATGAGGCGGTTGAATCATCGCCCCACACAACCGTGACAACCACCTGATCCTGCTTGGCAATCTCGGCCTTGGCTCTTAGCCGGTAAAGCATCAGCCGGCGCATAAAATCGTCGGCGATGTCGGACCGGCAGTCCAGCCGGAAGCCGTTGTCGCCGGCACGCGATATCAGGAAATCGAACAGGATCTTGCCTTGCGGGGTCAGCAGCGCGCCTGGCTTTGCTTCGTCGGCGCCGAGCGCGTCGAGATCGGTGGTCAGGATGTTCTGCAAGAAATGCTCGGCATCCGGGCCTGACACGGAAATGAGCGAGCGGTCTTTTAGCAGGGCAAAGGGCATGAGCGGCCTGATCTTGCAAAATTGTCGGCCATTACGTAAGCCGGCCGCACTCCTCCGGCAAGAGATTGGACCTGCCCATGGCAACCACCTTCGACCTCATCCTGACAGGCGGCACGGTGGTCAACCATGACGGCGAAGGTCTGCGCGACGTCGGCGTGAGGGCAGGGCGCATTGCCGCTATCGGCGATTTAGGCCAGGCCTCCGCCGGCGAGACGATCGACTGCCGCGGCCTGCACATCCTGCCCGGGGTCGTCGACAGCCAGGTGCATTTCCGCGAGCCGGGGCTGGAGCACAAGGAGGACCTGGAGACGGGCTCGCGCGCGGCGGTGCTCGGAGGGGTGACCGCCGTCTTCGAGATGCCCAACACCAATCCGCTCACCACCAGCGAAGCGGCCCTTGCCGACAAGCTGCGGCGCGCCGCCGGCCGCATGCATTGCGACTTCGCTTTCTGGGTCGGCGGCACGCGCGACAATGCCGGCGATGTCGGCGAACTGGAGCGGCTGCCGGGCGCGGCCGGCATCAAGGTGTTCATGGGCTCGTCCACCGGCGACCTGCTGGTCGAGGACGACGATGGCGTCGCCTCGATCCTGAAGAACACGCGGCGCCGCGCTGCTTTCCATTCGGAGGACGAGTTCCGCCTGCGCGAACGGCTTGGCCTGCGTGTAGAGGGCGATCCCTCGTCCCATCCCGTCTGGCGCGACGAGATCGCGGCGTTGCGCTGTACTGAGCGCCTCGTGCGCATTGCGAGACAGGCGCGCGCACGCATCCACGTGCTCCACATTTCGACGGCCGAGGAGATACTCTTCCTCGGGCAGCATAAGGATGTCGCCACTTGCGAGGCGACGCCGCATCATCTGACGCTCTCGGCGGACGATTATGCGCGGCTCGGCACGCTGATCCAGATGAACCCGCCGGTGCGGGCCGCGCGCCACCGCGACGGCGTTTGGCACGGCATTTCGCAAGGCATTGTCGATGTGCTCGGCTCCGACCATGCGCCGCACACCCTTGCCGAGAAGGCAATGCCCTATCCGGCCTCGCCGTCGGGCATGACCGGCGTGCAGACACTGGTTCCGATCATGCTCGACCATGTGAACGCCGGCCGGCTCTCCTTGCAGCGCTTCGTCGACCTCTCCAGCCATGGCCCGCAGCGTATCTTCGGCATGGCGAGAAAAGGCCGCATCGCCGCCGGCTACGATGCCGATTTCACCATCGTCGATCTCAAGCGCCGCGAGACCATCACCAACGCGCAGGCCGGCTCCAAGGCTGGCTGGACTCCCTATGACGGCAGGGAGGTCACCGGCTGGCCGATCGGCACCATCGTGCGCGGCAACCGGGTGATGTGGGAAGGCGAGATCGTCATGCCTGGCCAGGGCAGGGCGGTGGAGTTTTCCGAGGCGCTGCCGGCTTAAAGCCTTCAATCCCCGGCCACGAAGAACAGCCACTGGCCGGTCGGCGTGATGCCGACGCGATAGAAGATGTAGGCGCCGAACTGCTTCATGTCGTCATAATCGCTTGCGGTGACGAGCTTGAACAGCTCGACGCGCTGCCTGGGGTCGAGCTTGTCGAGCGGCAGCGCGAAGAAATACGGCCAGACATAGAGCTCCTGCGGGGTGCCGGTGTCGACATGGACATAGCCGGCGCTGAGTACCTCTTCCAAAATGGCGAGGATCTCCTGGCCGTCGCTGTCGCCGGACAGGCCCTTGAGGAAGGTGATCGGGTCGCCCTCGATGTCGCCCAGCGACAGCTGCGTCATGGAATCGCCCGAGCCGATCAGCGGCCGAAGTTTCTCGATGTCACCGGTCTTGCAGGCCTCTATGAGCAGACCGTGCATGCGCTTGACCGGTTCGGGAAGCTTGTCGAGGTCGTAGACGACCGGTGGCGGCGGCGCGTCCGGATCGGTGCGTGGGCTGGTGACGCCGCCGCTGCCGGATGGCGTCTCAGGCTCGCTCTTGTTCGTGTCGTCGGGCGGCTGATTGTTGTCGGACGGTTTGCTGCCGAGTGGGTCCGGCATCGGCACGGTTGTCCCCGGCGCGACCGTGCCGTCATTGGCGGGCGGCATGACCGGCGAGGGCAGATCCTGACGCTGGATCTCGCTCAGCGCATAGGAAGGCGTGCTGGCGAGGCATAAGCCCAGCGGCAGCGCCAGGCCGGACGCAGCGAGCCACATACCCACCGTCCAGGCGCGCGACCGGCCTGCCAACGAAAATCTCACCCCTTGCCTCTCCATGGTTCCCAGGCTCGCAAGAGCAATTCCAGGAAGTGTGCAACGCTTTCCGTCGGAATTGCGTGAACCAATGGCTAGAGCAATTCGGTGATTCTACCAACCCGCTGAATTGCCCTAATGCATGTCGCGCAAAAGTGTGCGGCGGTTTTGCGAAAACGACACGCATAAAAACAAAGATCTAAAGCGCGTAGCCCGGATCCGCCCCAGCGCGACGCGCTTTAGTGCCGGACAGCGCCTTGCGCTGTAAAGCACTGGCGCATGATGCCCAAATGGCGCGTCGCCGTCAAAAGCTGCTATCGAAAAGCGGGGCTAGTGCTTGAGCCGCTCCGGCTCGAAGGCGCCGGAGATCACCTTTTCGCGCATGCGGTCTAGCAGGGCCAGCGCGGAGACCTCGCCATTGGCGCGCAGCATCTCGCCGAAAGCGGTTTCGAGGGCGGCTTCGGCGATGATTTCAGGCTCGATGCCGGCCGACAAGCCTTCAGCCCAGGCTTCGCTGTGGCTTTCCACGGCGGTCAGTCGCTTTTCTTCCCTGACCAACGCGTCGATGTCGCTGACACCATGTTCCATTGCGATGTCCACCTTCTTCAAGCGGCGATCCGGCGGTGGATCGGGCTTGACTTGTCAGTTCGTCGGCAGCCTTGGATAAGTCATTGTAAATACGACATTTTTACGGTCGCAATCTACATTTCGAACAAGGCTGCGTTCAATCGGCCAACCTTAGCCGATTAGGCCGGCTTGCGGCATCAAAACCTTCAGTTTGAGTTAATTCCGCATTTGCGCACTAACGTTTCATTAACATTGTTGCACAAGCGCAACAGATGATTGCACCAAGGCGCAGTCAGACACAATAAGGCATGTCACATTGGAGTCGATTCCCCCAAAAATATGTGCGAGCCCGGATAGTCGCAGCCTTTAGGCTGATCCTCAGTTTCCGTAGCGGGAAGCGATATCGCGCGACAGCGTCTCGCCTTCTTTCATATAGCGGGCAATGGCCTCGGTCGCCGAGGGCGTGCACTGTGTGTAGGTGCCGCTGAAGGAGCGATAACCACGGTTGAAGGAAGCAATGAAGCGGGCGCGCCGGTCGGGATCGGGGTTTTCCGATTCGAGCAGCTTTTCCATCTCGACCCGCCACCGGTCGCCCTTCTCGCCGCACAGATTGCGCAGGAAATGTAGCGATCCCAGCACCTCGGCAAGCCGCATCAGCCCATGTTCGAACGGCGCCTCGGCCGCCGGCGCCGGCCGCGGCATGACGGCCATGCTGATGGCAAGGCATGCGGCGAGGAAAGGAGAGGCGCGGGTCATCAGAGCCTTGTGACGGAGAGCTAAGCTTTTGTGGCGAAACAATTTGTCGGCCGCAAGGCGATTCTTGAGGCTAGCGAACGTCGCCTTGCGCGGGTCCGAGCAACTCCTCCGCCACTTCAAACACGTCGCCCGCAAGCGGCATCTCCGCCATTTCCGCCAGCGTGTAGAAGGCGGCCGTCTCGGCGTCGTCGCTGGCCTCGGGCTCGCCGTCGACATAGGCCGCGCCGAACACGGTCAGCCGATAGTCGACGGCATGATTCTCGGCGCGGCCGTCGATACGGATGTCGCGCAGCGGGCGGTAATCCTTCGCCTCGAGCCCGGTTTCCTCCGCGAGCTCGCGCGCCGCTGCTTGCACCAGCGTCTCGCCAGTTTCCACCTTGCCGCCCGGATAGGCATAGAGCCCCTGCGAGGGCGGCCGCGCCCGCTTGACCAGCAGCACCGTTTTGCCGCGCACGACGGCGACGGAGACGGCGGGGATTATCTGGCGTGGTTCCATGGAATGCCGAACGTTCCTACAGCCTGTTGTGGATCGACGGGCCGAGCTCGGCTTTTAGCGGTTGCATGAGCAAGGTTCCATCGCCACCTTGGGAAAAATCCCGATCTACGAGCCGAGTTCATGTGCGGACGCTTTGCCTTGACCGCCACGCCGGACCAGACCGCCGCCTTTCTCGGCCTGGCCGAGCTGGAGGAGTTTCCGGCCCGTTACAACATCGCCCCGACGCAGCCCGTGCTGATGGCGCTGGCCGGTCCGCCGCCTGCGCCGGGCTCCAATCTGCCGGACCGCCAGGCGATGCTGGTGCGCTGGGGCCTCATCCCGGCCTGGGTCAAGGACACGAAGGAATTTCCGCTGCTCTTCAACGCCCGCTCGGAAGGCGTGCTGGAGAAGGCCTCGTTCAAGACCGCCATGCGCCATCGCCGCGCTCTCGTGCCGGCCTCCGGCTTCTATGAATGGAAGCAGTCGGGCGCCGCCAAGGGACAGCCCTGCTGGATCCGGCCGAAGTGCGGCGGCGTGATCGCCTTCGCCGGCCTGGTCGAGACCTACGCCGAGCCCGGTGGCTCCGAGATGGATACCGGCGCGATCCTCACGACGCGCGCCAATGCCGGGATCGCCCATATCCACGACCGTATGCCGGTGGTGATCGAGGAGCGCGACTTCGCCCGCTGGCTGGATTGCCGCACGCAGGAGCCGCGCGACGTGCTCGACCTCTTGAAGCCCGCCGAACCCGATTTCTTCGAGGCAATTCCGGTTTCCGACCTCGTCAACAAGGTCGCCAATACCGGGCCGGAGATTCAGGAGCGGGGCATCGTCGGGCCTCAGCCCGAGAAGGTCAGGCGCCAGAAACCCGGCGCGGACGAAAACCAGATGACCCTGTTCTAAGCATGATCCCGAAAAGTGGGAACCGGTTTTCGGGCAAGATCATGCTGCACTAAGAGAGGCGCGCATTGGCGTCGCCCTCATCGCCGGCGCCTTGTGGTCGAAGACCGCGCCGGTCGCGCCCTTTCAGGCCGCACGCGGCGAAACGATCTTCTGCGCCGGCTTCTTCTTCTTGGCGGTGTGAAGAAGGGCTGCGACGATGGCCGCCGGGCCGATCGCGCGGTAGTGCTTGGTGAGCGGCTGTTGCGCCGGTCGGTCCTGTTCCTGCTTGCTTCGAGGCATTTTTCTCTTCCCTGGTAACGTTTTCGTGTCCGCGTTTGATGGTCGATTCGGACCAAATCGTGACGTTTTGGCGGTCTAGCCCGAGAATGTTTCATCACTGTGCCGACATGTTTAATAAAATGTTTCGGCCCGTTTTTACCTGTGATCCGACGGCATCTTTCCTGGCTGCAGCGACTTGACGGCAACACCGGCGGGCGCGATAAAGCCGCCCATGAAAACGTCTTTCGCCATTTGTGGCATTTGCATTATTGGCTAGCCTCGCGCTGGTCCGGACGTTTTCGCCTTATCTTCCCTAGATT
This sequence comes from Mesorhizobium sp. WSM4884, assembly GCF_029625675.1. NCBI lineage: Bacteria > Pseudomonadati > Pseudomonadota > Alphaproteobacteria > Hyphomicrobiales > Phyllobacteriaceae > Mesorhizobium > Mesorhizobium sp. WSM4884. The sequence continues at coordinate 59,061 of NZ_JARTVO010000028.1, forward strand.
GGACAAACGCCCCGGCCAGCAGGCTGGAGCCCGATTTGCGCCTTGGCGCAAGACAGGTTTCAGCCCGAGCATGACCCCGAACCGGAGGTCCACGAAGTGAAAAGTGGAAGCCGGTTTTCGGATAAGGTCATGCTCAAGCAAAGAACCTAAGGACCGGGACCGCATGTCTGACGCATCGAAGGGCCTCAGCCTCTACAACACGCTAACGCGGTCGAAGGAGCGTTTCGTTCCGATCGATCCGAAAAATGTGCGCATGTATGTCTGCGGCCCGACCGTCTACGACTTTGCCCATATCGGCAACGCGCGGCCGGCGATCGTCTTCGACGTGCTGTTCCGTTTGCTGCGCCAACTCTACGGCGAAAGCCACGTCACGTATGTGCGCAACATCACGGATGTCGACGACAAGATCAACGCCAGGGCGCTGCGCGATTTCGGCGCCGAGATCGCGGCCGGAAAGCTGTCGCTCAACGATGCAATCCGCAAGGTCACCGAAAAGACCGCCGATCAATACCATAAGGACGTGGCTGCGCTCGGCTGCCTTGAGCCGACCTACGAGCCGCGGGCCACGGAGTTCGTTGCGCCCCGCGCGGACGGCAAGGCGGACATGCTATCGTTGATCGCGCAGCTGATCGAGCGCGGCCATGCCTATGTCGCCGGCGGGGAGGTGCTGTTCGACACCGCCTCGATGCCCGACTACGGCGAGCTGTCGAAGCGCAATCTCGACGAGCAGCAGGCGGGCGCGCGCATCGCCGTCGACGAGCACAAGAAGAACCCCGGCGATTTCGTGCTGTGGAAGCTGTCGAGTCCGGAAGAGCCCGGCTGGGAGAGCCCATGGGGCAGGGGCCGGCCCGGCTGGCACATCGAATGCTCGGCTATGTCGGCCGCCTATCTCGGCGAGGTCTTCGACATCCATGGCGGCGGCCTCGACCTGATCTTCCCGCACCACGAGAACGAGATCGCCCAATCGCGCTGCGCGCATGGCACCAAGGTCATGGCCAATGTGTGGATGCACAATGGCTTCCTGCAGGTCGAGGGCCAGAAGATGTCGAAGAGCCTCGGCAACTTTTACTCCATCCACGAACTGCTGGAGACCGAGATCTTCGGCGGCAGGAAATGGCCTGGCGAGGTGCTGCGGTTGGCGATGCTGATGACGCACTACCGCGAGCCGATCGACTTCTCCGTGCGCAAGCTGGAGGAAGCGGAAAACACGCTGCGCAAATGGAAGCGCGCCGCGGACCTGGCGCCGGCGGCGGCAAAGGACCTGCCGGCCGACGTCGTGGAAGCGCTGTCGGACGATGTCGCCACCTACACCGCGTTCCAGCGGCTGACGCAGCTTGCCGGCGAGGCGGTCGATTTCAGCGGCAGCGGCGAGAACGGAGCCGCCGCTTCACTGAAGGCCGCGCTTGCCTTCCTGGGTTTCGATGTCGGCGCAGCGAAGGTCGACGAGGCGGCGATCGCCAAGGCGATCGCCGCACGTCTGCAGTTCATCGCCGCCAAGAACTGGGCCGAAGGCGACCGCATCCGCGACGAACTTCTGGCGCAGGGCGTTCAGCTCAAGGATGGCAAGGATCCGGTTACCGGCCAGCGCGTGACGACCTGGGAGATCAAGCGGTGAGGGGTCTTAGGCGATTGGCGAAAATGCCGATGACGGCCAATCTCCCCCCTTGCGGGGGAGATGTCCGGCAGGACAGAGGGGGGTGTGAAGGAACGCCGACATCCCAGCTTGCCGGCTTTGGCTTCAGTCATATTCATCGCGCCCAGCAATTCCAAGCTGATACGCTGGAGGGACAGCACCCCCCTCTGTCCTGCAGGACATCTCCCCCGCAAGGGGGGAGATCAGCTCTCGCCTACCGTTTCGCTAGTCTCCAGCGTGGGGCTGCCTAGCCATGGGGCACGATCTCGTTCCGCCACGCCAGCGCAAAAACGCCAAATCCATGCGGCGCGCGATGACCGATGCCGAGCTCAAGCTTTGGAACGAGTTGCGCGCCCACCGGCTGATGAAGATGAGTTTCCGGCGGCAGGTGCCGATAGGACCTTATATCGTCGACTTCGCTTATTCGGCGCATCGCCTCATAGTTGAGGTCGACGGCAGCCAGCATGCCGACGCGGAACACTCGCGACATGATGAGGCGAGGAGCGCCTACCTAAGCGCCAGTGGCTGGACCATCCTGCGCTTCTGGAACCACGACGTGATCCGCGATATCGACAATGTCTGCCAGCACATCGTCATCGCGGCCGGCCTGGCCGTGGCCGAGGTGCCCGCGCCAGCAACGGAGGAGGAGCTCGTTCCATGATCGACCATCTCGGCATCAGCGTTTCCGATTTCGAAAAGTCCAAGGCCTTCTACGACAAGGCGATGGCGCCGCTGGGCGCCTCGCTGCTCTACATGGTGCCGCAGGAATATACCGGCGGCGCCAAGGTCGGCGGTTATGGCCGCGACCGGCCGGTGTTCTGGGTGAGTGCGGGCAAGGAGAAACCGAAGGACCGCCAGCATGTCGCGTTCACAGCGCGCAGCCGCGCCGAGGTCGACGCTTTCCATGCCGCGGCGCTTGCCGCCGGCGGCAGGGACAATGGCGGACCGGGACTGCGTCCTCACTATCACCCGAACTATTACGGCGCCTTTGTCTTCGATCCCGACGGCAACAATGTCGAGGCGGTCTGCCATGATTCGGAGTGAGTTCATGAATCGGAGTCCGTCATGAGCCTCGACAACCGGCCGGTCTATACGGGCGGCTGCCAGTGTGGCGCCGTGCGCTTCCGCGTCGAGGGGGCGCTCGGCGACGCCTCCGTCTGCCATTGCCGCATGTGCCAGAAGGCGAGCGGCAATTTCTACCTGCCGCTGGTTTCGCTGCGCGGCGCCAGGCTCGACTGGACGCGCGGCGAGCCGAAGCGCTTCCGCTCGTCCAGCGCCGCGTGGCGCGGCTTCTGCGCCGAATGCGGCACGCCGCTGACCTTCGAGGCGCCGGATGGCACAGCACTTGCGATCGCCGCCTTCGACGATCCGGCGGGGATAGCGCCCACCATCCAATGGGGCGTCGAGGCGAAGCTTCCCTATGTCGACGGCATTCCGAAACTGCCGTCCGAGGAGACGATGGGCGATGTCTCGTCAGCGCCTTACCTGGCCGAGCTTGTCTCTTATCAACATCCAGACCACGACACCGACCAATGGCCGCCGGAGGAAAAACCATGACCGACGAAGTTCGAACAGGCGGTTGCCAGTGCGGCGCGGTGCGCTTCCGCATCAAGGGCAAGCTCGGGCGCCCGTCCATCTGCCACTGCCGCATGTGCCAAAAGCAGTTCGGCAATTTCTTCGGCGCGCTGGTGACGGTGCCGAGGGACGGCGTCGAATGGACCCATGAGGAGCCGAGCTACTTCCAATCCTCGGTCAACATCGACCGCGGCTTCTGCGCCCGCTGCGGCACGCCGCTGACCTACCGCCAACCGGGCGGGCTGGAGATCGCCATCGGCGCCTTCGACGACCGCTCGGATCTGGCGCCGCAGATCCAGGTCAACTACGCGGTGCGGCTGCCCTGGGTCGAAAAGATCTTCGAGGCGCCGATCCTCGACGACCCCGATTTCTATCGGCGCCAGGAGCAGATCATCTCCTTCCAGCATCCCGACCACGAGACGGCCAACTGGCCGCAGCAGGGCTTGAAACTATGACGATCCACAGCAGTTCCTTGCGCACGCTCTATCCCGAGATCGAGCCGTTCGAGTCAGGCATGCTCGATGTCGGCGATGGGCATACCGTCTACTGGGAGCGCTGCGGCACCAAGGGCGCCAAGCCCGCCGTGTTCCTGCATGGCGGCCCGGGCGGCACGATCTCGCCGAAGCACCGGCGGCTGTTCGACCCGAAGCTCTACGACGTCATCCTGTTCGACCAGCGCGGCTGCGGGAAATCGACGCCCAACGCCTCGCTCGAAGCCAACACCACCTGGCATCTTGTCGCCGACATCGAGCGCCTGCGCGAGATGGCGGGCTTCGACAAATGGCTGGTGTTCGGCGGCTCCTGGGGCTCGACGCTGGCGCTCGCCTATTCCGAGACGCATCCCGGGCGCGTCAGCGAGCTGGTCGTGCGCGGCATCTATACGCTGACCCGCGCCGAGCTCGAATGGTATTATCGGTTCGGCGTCTCGGAAATGTTCCCCGACAAATGGGAACGCTTCCTGGCGCCGATCCCCGAGGCCGAGCGCGGCGACATGATGGCGGCCTACCGCAAGCGGCTGGTCGGCTCTGATCGCAAGGCGCAGGTCGAGGCGGCACTTGCCTGGAGCATCTGGGAAGGCGAGACGATCACGCTGCTGCCGGAGCCCGAGACCAGCACGCCGTTCGGCCAGGACGACTATGCGGTGGCTTTCGCCCGCATCGAGAACCATTACTTCGTCCATGCCGGCTGGCTGGAGGAGGGACAGCTACTGCGCGATGCCTGGAAGCTGAAGGATATCCCCGGCACGATTGTCCACGGTCGCTACGACATGCCGTGTCCGGCGAAATATGCCTGGGCGCTGCACAAGGCCTGGCCGAAGGCGGATTTCCACCTCATCGAGGGCGCCGGCCATGCCTATTCGGAGCCCGGGATCCTGGACCGGCTGATCCGGGCGACGGACGGGTTTGCGGGGAAGAGATAGTCGATGCACGGCGTTCTGTCCCACCCCCCTCTGTCCTGCCGGACATCTCCCCCGCAAGGGGGGAGATTGGATGTCGTCGTCGCTTTCGCTAATCGCCGACGTTGCAGGACGAGTGCTGTCGGCAAAGCTGCCGATCTCCCCCCTTGCGGGGGAGATGTCCGGCAGGACAGAGGGGGGTGCTCAAGCGCCTTGCCATCATGAAAAAACAAAGATTGTTCCTCTTCGACACCACTCTTCGCGACGGCCAGCAGACGCCGGGCATCGACTTTTCCGTCGAGGACAAGATCGCGATCGCTAAGCTGCTCGACGAGTTCGGCATCGACTATGTCGAGGGCGGCTATCCGGGCGCCAACCCGACCGACACCGCCTTCTTCCAGCAGAGGCGGACGGAAAGTGCGAAATTCGTCGCCTTCGGCATGACCAAGCGGGCAGGGGTCTCGGCCTCAAACGATCCGGGACTGGCTGCGCTGTTGCAATCGAAGTCGGACGCCATCTGCTTCGTCGCCAAGAGCTGGGACTACCACGTGCGCGTGGCGCTCGGCTGCACCAACGAGGAGAACCTGGAGTCGATAAAAGTCTCGGTCGAGACGGCGGTCGCTTCGGCCAAGGAAGCGATGGTCGACTGCGAGCATTTCTTCGACGGTTTCAAGGCCAATCCCGATTACGCGCTCGCCTGCGCCAGGATCGCCTACGATGCCGGCGCGCGCTGGGTGGTGCTGTGCGACACCAATGGCGGCACGCAGCCCTCGGAAGTGCGCGCCATCGTCGAGAAAGTGATCGCCGGCGGCATCCCTGGCAACCACCTCGGCATCCATGCCCATGACGACACCGGCCAGGCGGTGGCGAATTCCCTTGCCGCCGTCGAGGCCGGCGTGCGCCAGATCCAGGGCACGCTGAACGGCATCGGCGAGCGCTGCGGCAACGCAAATCTCATCTCCATCGTGCCGACGCTTTCGCTGAAGCCGGCCTTCGCCGACCGCTTCGAGACCGGCATCTCAGCCGCCGCGCTGACCGGCATCTCGCGGCTCTCCAGGGCCTTCGACGAATTGCTCAACCGTGCGCCGGAACCGCAGGCGCCCTATGTCGGCTCCTCCGCCTTCGCCACCAAGGCCGGCATTCATGCCTCGGCACTTGCCAAGGAGCCGGCGACCTATGAGCACGTGCCGCCGGAAGCGGTCGGCAACCGCCGCCGCGTCATGGTTTCCGACCAGGGCGGCAAGGCCAATTTCCTCGCCGAATTGAAGCGGCGCGGCATCGACGTGCCGAAGGACGACCACCGGCTCGACGCGCTGATCGCCGTCGTCAAGGAGCGCGAGGCGGAAGGCTACGCCTATGAGGGCGCCGACGCCTCCTTCGAATTGCTCGCCCGCAAGATGCTGCACGGCTTGCCGGAGTTCTTCAACGTCACCTCCTTCCGCTGCATGGTCGAGCGCCGCTTCGACGCCAACGGCAATCTGAAGACCGTCTCCGAGGCGATCGTGAAGGTCGAGGTCGACGGCGAGGAGAAGATGTCGGTGGCGGAAGGCCACGGCCCCGTCAACGCGCTCGACATCGCGCTGCGCAAGGACCTCGGCAAGTACCAGAGCGAGATCGTCGACCTCGAGCTCGCCGACTTCAAGGTGCGTATCCTCAACGGCGGCACAGAGGCCATCACCCGCGTTCTGGTCGAATCGCACGATTCCACCGGCGCCCGCTGGTGGACGGTCGGCGTGTCGGAAAACATCATCGACGCCTCCTTCCAGGCGCTGATGGATTCGATCATCTACAAGCTGATGAAGAACCGCGAGATGGCGGGGTTGGTGGCCGCGGAGTAGCGATTGAAAAATGACTTTGAGGCCGAGGGACAGCACCCCCTCTGTCCTGCCGGACATCTCCCCCGCAAGGGCATATGCGCTAAGATAGCTTTGGCATGGACTGAAATCTTCGCTTTCGTGGTGGCTCACGC
>NZ_JARTVO010000029.1:0-63973 GCF_029625675.1 Mesorhizobium sp. WSM4884
AATCCTGCAATTCCAAAGCCGCTATCCGCCTCAATCAACAGGCCAGATCAATGGCTTGCGGATAGTTCACGGCCGACCAAATCGAAAATGCAAACTTAGGCTGTTGCGCGGTATCTCCTTCCACATCATCTCTTGCGCATACCTGCATTCCAAGGTGTTTGATCCTATGCTTCGCGAGGAGCAGGTAGGTCGCGACAGCTAGGCAATGTTCCAGCTGCCCTAGCGGAGGAGTCACGATTTTCCGGCAAGCTCCGTCGGCAGACGTTCCTTTCTGGCCTTGGCAAAGGCTCGGTCGCCTTCCAGAAACGCCGCCAGCATGAAAGGGATGAGTTCTGCCACGGTTTCAGACTGACCATAGGTCTGACGGTAAAGTGCAGCATACTCCTTGAGTGTTTGGCTCAGCTCCGCGCTGACGGTAATGGTGATCTTCGAAGCTGTTCGGTCCGGAAGTTTTCCAAGTTTCAGGTCAGCCATGATAACTCCTGCTCAACTGGCGTATGGCCGCAGCACGATGTCCTTGTGCACGATGACGCGCAGTGGCCAACCTGGGCGGACGACGATGGTGGGCTGGATATTGAGGTTTTTTTCGGTGATGCGCTGGCCGGCTCGACTGGCGTTCTGCTGGGCTGATTCCCGGATCGCCTTGACCAGATCGCTCTCGTTTTCGCCGAGGCTGAATTCTGTGCCGACACCGAGCAATGTGGCAAGCGCCACTCCCTTGATCATCTGCCAAGTGTGGAAATCGACTTCGTCTTCCAGCCCTGCGTAGCCGGCGGTGTCGCTCGCGGGCAGATTGTCGATTTCGGCCGACGAGCCGTCGGGCAGCAGAATGCGCTGCCAGACCAGCAGCGCTCGCTTTTGCCCGAACGCGACGACGCTGTCGTAGACGCCGATAAGACGTGAGCCCTGCGGAATCAGCAATATGTTGCCCGTGACCGTGTCGTGCACATTTTCGGTGACTTGCGCGACGACAAGGCCCGGCAAATCGGAATTGATGCCGGTGATCAGGCTGGCGGCAATCACGCTGCCAGCCATCAGTTGATATGGCGAGATCGGCGTCTGCAGCGCATGCGGATTGTAGATCCCGCCAGTGCTCCGCTGGCTGAGAAAATCAAGCTTTCGCTGCTGATTGTTCTGGTCGCCTTCCGCCGCCGCCACCGAGGCTGACGCGCGTCCTGCTTCGGATTGGGGAAGCGCCTCAAATGGATGCTGAGCAGTTTGCACGCTCTCTCCGACATCTGTCTTTTGAGCTCGATTTTCGACGCGGAAAAGCACCCGCGATTCACGCGCTTCGATCGCCTGCTGCGCTAGACGCTGCTCCTCGGCCGAGATGTCTTGGCCCGGCACGATGCCGAGCTGGCGCTGCCGCTCGAGGATGGGGCGGCCGAGGTCGCCCGGCAAAGGTAGCCCAAGGACGGGAGGCTTCGGCTTCATGCCGGAATAGTCATGGGGAAGCGTATCGAGCCCCTCGGCGGTTGGTTTGCGCTCAGTGTTGTAGAGATCTTCCGCCTGATCCCTGATGCGAAGGGCCGGCCCCTGGAGGGCGATCATGGTAACGCCGAAGACAGCGCCGGATCCGAGCGCTGCGATCGCGATGATCACACCGCGCCTGAACCGCACCACGCGGCGGGGAGAGGCCCGAAGCTGCAGTTCCTCGGGATCCAGTTTCGGCGGGATGCCAGAGCGGGAATTTTCGATCATGAGTCCTCACCTCGCCGGCTGCCGCGAAAGAGCGAGATCCGCCGTTGCGGTTGCCTGCCGTCAATCCTGCTGATGCGGATCACCTGCTGCCGCTTGGTGCCGAGGCGAAGTTCGGCCGCGGCGAAGAGCCGATCGACGATGTAATAGTTGCCGCGCACGCGATAGTTGACGAGCTCGCTGCTCCCATCTGCGCCGACGATGAAGAGTGGTGGCGCCTCGCCCTGATCTATGCGACGAGGGAACTCAATATAGACCTTGCTGCCGTCGTCGAAGGCTCGCGTCGGTCTCCAGGGCGGTGTGTCGCCACTGATTGAGTAGCGAAAGCGAAGGTTTTCGAGCGCGATATTCGACGCGACCGGTGTAACTGCCTCGGCTTGAGCATTGCGCTGGCGAAGCGCGATGATCTGGTCTTGGCTGTAGGTCCAGGAGATTGCCGCCATTGCGGTCTTCTCGGTGCTTTGAAGCTGCAAATGATAGGTCCGCCGGTCCGTCGTAATGACGACATTGGTGGCAAGACCCGGCGCGAAGGGTTTTACCAGAACATGGGTGCGCTGATTGTCACCGGTGCCGCTTGCGGTATCGCCAATGACCCAGCGCACGGTGTCGCCAGCCGACACGGCGGTTAGTTTCTCGCCCGGCTGCAGAGCGATGTCGGTCACGCGCTCCGGCGCGGCATAGAGTTGATAAAGCGCGCCATCGGTGAAGGGGTAGACTTGCACGGCATTAACATACCCGTACTTGGTGGGTTGCTGGGTCGCGGCTTTGTTGGCATCAGCGACGCGTTCTTCAGGGGGGCGCTTGTCCTCGGCCTTGCCGGGCTCGGGCTGCATTTGGCCAGGCAGCGGCAGTGGTTTTGGCACCTCGACAATTCTAATCGGCCTCTCCGGCGCCTTTTCGATCGCGGCCGGTTTGAAGTCGGCAGCGTCATAGGAAATCTCAGGCGGCGGCACCTTCTTCGATGCACAAGCGGAAACGACCGCTGCCGACACCGATAGGATCAGCACGGCACGAATCGGTGACATTTTACCTTTCATTGGTGGACTCCGTCGGAGAAAGGGGGGTTGGGACGGCGCTGTCGAGCTCGCGTGACCAGTCAATGGCATTGATGAAGACGCCGAGCGGATTCTTGCGCAGCTGATCCGTATTGCTTGGCGAGCGAATCACGATCGTGAGGATCGCAGTCCAGCGCATCGTGCTGGCAAGGCTTCCGCGCTCAAACACCTGCTCGGTCCATTTGACCTGGAATGAACTTTCGGAGGCTCTGACCACGCTGGTGACCTGTACCGAAACACTGCGCGTTCCGATCTGACCGAAGGGGTCGTTCGCCTTGGCGTATTCGTTGAGGAAGAGCGCTGCGCGATCGCTAGCAAAGTCGTACGCTGCCAACCAGTTCTGCCGTACCAAAACCGGATCGGTGGAAACGGAACGGACATTCTGGATGAAGCGGCCGAGATGCCAGGCGATCTGAGCATCCGAGGGCTCATAATTCCGGATCGCCGGCGCGACGGCGCGCGTCTCGCCGAAGCCATCGACCTCGACGACATAAGGCACGACACGGCTTTGCATCGACTGCCATACGAGTCCGCCGGAAAGCCCGGTCGCCAAGGCCAGGCAGCCAAGGGCCATGATCCGCCAGTTCCTGGCCTGCAGTCGAGATGAGCCGATGCGCTCGTCCCACAGCTGGGCGGCTTTTTGATACGGCGTGACCGGTTCGGGTGTTTTGCCGTAACGGTGCACGGGTCGCTTGAAGAGCATCTAGTCATCCTTGTCGTTGAGAGAGGGGGTGGCGCTGCCTCCCGGCCGGTCTCCGTCTCGGACAGCTTGCATGGCAGCGTGGCGATTTGCACGGGCGGTCTGTTCAGAACGTAGGCGCCTTGCCCACGTCGGCGCCGAAACAGTGGCCGAACCGGCAGAGCGTTCGGTCATTGGCGCTGTCGGCGTGCCGCCGGTCGCGGTCCACGCGGCATCGCGCCCGGCATCGGCGTTGCGCCCAACACTTGCAGTGGCGGATCGCGCTATGCGTATAGCGGCGCCGCCAGCTGCACTGGTTACACCATGCATTCCAGCAGCCACACCGGAGAGGCCAGCGTCGGGCGAGGTTGCGCGCCCGATCTGCCATGACGTGGAAGCAGCCGATCCCATTGTTGTGCCGGCTCGGATGGCGGCGACACCGCCGCTGGTTGCCATACGCGCGCCAGCAAATGCTGTGCCTCCAGCAACGAGTGATACACCCGCTGCCGCCGCGGTCGTGCCGAGGGCGGCGCCCGCCCCAAGCTGCGGTGCGCCTGAGACAAGACCCGACGCGATCCCCGGCCCAAAAATGCCAAGGCCAAGCAATGCCAGTGCGCCCAGTACCTGGGACATGGCACCGGCAAGATCCGGCTCCTTGCCTTGCAATGCGGAAGCGAACTCCCCGAAGAGCGTGGAGCCGATACCGACAATGACGGCGAGCACCATCACCTTGATGCCTGACGAGATAACATGGCCGAGCACGCGTTCGGCCAGGAACGCTGAACGGTTCCAAAGTGCGAATGGAACCAAAACAAAACCTGCCAGCGTGGTGAGCTTGAACTCAAGGATGGTGATGAAAAGCTGGATGGAAAGGATGAAGAAGGCGATGATGACCAGGAACCAGGCCATCAGCAGCACGAAGATGGTCAGTGCGTTGCCGAAGATTTCCGGGAAGCCCAGGAGCTGACTGGCTTGGTCAAGCATTGGCCAAGCACCTTCGAAACCGGTCGCGGCAATGCGGCCCGGGCGCAAGAGATTGTCTGCCGACAGATTGCCGGCCGACGCCTTAATCCCGAGACCGGCAAAAGAACGATAAACGATATCGGCGAGGTTCTTGAAATTGTTCAGAATGAAGGCGAAGACGCCAACATAGAGCACCTTGCGGACAAGCCGGCCGAGAACGCTGGTTTCGTCGCCGAGCGCCCACGCCAGGCCGGCAAGTGTGATGTCAATGCCGATCAGAATGGTAGTGAGGAAGGCGAGGTCGCCCGATAGCAGACCGAACCCGCTGTCGATGTAGCGGATGAAGGTCTCCATGAAGCGATCGATGACGCCAAGGTCGTTCATGCCGCTGCCTTTCTCGTCGTGATGAACTCGTGATTAATTGCCGGGATAAGCCGAGCCGGTACCCAAGAATCGCTTCGTCATCTCGCGGGCGGCTTCGTCTGACTGGGCCTTGCGGGCGGCATCCTCGGCCTCAGCTCGAAACTGCGTTGCGAGCAGCGTCTGGATCTGCATCTGCTGTTTTGTCGAAAGCGCCATCAGCTGGTTGGTGGCCTGGCTTGCCTGAAGCGCACCGGCCGCCCCTTGGCTGCGGTTGACGAGATCGGCGAGCAGATCGCCGTCGGCGCGGACGTTCTCGACGATTTGCGACTGGACACCCATGGTCTGGCGGAACGCCTGCATGGCGGTTTGCCAACGCTCCCGCGCAGCACTCGCCACATCGCTGACTTTGATCGTGGCGTCGTAGCTTTCCGGATATTGGCTGCGCCACTGGTCTTGAAGCTTGCCCAGATCAAAGCTGAGGCCACTCGCCTGGTCCATCAAGCCGTCGATGCGATGGAGCGAACCGGTGAGTTGGCCAACGGAAGAGAAATCCAGACGCTGAAGATTGCGCGCCATGTTCTGCAGCATGGTCGCCTGATTCTGCAGCGACTGGATCTGGTTGTTGATCTGCTCCAATGCGCGCGCGGCCGTCAGCACGTTCTGCGCATAATTGGACGGATCGAACACGATAAGGGCGTAGGCGGGCTGCACATAGTCGGCCATAGGCTTGGCGATCAGGGAAACGGTGATCAGGCCGGAGAGAAGGCGTCGCCGCATCATGAGAATTGCTCCTTGTCTGGTTGAGGGAATTGCTTGAGAAGTTCGCCGGCCCAATCGAGGCCGCGCGCGATCAGGAACTGCGAGGCAAAGCTGCCTTGCCCGTCTTCGGACATGATCCTGTCGATCAGAGTCTGCGTGGCCGGATCGGAAGCACCGCAAAGCGCAAGAGCGATGGGGCCAAGCTCGAGCTCGAACAGACGGTTGCCGCGGCGCGATTGCAGATAATACTGACGCTTCGGCGTGGCGCGGGCGATCAATTCGATCTGCCGCTCGCTTAAACCGAAGCGCTCGTAGGCTGTGCGCGCCTGGGGTTCCACGGCACGATCATTGGGAAGGAAAATGCGCTGCGGGCAGCTTTCGATGATTGCCGGCGCTATGCCAGAGCCCGCGATATCAGCCAGCGACTGCGTAGCGAAGACAACCGACACGTTCTTCTTTCGCAGCACCTTCAGCCATTCGCGGATGCGGGCGGCGAACAGCGGATTGTCGAGATAGACCCACGCCTCGTCGAGCATGATCAGCGTGGGCCGTCCGTCGAACCGTTCCTCAAGTCGCTGGAACAGATAGGTAAGCACCGGCAGCAAAGCGCTTTGGCTGTGCATTAACTCCTCGGTCTCGAAACACTGCACATCCGACAAGGCCAGCCCATCATGATCGGCATCGAGCAGGCGGCCGAAGGGACCGTCGAGCGTGTAGGGCATCAATGCGGTCTTCAGCGCATTGGATTGAAGCAGGACCGAAAGACCGGTCAGTGTGCGTTCCTGCGCCGGCGCGGTGGCAAGGCTGGCCAGCGCTGACCAAATAGCCTCCTTCACCTCCGGCGTGACGGTGACGTTCTCGTGGGCAACAAGGCTGGCGATCCATTCGGCCGCCCAGCTTCGGCTAGCCTGGTCGTTGATGCTGCGCAGTGGCTGAAAGGCAAGGGAACCGTCCGCTCCTAGCGCGTGGTGTTCTCCACCCATGGCAAGTGTTGCAGCACGGGCCGAATTGCCTTTGTCGAAGACATAAACCTGGGCGCCGGCGTAGCGCCTGAACTGCAGAGCAATCAGAGCAAGCAGAACCGACTTGCCGGCGCCGGTCGGACCAACAACCAGCATGTGGCCGACATCTTCGACGTGGGTGGAAAGCCGAAACGGTGTCGACCCACTGGTCTCGGCAACGAAAAGCGGTGGCGCTTCGGTTTGGGTGACTTTCGCGAGATGCTCGTTTGTCGCAGGACCGGCCCAAACCGACGACAGCGGCATGAGATGGGCAAGGTTCAATGTATGAACGAGCGGTTGGCGAACGTTAGCGTAGACATGGCCAGGCAATGAGCCGAGCCAAGCCTCGACCGCATTGACGCCTTCTCGGATCGTGGTGAAGCCGAGCCCATTGATGATGCGCTCGACCGCGCGAAGCTTCTCTGCAGCGGCTTGGCGATCCTCGCCCCACACCGTCACGGTGGTGGTGAGATAGCCGAAACTCACATGATCACCGCCCAATGCCTGAAGGGCTTCGTCGGCATCGAGCGCCTTGTTGTCGGCATCGCTATCGACAAGCGGGACCGGCTCGTTGGTAATGACCTCGCGTAGGATTGCCACGATCGATTTGCGCTTGGCAAACCACTGCCGGCGCAATCGCGTCAGCGTCTTCGTGGCTTCCGTTTTCTCGAGCGGAATGAAGCGCGTCATCCAGCGATAGGCGAAATCCTGATGATTGAGGGTATCGAGGATTCCGGGCCGGGTGAGGTTCGGAAAGCCGAGGATGGTCAGTGTGCGAAGATGCTGCTCACCCAGCATCGGCTCCAGGCCACCGGTAAGCGGCGCATCGACCAGGATTGCATCCAGATATATCGGCGTTTCCGGGGCCATGATAGGATGGCGACGAGGCGAAATCGTGCCGTGGAGGTAGGTCAACGTCTGAGCATCATCGAGGACGCGTACTTCGGACATGAAACCCGAGAAGAGATCGAGCACGCGGTTGGTCTCGTCACGGAACCTCGCCAGATCCTGGCGCCAGTCTCTTTCTCCTCGGGAATAATGAGAGTCGACGAGCGTGCTTTCTGCGCGCGCCTGGGCGTCCGGCGGTGGCATAAACACCAAGGTCAGATGATAGCGGCTCTCGTAGTGCGCTACCTTCCCCTCGAAAGCAGCGCGGCGTTCTTCGTCGACCAGCCACGACGCGGCGTCAGGAAAATGCGAGTTCGGATAGCCCAGCGCTTCTGTGCGCTCGGCCTCAAAGAACAATGCCCAGCCAGAGCCAAGGCGTCTGAGAGCATTGTTCGCCCGGGCGCAAATGCCGACGAGTTCAGCCTCCGTCGCACTTTCGAGATCCGGGCCGCGGAACCGCAACGTCCGCTGAAAGCTGCCGTCCTTGTTGAGCACGATGCCGGGCGCCACCAAGGCAGCCCAGGGTAGATGGTCGGCAAGCCGGTCGGCTTTGCTTCGATATTCCGAAAGGTTCAGCATGCAAGCCACCCCTTCAGACGTAGGTGGCGCACAAGCACGCTGGCGAAGTCCGGATCGCGTCTTGCGGCAAACACCGCTAACGAGTGGCCTGCGATCCAAAGCACCAGACCAGCAATCCATTGCTGCAAGCCGAAGCCAATGGCCGCGGCCACTGTACCGTTGAGGATCGCCACCGCGCGCGGAGCCCCGCCGAGCAGGATCGGCTCGGTCAGCGCCCGGTGGACCGGTACTGCGAAGCCCTCGATATGCTGCTCCCCGGCGGCCATCAGACGAGCGCCCCACCACCGAAGGAGAAGAAGGAGAGGAAGAAGCTCGATGCCGCGAAGGCGATCGACAGACCGAAGACGATCTGAATCAGGCGCCGAAAACCACCGGCGGTGTCGCCGAAGGCAAGCGTCAGGCCGGTGGTGATAATGATGATCACCGCAACGATCTTGGCGACCGGTCCCTGCACGGACTCCAGGATCTGCTGCAGCGGCTGCTCCCACGGCATGCCGGAGCCGGCGGCATAAACCGGGGCCGTGATAAGAAACGCGAGCGCTGTGGACGAAAGAAAGCGAAGCTTCTTGCGCATGAGGAAGGCCTTTCAAAGCTGCTGGAGTTGCGAAAGCGTGAGCGGGGCAACGGCGTAATCGCCGCTGCCGTCGAGACCGGTGACCTCGGCGATTGCGTCGATGTGGCGCGACGAGCCGCGTCCCGCTATGAAGACGATCAGATCTATCGCCTCAGCGATGAGCCGGCGGGGAACGGTGACCACCGCTTCCTGGGCGAGTTGCTCAATGCGATAGAGAGCCGAGCGCGCGGAATTGGCGTGTACGGTAGCGATGCCGCCTGGGTGCCCGGTGTTCCATGCCTTCAGCATGTCGAGCGCTTCCGCGCCCCTCACCTCGCCCACGATGATGCGGTCCGGCCTGAGCCTCAGCGTCGAGCGCACGAGATCGGCAAGGGTGACCGAGCCCCGCCTTGTTCTCAGGGCAACGCAGTCCCTGGCCGCGCACTGCAGTTCGCGTGTGTCCTCGATCAGGATCACCCGATCGTCGCATTCGGCGACTTCAGCCAGCAGAGCGTTGGCGAGTGTTGTCTTCCCCGAGGAAGTGCCGCCGGCGATCAGCATGTTGCGCCGCTCGCGGACGGCCTTTTTCAGCGCATCGGCCTGCAGCGGCAGCATGATGCGTTCGGCAACATAGTCGGCCAGGGTGTAGACTTTCGCGGCGGGCTTGCGGATGGCAAAACATGGCGCCAACACCACAGGTGGCAGCAGGCCTTCGAAGCGTTCGCCAGACGGCAATTCGGCACTGACGATCGGGTTGTCGGCGTGCGCCTCGGCGCGCACGTGCGAAGCAACCAGGCGGATGATACGTTCTGCCTCGGACGGGTGCATGTGAACGTCGGTATCGACCCGACCTTCGCCTAACCGGTCGAGTCGCAGCGCGCCGTCGGGATTGACCATCACCTCGATGACGGACGGATCGGCCAGGGCTTCGGTGATTGCCGGACCCATGGCGGTGCGCAGCATGACACGCCGCCGGTGGTCGGCCTCGGGATGAGAGCTCATCCTTCCCCTCCCCCACCATTGTCTTTGCTAAGCGACTTTTTGCCGGAAGCGATCTGGCGGCCGACCTTCTCAACGAATTTCTCGAAACGCTCTTGGGCAATAGCCTGCGTTGCCCGATCCGGGACCGGCGTGTGGGCGTGAAGGGTGATCGAAAAGCGGATGAAGAGCGCCAGGCTCTCCAGGATCACCTCGGAATCGCGCCTGACGTGGGCAAGATCGCGGGAGAGCCGGTCAAGCCTTACGCCGTAGCGCCGATCGAACTCGCTCTCGCCACGCCGCTCGATGAACGCCTCGATCGCCTTCCCCACGATCGCTGATTTGGTCGTTGACGGATCGCGACTGAGGTTGTCCAGTTTCTCGCTGAGCTCCGGCTCAAGCAGAAACTGATGGCGAATGCGGTGCGGCTTCATGCGGATCGTTCCGACGGCCCGGCGTTGCGCCGGCGACGGGAGAAGCATCGGCCAGACGCTCAAAATTGCTTATGGCCGTTATCTACGCTGAGGTGCGCTCTGCAACTCAGCGGACTTCAGAAGCCGGGAATGACATCGTCGCCCCTGCCCTCGTTGATACCGTAGACGCGGGCCGCAGTGGAAATCCGATCCATGACACGCTTGTCCGCGAGCGCTTCGCTGTCATCGTCTGCGGGCTTGTACAGATCGGCCTGATCGGGCTCTTGAGAGACAACAACGTCTTCTTCGGGCAGGCTTGGATGGCGTTGCTGCTGAACGCCTCCCTCGTCTTCAACTGGCGCGTCGGCGCTTTCCTCGTCCGCAGCAAGTCGGCTATCGACGCTGCACACTTGTCCAGTCCAGCCGTCCGGGCGTGATGCAGGGCAGTCCGCATAGGGTCCGTCGTGCAGCACCGGCGCAGGCAGCACCCGATCTGTGAAATTCTGATCCTGATAATAGCGCAGCTTCTTGGCGCGGATCGGCGGCAACCCAGAAACCAGGACCAATTCGTCTGACGGCGGCAATTGCATCACCTCGCCTGGCGTCAGGAGCGGGCGCGCGGTTTCCTGGCGGCTCACCATGACATGTGAAAGCCAGGGCGCAAGCCGATGGCCCGCATAGTTGCGCATCGACCTAAGTTCGGTTGCGGTGCCGAGGGCATCCGAGATGCGCTTGGCCGTGCGTTCGTCATTGGAGGAAAAGGCAATTCGCACGTGGCAATTGTCGAGAATAGCATTGTTCTCGCCATAGGCCTTTGAAACCTGGTTCAAAGATTGTGCGATCAGATAGGAGCGAATGCCATAACCTGCCATGAAGGCGAGCGCCGTTTCGAAGAAGTCGAGGCGACCGAGCGCCGGAAACTCGTCCAGCATCATGAGCAGCTGATGCTTACGGCTCTTCTTCGGGTCCCCCTCCAGACGCTCCGTCAACCGCCTGCCGATCTGGTTCAAGATCAGTCGCACAAAAGGCTTGGTGCGCGAGATATCCGAAGGCGGCACGACCAGATAGAGCGACAGCGGTCGCTCTCCATCCACTAGGTCAGCGATGCGCCAGTCGCAGGACGAAGTGGCCGCCGCGACCGTTGGATCACGATAAAGCCCGAGAAAGGACATGGCGGTCGAGAGGACGCCTGAGCGCTCGTTTTCCGACTTGTTCAGGAGTTCGCGAGCCGCCGAGGCCACTACGGGATGGACCTGAGGGTTATGCCCCGTCCCGAGATGGTTTGTCGTCATCATCCGCCGTAGCGTTGCGGCAAACGAGCGTTGCGGGTCCGACAGGAAGGTGGCGACGCGGGCCAGCGTCTTGTCCTCTTCAGCGTAGAGCACGTGCAAAATGGCGCCAACTAGGAGTGAATGGCTGGTCTTCTCCCAGTGGTTCCGTCGCTCCAGCGCGCCCTCGGGATCGACGAGGATGTCGGCGATGTTTTGAACGTCCCGGATCTCATCTGGGCCTTTGCGCACCTCCAGCAGCGGGTTGTAGCGTGCCGATCTCGGGTCGGTCGGATTGAACAGAAGGCAGTACGAGAATTTCGACCGCCAGCCGGAGGTCAACTGCCAATTTTCGCCTTTTATATCATGAATGATGGCAGACCCGGTCCAGGAAAGTAGCGTTGGAACAACCAGCCCCACGCCCTTGCCCGAACGCGTCGGCGCAAATGCCATGACGTGCTCCGGGCCGTCATGGCGCAGATAGCGATCGTTCAGCCTACCGAGGAAAACGCCCGCCGGCCGTAACAACCCTGCCGTCTCGACCTCATGAGTCGTGGCCCACCGTGAAGACCCATAGGTCGTAACCGACCCGCGCTGTCGCGCGCGCAAAAGCGAGCCAGCGATTGCGGCGGCACAACCCAGGAATCCGCTGGCGCCTGCAAGCGTACCGGCTTTGTCGAAGACCTCCGGCGCATAAGCATCGAAGTGGAACCACCATTCAAACAGCTTCCACGGCTTGTAGATTGGCCAGCCGGCGAAGAGAAACCATGGTGCGCCGAGAGGCGTCTGGTAGGTCAGCATTTGAGCGCACCATTGGGTTGCCGTCCATACGCCGATAATGACAATTGCGCACACAACGGCGATCTGCCCGATCAGTAGCTTCGTAGGTGTCATCGGCTTGGCCCGCTGAACAACGCGACCTAGCATCGCGCGGCGCAGCCGGGACAGGAATGTTCCTCACATACGATTTGGGAGCAATGAACGACTTCCTACGTATGCAGGTCGGTCAGCACGCGTGTTGCGCCTTCACGCGACACCATCCGCCACTCCATCCTTTCCATTCACCCTGAGGCCCGGCGCCGCCGACAGTTGCGTGACCGCTCCTCCGCAAAGTTATCTTCTGCGTTCAGGGAGCCACGGCGCCTGGGCTGGCTGATGAACACCGTCCGCTCGCGCATGTGGGGTCGAATTGATTTGTGCCCAAGTGGAGGCAGGCTCGTCTTCCAACAGTTGCCGCAGTTCCCCTGGCTCGAACGCCATCATCGGTGGGGAAGCGGGTTCATCCTCCAACAGTTGCCGCAGTTCCCCTGGCTCGAACGCCATCATCGGTGGGGAAGCGGGTTCATCCTCCAACAGCTGCCGCAGTTCCCCTGGCTCGAACGCCATCATTGGTGGGGAGGCAGGCTCGTCCTCCAACAGTTGCCGCAGTTCCCCTGGCTCGAACGCCATCATTGGTGGGGAGGCAGGTTCGTCCTCCAACAGTTGCCGCAGTTCCCCTGGCTCGAACGCCATCATTGGTGGGGAGGCAGGCTCGTCTTCCAACAGTTGCCGCAGTTCCCCTGGCTCGAATGCCATCATCGGTGGGGAGGCGGGTTCATCCTCCAGCAGCTGCCGCGGCTCTTCCTCGTGCGGCAAGCGCCTCCTTAGCCGGTCTTGCAGCGCCTGCCGATCGGCAACGAGGTTGTCGAGGGGCAGCGGCTCGTGGTCTGGCCGCTGCCCTTTCACCAATCGTTCAACCAGCGCCCACGTGCCCTCCAGGACAAATACGCCGCAATCATAATGGTTCGTCTGTCTGGCCATGGGGGCTGGCGCCAAGGTGGCATTCAGCAGTCCTGCGAGCTGTTTTGCAGGCACGTCGTTATATCCCTCTCGCTGGAGGGAGTCGTAGTGATAGGCGAACCGCCTTTCCGGGTCGCGGCGATCAACGAGCAGCAGCGACCAATGGGTGCCGGGGCTAGTAGCCGTGCCATTATTCACTGGCAAGAACAGGAAGTCGGCTGTGGCGTTGTTTTGATTATAGATGGACTGCAATATGCCTCGAGCGTCTTGCGGCGACGTGTGTCGCAGTAGATGGGATACGGAAGGATCCACCAGCCGAGTCCGGGCAGCGAGCGCCGGATTGATCCCCTGCAGTTGCCCCTCCAGCAAATTGTAATCTCTCTGGATATGGGCGTCGCTCAGCCATTCGGCGGCGCCGAGCACCCGCCCCGTTGCAACGTTGGACGGGGCTGTCGGATCGAGCGCCCCGATCTGAGCCCCAGAGGAACTGGTAGTCAGTGTGGTCACATCAACCAGTGGAAGGCCGCGGTAGGTGCCTGGCAGCCTAGCGGTTGCTGGCGAGGCGGGTTGGGGAGCTCTTGCCGGTGCCGCTGGCCCAGCTTCAGCAGCGGCCCCAACGCGCCTGGTGACTGCGTCTGCCGGATGAGCAGAAAGGACAGTTTCGCGCCCGAGCACAATGCGCGGCAGGATATCCCGGAGGTGAGCCAATGCAGAACTGATACTTAGCCTATTACCATAGGAGACAGCCTTGAAGCTCTCAACATCTTTATCCAGCGATTTGTCGTGAATCCGAGCCGCAATCCCAAGCTTGTTATTTTGACGCAGGTACTGACTAAAATGTCTAAGAAAATTTGTATAGCCGCCCACGGTATCTGGATTCCGTCCGGTCGCAGGCGCTGCCAGGTACTCCTTGGTCGAAGCGGCTCTGTAATTTCTAATGAGCTCGGCATCGTCAGGATAGGGGATCACGACAGGGCGAGCCATAATCGGGGCTCCGCCTGTCGACTTCTTGAGGTAACGCAGTGCGCCAGCCACGGTGGAGGAACCACCCGTACTCTCGTACTCCTTGAGATCCTGATCCAGCGACGAATGGTAAAGCCGAGCAGCAAACCCTGGCTTGTTGTTTTGAAGGAGCCACCGACTAAAGCCGAAAAGAGAATTTACATTGTAAGTGACCGTGTTCGCTTTGGCCTTACCCGCGTGGAATGCTGCCCTCAGCCCTTCGATAGCGGTCGCATCGTTGGAATAGACAGGACGCTTGTCGGCACCGTCGGGGACTACAATTGGACGATCCGGCTGCACTGTCGAGGGCATCGACCCACCACCTCCGGGATGCGGTGCTGGGGTGGATTCGTGCTCATCCCTCTGCCTGACGAGCTGCGCCTCACATTCCGGTGTAGCCACCTCATGAGGATCCTGCATCGGTTCGATCCCCTCCATCTCCTGCTGCAACCAAGCCAAAGCTTGGCGAGCGGCCTGCGCGGCTTCATCAACCGCGGAGGATGTCTCCACACCTCTGGCGGACGCCGGCAGAGCCTGCTCCGCCCGCCGTCGAAAGAGCTCTGGCGAGGCGGATTTCTCCGCCCACAATCTGGGCTGCGTAGCGAGTCCCCGTCCAGATTTATGTGGCACCGCCTCGCTTGGCAGCGGGCTGCTCCTGTCCCGTGCAGCTACCAGCTCCTCCGGGGCGCCCTGGTCGCCGTGGCGCCAGTTCAAGTGAGGGACGGCCTCTCCAAAGTCGGGCGCTTGGTGTTGGTGCGCGGTTGGGGCGAGAGACAATGGTAGATCGGTGCCCTCCTTATAACCTACCGGCAGGAGCTCCTCTGGCCAATCGAATCCCTGCTGTGGTGCGGTATGCTGAGCAGCGTCGCCACGGGGACGAGCCTCCATGCTGACCGCGTTTTCCAGATGATTCCCGAGTATAACGCGCGGCGGGTTCTTGCGGAGATAAACCAGCGCAGATTCGATCGGAGCTCCACCATTAGAGGAGGCGGCCTTGTAGCTCTCAACATCTTTATCCAGCGATTTATCGTAAATGCGACCCGCAATTCCGAGCTTGTCATTTTGACGTAGGTAATGACTGAAATGGTTAAGAGCAGTTGCGTAGCCGCTCGCGGATCTGAAATGTCTGGTGAGCGCGGCGTCGTCAGGATGGGGGTTCAGGACAGCGCGACCCACAATCGGGCCGGCTCCGCCCATCGACTTCATCAATTGACGCAGTGCGCCAGCCACGGTGGAGGAACCACCCCTACTCTCGTACTCCTCGAGATCCTGGCTCAGCGACGGATGGTAAAGCCGAGCAGCAAGCCCTGGCTTGTTGTTTTGAAAGAGCCAACGACTAAAGCCGAAAAGAGAATTTGTGCTGCGAGTGACCGTGTCCGGCCTGGCTTTACCCGCAAGGAGTGCTGACTTCAGCCCTTCGATGGCGGTGGCATCGTTGGAATAAACAGGACGCTTGTCGGCACCGTCGGGGACCACAATTGGACGATCCGGCTGCACTGTCGAGGGCATCGACCCGTCGAGATGCGGTGCTGGGGTGTATTCGTGCTCGTCCCCCTGCATCACAAGTTGCGCCTCCCGTTCCGATGTACCCACCTGATCGGTGGGGAGTTGCATCATCACGCGAGCGCCTGAGTTGCCAACCTCACCTGGTTGCCGCTCAGTGACAGCATGCTGCAGATTGCTTTGGATCCTCTGCCTCTTCGTTGGTCTCAACTCACCTTTACCATGCGAGCCATTGACGAGGACCTCCTCGCCTAGCGCACCCATCAACTCGTCCGCCGCCTGCAGTTCGCCCAAGTGCTGCTCAAAACCGGCTTGGCCGGCCTGTCCGCTTGCTCGTGCGGTACGGCGTGCTGCACCTGCAGCCAAGCTGCCACGATGAATGTCTAGTTTGTACGGGTGCACGCTATCCTCACTTCCACAGATCACATGAGCAACCTACTCAGGCAAGCTTTCGAGAGGCTGACGAGGTCCGCCGCCGCGGAAGGCGAAGGCTGGTTTTCTGCTCAGCGGTTGACGGCCTCGCGTGTTGCGGCCGCGCCGGGTATCACGCCAATCAATCTGAATAGTCGATGCGTCAAACGAACCAGGATGGGATTTTCGTAGCGGGGCTGCTCTACTCACTCTTGTCCTGAGGGCAGAATTCAACCATATCGCCGAGCAACTGGATGCCGATTGGATACCCGATCCGGAAAGCTTCAGCTCATATGTGACGCGAGGATGAGAATCGTGGCAGCTCCAGACCGACGGGCTGCCACCCACAGCGGCGATGACCGACGAGGGTCTTCTATTGCCAAGGCAATCGTCCGTTCGGGGACCTATGTGTTCCAATGCTCGTCGAGCGGATCGGTGGGCCGCACCGCCGTAGCGTTACGGCGAGCGGAAGCGGCGTTGGGTGCGGCTTTTCCCCTGAACGCTTCACACCAGGCTGATAGGGGATCTTGCAATCGCACACACGCGGTCTGCAGGCGTGCCTATCAAGCAGTTTGCTCAGACCAACGTCGCGGCGAGCCGATCCTCAATACGCAGCGCAAGTCCTAGACTCCACGATCGTCCTTCGGTGCAGATTTGCTCGCGCCTCGCCCTGATTACAGCTGATAAGGCGAGCTAACAATTGCAAGAGCCACAAGCTATTCCAGCTCGATCGGTTTGGTGTTCCAGTCGGGCGGGGTCTGACCGAGAATGTTGCGAACGAAGAAGTCTAGGAGTTTGCGCTCGGTGTAGGTGCCTAGAGTATGGTGATTGGCACCAGGAACGTAGACCATGTCAAAATCTTTTCCTGCCTTGATGAGTCGATCGGCAAGCTGGAACGAGCAAAACGGATCGACATTATCATCCATTTCGCCGACCGCGATCATCAGCTTGCCCTGCAGCCTGTGAGCATTGTCAACGGCGGAGGATTGCGAATATTCAATGCCGACCGGCCACCCCATCCAAAGTTCGTTCCACCAGGTCTTGTCTATCCTGTTGTCGAAGCAGCCGTTTTTGGCGACGGCGACCTTGTAGAAATCGGGGTGAAAGAGCAGCGCGCTGACTGCACTCTGGCCGCCGGCGGATGCGCCAAAAATGCCGACGTTGGATATGTCGTACCATGGATATTGCGCGGCCGCCGCCTTGTGCCACAGAATGCGATCGGGAAATCCTGCGTCCTTCAGATTCTTCCAAGCAACATCATGGAAGGCGCGGGAGCGGTTGTTGGTGCCCATGCCGTCGATCTGAGCAACGACGAAGCCCAGCTGCGTGAGCGGCTCTGTCCACCGCGAGAAGGATTTTGGGACGAAGGAGCCGTGGGGTCCAGCATAGATATTCTCCACAACCGGGTATTTCTTCGTCGGGTCGAAGTTGGCTGGCAGGTGGAGCACGCCCCAGATGTCAGTTTTGCCGTCGCGCCCCTTGGAATGGAAACTGAGCGGCGGCTGCCAGCCTGCGGCGACGAGCTCAGAAATGTCGGCCGTCTCGATCTGCTGGAGCTTGGCATTGTCGCTGGCGCGGTAGAGTGCCATGCGCGGGGGCAGATCGATGCGTGACCAGAGATCGACATAATAGCGCCTGTCAGGCGAGAACTCGATATGGTGGTTGGCCGGTTCGGGCGTCAGTGCAGTCAGTCCCTTGCCGTCAAAGCCGATGCGGTAAGCATGGACCCAATAGGGGTCCTCCTGCGAGTTCATCCCGCTCGCCTCGAACCAGATCTGACGCTTGACCGGATCGACATGGTTGACCCTCCGGACGACCCACTCACCTCGCGTGATCTGGTTTTCGAGCGCGCCTGTCCGGCCGTTGAAAAGATACAAATGCTCATACCCGTCGCGCTCTGATGCCCAGATGATCTCCTTCCCGTCATCGACATCGTAACGGAAGATTTTTCCGGCATCCTCCTGGCCATGCCCCAGCGGCAAATAATCAACGAATGTCTCGCTGGTCTCATCGATCAGGGAGCGCCCGCGGCCCGAGGCGGCGTCTACCTCGACCAGGCGATAAAGCTGATGCCCGCGCTGGTTATATTCGAAAGTGAAGCCGCGGCTGTCCGCCCACCACCGGAGAGGGGAAAGTTCGAAGACGTTCGAGAAGAGGGCACCGTCAATCACGATCTGGCGCCGGCCGGCAATGTCGAACAGGACTGGCTGGGGCAGCGGAAGGACATCGCCCGGCCTGGGATAGAATTTTGTTGAATATTCCCGCTCCAACTGGTCCGTCGAAGAATTGAGGTAGCGGACCTCTCGCCTATAGCCGGGGCGAACAAGGTAAGCGGCGAGGTGGCGCGAGTCCGGCGACCAGCTCAGCGTCGAAAAGACGTAGCAATTGCCTTCGGCTCCGTCCCGGCTCAGAGGAACATCCTGCAATCCGTCCTCGCTGCGCAGGAAAACGTTGCAGTTCTTGATATAGGCGATCCATTTGCCGTCGGGCGACGCGTTGCTCTTGTCGGGGTTGTTCTCCGCTGGCGGCGTGTAGCGGTGGCTGAGCTCCCTACGGTCCCCTTTCCTTGCATCGAATGTGGTGCTGGTACAGTCATAGCTTGCAAGGTCGCAGCTCCACCGGGTGTCTTCAATCTGGAAGTCGAGCCTGCGACCATCCTCACTCAGTTCGAAACGGTCGAACGGAAGATTGCCGGCTTGATAGCTCTCATGGCTCACCTTGTTTAGCGCTGCCGCCAGACGCGCCTGATCGAAAGCGGGCCGCTTGAAACCCGTGGCAGCATCGACCTGCATGAACTGCTGCTCGCCGTGGCTAGTCCGGCGGTAGACGAAGGCTTCACCCCCGGTCAGCCAGAAAGGCATTTTGGGGACATTGACAGTGAGCCCGCCATATCGATCGTTGATCGTAAGTGCGCGCTTGAAATCGGCCGGCGCTAGCGTCGGGTGTAAACTTTTCGAACCCTTGGCCAGCGTCTGAGTTGCCGATCGCCATGCGGCGCGCGTCAAAGCGCCGATCCTGGACATACCTGTTCACTTCTTTCGGTTTTCGGAATGCTAATTTTGAAGTTGGGTTCTCGTCGCCGGTCTGCAGCAGCGCCGAAGCGTCGCCTTGGAGGAGAGCCAGCACGCGGGTGCAGCCAGGCACGCGCAACAGGGGCGCTCCTTGGACATCCAGGCACTGGTTCGGGTGCCGATTGAAGAGTTGGCGTCCGCCGCCGAAACAACCAGGAAAGAGCGTCCATGCAGCCCTGACGCGACTATTTCCCCGCGAGTATGGCCGCTTGCTTTTCTGCATCATCTGAAAGGTCCTGCTCTAGTCGGGCCGGATGTCACCCCGGCAGAAATCATTGTGCTATTTCGACAATCTCCGAGCGATTGCCGCCGGCCCATGACGAGGTTTACCGATAGGGCGCAATATGCGTGCCAAAGGAAAAGCGGTTTAAATACACGGCAATCCGCCTATGTCGCATCCCCAACATCGTCGCACACCGGACAATGCCGGACGAAATTGTCCCGGGGCGTCAAATTGGTTTGATGGTGACCCAAGGAGTTCTGGCTTTATCTGAGGCGTTCGGCCTTTTTCGAAAGCCGGACTCTTCGCGCGTTTCCGACGGCCCGAAGCGCCTGATCAAAGCTGACGGCATTCCCGGGTCTTGGCCTTGCCACAGCAGCACCTGCTGCATCAATTCCGACGGACGCTGTAGAACACCTGCAACACACGGCCCGCAGCAATTTCTCCGGCGCAACGCTGGGGCGACCGCCTTTGGCACTGCAGGCGTACATGCCGGAAAGGATGCCGTCTAGCCGCACCAGCGCTCCATTGATCATCAGCCGGTGCGGGCACCAGGATGACCGGCTGGAACGAAATCTTCCAACCGCTTCATCGTGAACAGCTGCTCCATGAACACATCGCTCCCGTCAATCGAGCCGTCTCGCCAGGGGGATCAATAGTCTGTCTTTGGCGTAGGTATTTCAGCAGCCTGCTGTTAGCGTGCGGACGACGCCGACATCAACCGGCGGACAAATGCGACGAGGGCAACAAGCGCGCCTGACGCAACGCCGCCAGATCAGCCGAGCCCGTGCAGAAGCAGGCGACGGCCAACTGGCGGATGACGATCTCGAAATGCGCGACAACGGCCCCGGTGGACACTGTCGCCGCGCCCAGCACGCTGGCCGCCTGCCCGGCGATGTCCGCGCCCAGGCGGATGGCCTTGGCCACGTCGACGCCATCGCGGATCCCGCCCGACGCGATCAGCTTCACCGTTGGCAGCGCCCGACGCACCGCCTGCACGCTGGTCAGGGTGGAATCCCCCAATCGGCGAATGACATCGCCACTGCACGGTCGGCGGCATTGCGGGCGCGCTCGCCCTCCACTGCGGCCCAACTGGTGCCGCCGGCGCCGGCGACATCGATTACCGCCACGCCCGCCTCGACGAGCGCACAGGCACCGAGGCGGACAGGCCCGCCCCCACTTCCTTGGCCACCATCGGCACGCCCACGATGCGCGCGGCGCCAGCGATCAGCGCCAGGACGCCGCGCCAGTTCGCGGTCGCCCTCCGGCTGTACCGCTTCCTGCAGCGGATTGAGATGGACGATGAGCCCATCGGCCTCCAGCGCGTCCACCGCGCGACGCGCCAGGTCCAGGCCGTCGGCCTCCCGCAGTTGCGCGGCGCCGATATTGGCCAGCAAGGGAATGTCTGGCGCCAGGCGGCGCAGCGCGCGCGTTAGCCCCTGGGAGTTGCGGGATTGCAGGCTCACACGCTGCGAACCGCACATGGCGATCCCCAAGGCTTGCGCTGCCTCGCTCAAATGCCGGTTGATGGCCTCGGCCCGTGGCATGCCGCCGGCCATAGAGCTGATCAGCAGCGGCGCGCGCATAGCCTTGCCCAGCAGCGAGGCGCGCAGGTCGATCTGCGTCAGGTCCAACTCGGGCAGTGCGCAGTGTTCGAGATGGATGTACTCCCAGCCAGCGGCCACCGTGGCCGGCGCCGTTCGCCGATCCAGCACGATGTCCAGATGTTCGTCCTTCCCCGGCTCAGGGCGGTGTCGCTCATGCTCGCTCCATCCGTAGCAGCGGGCGACGGCGTTGCGTCGGATCGAACCGACGGCAGCGCGCCCAAGCCGCCGCCTCCGGCGCGTCCAGGCCGACGCACGCTGGCCTCCCCCTGCAGCGTCGCTGCGATAGCGGCTGGTCGAAGTCTGGTAGTACTGCGCGCGGATCGCCGCCATCGCCTCGATCAACGGTCCCCACGGCGCGGGAAAGCATTCTTCCGCCATCACCCGGTGCAGCATGCGCGTATGGCCGGCCAACTCGTCGTTGAGGAACTCAACCACAGGCATAGCCGGATAGCGCTGCAGAAGCAGGATCGCCGCGTTATCGCCGGCCGACCTGTCCTTGTCGCGTCCATGCAGATCGTTCTGCAGGCGCCCTATCACTGAGATGAGCCGCAGGACCTGGCGAAACGCTGGACGCGCGCGCAAGGTCGCCATGTCCAGCCCCCACAGCAGCGACAGGCAACAGAACACGGTCCCGTAAGCGATCGAATCGATGCCGTTGTGCAGGTACTCGGCGTAAGACCAGCGTCGCGCCCCTGCCGCCTGCGCGTGTCCGGCGCGCAGCGCCGCGCAGTAGCACCGGGTATAGTCGAGAAGCCGAGCATAGTCGTGACGATCGTAAGCGAGCGCAGCCAGCGAAGCGCGCAGCTGAGCGCAGCCCTCGAATCCGGAGAGCACGCACGGTACGCCGTGCCCCAGCGCCTGCTCCAGGGCGGCGAGCTGCTCCGGCGCGATCAGGCCAACGTCGTTGCAATCGTCTAGCCAGAACAGCAGCGCCAGTTCGCGATAGAACGCCACGATCAGCGTTTCGTCCTGCGGATCGCGGCCGGTGCGGGCGCTGGTGTCGCGCAGGCTCGGGTGAATGCGTTGCAGGATATACTGGCCGCCCCTTACCGCTTCCTCAGCATGCTCATCCGCGAAACCGGTCAGGGCACGCCCCCACTCAAGCACCTGCTGCAGCGCGCGTTCGGTCTGGATCATGGCGCCGCCCCTGCTCCCTCGGCTACGACGCGCCGCCCACAACGAAGCGCC
This sequence comes from Mesorhizobium sp. WSM4884, assembly GCF_029625675.1. NCBI lineage: Bacteria > Pseudomonadati > Pseudomonadota > Alphaproteobacteria > Hyphomicrobiales > Phyllobacteriaceae > Mesorhizobium > Mesorhizobium sp. WSM4884. The sequence goes on from NZ_JARTVO010000029.1 coordinate 21,979, forward strand.
AGCCACAACCCGGCGAGACCGCATCTCCGCGCCATAACGGCGATCGCGAAGTTATCGATCCGATTGCCAGTTGCTGATGCAAGCTCTTGTGAACGGCCGTTAGGACCGGCCCGCAGCCTCGCCGGCAGTATCGAGCAATCCGCTTGCGCCGGCTCGCCATAGCAGGCGAGGACGGCAAGGTCGCCGGCGGCAAACGCACGCGAGCACATTGCAAGCGACATCCGCGAACGCGGCGCCGACTGGTCAGCCTCCGCCTCGGTGCCCGCATATGTCCGCGAGTCGAGCAGCGCCTTCGCCACGAAATGAGCAGAACGCCTTACGAGCATCGACCGCCGGCTGCTGCGCATGCGCGATGATGAGGCATGGTCTCGCAGCGGACCCGTTCCGACAGATGCTGCACCAGGGACGAGGCGACCTTATCCAACAAGGCACCACTTGCGCTGTTTGTGGAGACGAGCGTCGGCTGCATCCATGCGGCTGCTTGAGTGGTGAAGACTCTGAACGACGGTTCCTACGGCGCTGCCGGCGCAATCGGCTGCTTGGGGGACGCGTGACGCAGTCAAAGCTCCCCTTGCCAAGCACGGAGCAGGCGAGTGAGAGAGCAGATGAATAGGCGTGTCGCCAATATTTTTGCATTGCTCTAATCGATTATAGTTGTGAGGAGCAATTTGAGACCATTTACTTGCGGCTCAAGTCACCCATAAAAGAAGGCAAGCACCGATTCGGTAGCTTATCCCCTGTCTTTCGCGTACTCGCGGCCGTGGCGCCGGGTGAACGATTGAAGACCGCCGGTCTCACTCGCAGGTGGGCGCCAGGGCGTGGGGCGGTTGGCAAGCCACAGGAGTAGGACAATGTCGAAGGATTCGGGTAAGGGCGATAATCACGGCGGCGGACCGGGCAAGATCGAGATCACGGTGGTGGTGAACGGCCAGCCCACGCAGGTCGAAGCCAATCCCAACCAGCCGCTTCACGTCATTCGTACCAAAGCCCTTGAGAACACGCAGAATGTCGCCCAACCAGCCGAGAATTGGGAATTCAAGGATGAGGCCGGCAACTTGCTCGATGTCGACAAGAAGCTTGGCGACTTCGGTTTCCCGAATACTGTGACCCTGTTCCTCAGCCTGAAGGCGGGCGTCGCAGGTGCCTAAACACCAAAGTGTGGATCCGGAGGTCTCCCGAGCGAAGTTTGATCGGGAGATCGGCCGGTTCCGGCCATATGCTGATGTCTATCGGGCTCAGGGCTGCTTCTTGATCGAGGCGACCTTTCCGCGCGCTTTCTTCATTTTCGCCAGCCCCAAGTTAAAGCCACGGGTGGTCAGCGCAGCGAGCGAGGTCGACTTCACCGACTACGACTTAAGACCACCGTCCGTGGTCTTCGTCGATCCGTTTACGCGTCATCCGATTGCCCGGAAAGATCTATACCTGAAAATGCTTAGACGTCCGCCGCTGCCCGGAACGCCGCCGGAGATGATAGGAGCTCTCATCCAGCAGAACGCCGTGCCGCTGACGGACTTCATCCAGGCCAACAGTCCCGAGGACGAACCATTCCTGTGCATGGCGGGCGTCCGGGAATACCACGACAATCCAGCCCATTCAGGTGATCCATGGCTGCTTCATCGGGGTTCTGGCGAAGGCTGTTTGGCCTTCATCCTGGACAAGATCATCAAGTACGGAATCGTTCCTATAGAGCAGTTGCAGATTCAACTCCAACCGACAATCGTAGGAATGGTGGTATCCCCTCAGGCGATACAAGAATGACTGGTTTGAGAGATGTAACGATCGTGACTCTCCCGCGCGGCTGCATCTCGACCACGCATGGGCATCTGCGCTCAGTTGGTCGCGAGGGCAATGAGGGGATGGCGCTCTGGGTCGGCGTTCAGCAAGAGCGGCACTTTGCCGTAACAGAGACGGTTATCCCGGCGCAGCGTCACATTCGGACAAACGATGGCGTTTGCGTGATCGTTGCGGCCGAAGAACTGCACCGGCTCAATGTCTGGCTCTACAAAAGCGGCCTGAAACTCTTGGCCCAGATTCACAGCCATCCGGGCCGCGCCTACCATTCGACGACGGACGACGCTTATGCGGTTGCTACCACGGTTGGGTGTCTGTCGCTGGTAGTGCCGAATTTCGCCCGCGAGCCTTTCGATTTTGCTCGGGTCGCCGCCTATCGGCTTGACGAAAAGGCCAAATGGAATGCGCTCCCTCCCGCGGCACTGTCGCGAATGATCATGATATCGAGTTGAACAATGGCATTCGCTAACTTCATCGATCGCGCCGCCACGGCGGCATCTCAGGTCCTGGCCGATTTTCATCTGGGAGACTTCAAAGCAGCTCTTGAAAAGCAGGTCGTGGCAGTCGCCTTCGACCATCAGGCCGCTTCCTGCGCCGAAGGCCAGGCGACACTAGATCTTGCGGTGAGATTGCTCGCTAGGCTCTACCCGGTTCTGGCGATACTCCCGCTGGACAGCGCGGCGAGCTCTCAAGCCCAAGCGCTGGAGCGCTTGGCAAAGTCGATCAATCCAAAAGTCGGCATCCGGCGTTCCGGCAAGTCTGCCACCGTCTGCGTCGTTGCAGGGGTAACGCGCCCATCACTCCGGTGCCCGATCTTTTTCGTGGGATCGGACGGTTGGGCGGCAAAGCTGTCGCGTACGGACCCGGTGGGCTCTGGCCCAAGTCTGCTGCCTTATGGAGCTGGCGCCGCCAGTTGCTTCGGCGCCGCCAACGTCTTTCGAACTATCTTCGCTGCCCAGTTGACCGGCGCCGAGTTGGACGAAACCATCGACCTCTCGCTATGCAGCTACGACAAGACCAAAGCCGGAGAGCCTGGCCCGATCGACTTCCCAGTCGACCTTGGCGAAACCCACCTCGTTGGGCTCGGTGCGATAGGCCATGGCTCGCTTTGGGCGCTAGCGAGACAACCCGATCTCAAAGGTCGTCTGCATGTAATCGATCACGAAGCGATCGAACTCTCAAACCTGCAGCGCTACGCATTGGCTGGCCAGGCGGAGATTGGTATGTCCAAAGCGGTTCTTGCAGCCACCGCCCTTAGATCGACTGCCCTTGAGGTCGAGGCGCACCCTCTGACGTGGGCAGAATATGTTGCGCGCCGGGGCAATTGGGTCTTCGACCAAGTGGGTGTGGCGCTTGACACCGCCGCCGACCGTCTGGCTGTCCAAGGTGCACTGCCGCGATGGATCGCAAACGCTTGGACGCAGGAGCACGATCTCGGTATCTCCCGGCATGGTTTCGATGACGGCCAGGCTTGCCTTTGTTGCATGTACCTGCCATCCGGAAAATCCAAGGACGAGCACCAGCTGATTGCCGAGGAACTCGGAATACCGGAAGCACACGAGCAGGTGAAAACGCTCCTGCAGACCAATGCCGGAGTTCCCAACGACTTTGTAGTTCGCGTGGCTACAGCGATGGCTGTGCCGTTTGAACCGCTAGCCCCGTTTGTCGGCCAGCCCCTGCGCTCCTTTTATCAGCAGGCTATCTGCGGCGGTCTGGTGTTCCAGCTTAGCGAAGGAAGTCGCCGCGTTCGAACTGTGGTTCCGATGGCCTTTCAGTCGGTGCTTGCCGGGATTATGCTTGCCGCGGATTTGGTCAAACATAGTGCGGGGTTTCCCATGAGCCCGACGACGAGCACTCGGGTGAATCTTCTGCGCCCCCTTGGCTCTCACTTGCACGATCCGAAGGCCAAGGACTCCAGCGGCCGCTGCATCTGTAGCGACGACGATTTCATTGCCGCTTACAGGCGCAAATACGGCGAGCGCGTTGATCAGGTAAGCGATGTCTCGGCCGCCTAAACAGACGCGCACCTCTCCGTAGACGCAGGGGGCGCGGCTTGTGGGCGTGACCATGGGCGCCATTATCACACGCTTGGCCCGCTCCTTTGCCGGCCTATCGTCCTCCGCGCATGATCCCTGTTGCCGACGTGATGATCCAGCACCAGCCGCCATGGCACCAGAGGCTGGTCAAACCTCCGTTGTTGGCCGATTTGGACAGTGCTGCATCAGGTCTCGACCGACGTCTCGACAGTCAGGGCTGCTTCGACGGGTGTGAAGATGTCAACATCGACCCCAGGCGCCCGCATCGTCACAATCAGGGCGTACCGAGCCAGAGCGTCGACGCGTTCCAGGTAAGGCTTCTCCTTCCACCAGCCCCCGACCGGGAACACGCCGATCGCATCACGCTCGGCGAGATCGGCGGCGCTGCCCGACCAGAAATCGGCGTGCAACGAGCCGCGATCGCGGAAGGTGCCGAGCAGCCACTCTTCTCCGCCTCCAGCAGGCGCCCCTTCCTCCTCGTCCCGAGCGGCCTGATTGATGCGGGCTCGGAATTCGTCGACTGTCTCGGTCGCTGACTTTACTCTGAACCGAAGACCATGGGACGCGTAACGATGCCGGCGGGTCCATCCGCGTTCACCGGGGTTGGGTTCGATGAAATAGGACAGCGTGACGCGGAGCTCGACCTGGGCAGCGCCGAGCGCCGCGAGCTGCTCCTTCGGCCAAGGCAGGCGATGCAGCTTCATGTCACGCGTTTTGGCAGCCGCGCCGCCCTCGCGCTGGAAAGGCTGAAGCTCATCTTCAACGATAAGCGTGAGGTCGTTCACCGTTGACAGAAGCGCGCGCCCAAGATCTGGCACGCCGTAACCATAGCGCCGCACGAGCGCCTGGATCTCGCCCTTCGCTCCGTTGCACGCATCGATGCGTGCGCGCATCGCCGGAGTCCATTCGGCCGAGTGGACGATCAGGGCGCGAACCGTTTCAGGCCACAGCTCGGGGCGCGCTGATAGAATTAGTCCCGCCATCCGTGCGGCATGGGCCGTTGCCGCGCTCGTATCTCCGAGGGTGGTGAAGTGGCGCAGTTCGGGTCGATAGAAAGTGGTCAATATCTGCAGATCGTCGATCGGCTCGCCAGGCAACACACCGTCATGGGCGAGATTGCCGCCTTCGAAGACGACCTCGGGCTTCACCGGCCACTGCCTGTCCCAAACGACCGAAGTGCGACTGCGCGGCGAGAGCTCGCCGACCGGCGCGATCGGAGCGTAGCCCGCAAAGTCGGTGTCAATGATATCGACCTTTTCTGTGAAAGCGCCGACCGTCAGCGCATTCCAGGCCTGAGAAGGATCATCGACTGCTTCCAGATCGTTGCGCGTCAAATGCTCGGCCGGCATGAGGTCATCGCCGATGTTGCCGGCAGAGAGAACGATCAAGCGTCGCTGCTCCTCTTCGAAACAGAGTTGGTCGATAGCGGCAGACCACGATGTGGGCCTTCCACGCGCCGGACTGGCGCTTGTCACAGCCATTGCGATCGCGCGGCGGCGCTCCGGCGCCTGCACCTCGGCGCGGGCGATCGCTTCCGCGGTGATCGAGCCATAGAGTTCTGGATCGTTTGCCTCGTCTTCTGGCGGAAGGATACGGACACTCTCCAGCCGAAAGGGCAATGGAACTGGATCGCCTCCGACCAGGAGCGGGACCAGATCACCGTACAGGCCGACACCTGCCATTCGCGTCCCGTGGCCGCTCCACGCAGGTGTGTCGTCGCTGCCCCATGCCGGTTTGACGGTGTGCCAGTCTTCAACGGCAAGTGCGGGTTCGATCAACGGGTGGGTGCGACGTACGCCGCTGTCGAGAATGCAGACCGCAATATCGGATTGAGGCGGTCTGACGCGCCCGAGAAGCTCGTCGCTCCAGTCCCTTTGCTCCGCGCCGCCAAGGCCCATGAAGAAGGACGGCGTATCCTTCGCGCGCCGCAGCTCGGCGACGACATCGCTGTGCGCAATCATGCGGTCGAGCATTGCCGTGCTGGCGAGTGCCAGCATGACCACCCGCTCCGGAAACCTGACCGCATGCGTGCGCAAAGTGATGTTCAGGGCTTCGGCAATGTGCTCGAAGTTCTCGCGGCGACCGTCGCGCAGCCAGACTTCCCACCACACCTGCTCGTCAGCGGCCTGGGGGAAGAGGTCGTCGTGGTCGGTAAACAACGATCGTGCAGTCGCCAGCCTGACTGTCTCCATGCGGGAGACGAGCGGCTCGTTGCGCGGTCTGCCGCGGTCAGTGTCAACGTCTCGATACGCCTCGACTTTCCGCAAATAATAGGCTTGCGCGCTTTGCGGCAGGAACACCGACGCTGTGATGGGAGCACCGGGTTGAGTTGGCTCATGGACGGCGACCAGCTCCATGTGCTGGCGACGATCGGCCAACTGGTCGAGGGCCGCCCGTCCGGACATGGGCAGATCGATCTCGAGGTAAAAGCCAGGCGTGCCGACCGACAGCTGGGGGTCACGCGCCGCAATCTGCTGGCGTGCACTTTCGACCGCTTGTTCGATGGATTGCGTCAAGGCCGCAGCATGCGACGCCCGATCACGCGCCGGCAGCGGCGGTGCATGTATAAGTTGGTTGGGCCGCCGATAGGCTTCCCGAATGCCGTTGTTGCGAAGGTGGATATGGGCGCGGTCGCGCGGAAAATCGTCTGCCATTATGATCTGTGCTGTCGCTACTCAGACAGCGAAGCCTGCCGGCGTTCCTTCAGAGCGTCGATGAGCGCTTCCGAGGTGATCCGCTTCCCCCCCCGCAATATGATGGTTTTTGCAGCGTCGTCGGCCGCGCGGGTGATCTCGGCCTGCGACAGTCTCTCTGCCTGAGAGATCGCCTCGTTCCAGGCAAGCCCTCTGGTGTCGAAGCGGTCGAGTCGAGCCCGAAGCAGCGCCTCGATAATCGGCCGATCGGGCACGGCGTATTCGATGACATCGTCGAAACGGCGGAACAAAGCTCTGTCGAGCAGCTCGGGATGATTTGTTGCCGCAATAATCAGGCTGTGGCTGTCGTCTTGCTCGAGAAACTGCAGAAACGAATTCAGCACGCGCCGAATCTCGCCAACATCCTGGCGTTCGCCTCGACGCGCGCCGATGGCATCGAATTCGTCAAAGAAGTAGACGCCCCGCGTCGCCTGCATTGCATCAAAAACAAGCCGCAGCTTTCCGGCAGTCTCTCCCATGAACTTGGTGATCAAACCATCGAGGACGATCATGAAAAGGGGCAGATGAAGCTCCCCGGCCAATGCCGATGCGGTCATCGTCTTGCCTGATCCTGGCGGGCCGACCAGAAGCAGTTTGCGACGGGGAACAAGCCCGTGCTCGCGCAAGCTTGCTTGTTGGCGCTGCTCTCCCAGCACGCGGTGCAGGCGCGAGCGCAGACTGTCCGGCAAAATCATGTCCGTCAGTCGCAGGTCCGGATAGCGCACATGCAGGAGGCCTGCGAGTTCGCCCTTTGGCTGAAAAAGGGGAACCGGCCGACTGCTCTTGGCAATCCGGGCGTCCCTGCTCTTGGCTGCGTCGACCAGATCCTTGAGCTCCTGAGCAAGCTTGCCATGGCCTTGACGTGCCTCATGCGCAGCAAGCTGCATCGCGATAGAGAGGAAACGATCCTCGTCGCCGGCAATGTGGCTTTTAAGCAGCGTCACGATATGGCGGGCCGTGGTCATGGCTCTCTTCTGGGGTATCCGTTTACTTGGCGAAGCGCATGCAACCTAAACGCTTTCAACGGCGATTTGTAACGCGCAATGGTGTTTTTTCTCTTGTCGATGTTCGCCCGTGGCAACTTCAGCGGTGAACTGTTGCGCCGCGGTCATAGGCCAGCCGGAATAACGCCGGCCAGCAGACAACAGTCCGCATCTTCGAGCGCTCGAAGTCTGGCCACTCACGCAGCGTGTCGGGTCCGAACGCTCCAAAGCCGCCCCGCCTGGCAGGTCCATGCGACCGATTGCGGGCGTGCGGCCATAAGGTCTACGCGGGCTCGCATGGCTGCCCGCGCCGCTGGCTAAAAAGCTGTACACCATCTCACGAAACACCAGGTCCGCTCCTTTGCCGGCCGACGGTCCATGAAATCCCCTCCCCACTCACGACACCGGAGACCTCCTTGCCCACATGGCGCTCAAGCACCGGCCGCCATGGCACCAGCGTGAACTCGCGCGACTTTTCAACGACGGCATATTTTCCGCTGGCAAGCTCGACGGAGCGGCGGAGCGTACCCTCTACTCGTCCTCCGAATCGCGCTTCGGCATAGGGCAGGCCAAGTTCCTCCGACAGTTGGCCAGCAACACGGTTCAGTTCTCGCTGGCGCAGGATCGAAAGCATGTTGGCTCGATAGACGATCCCATCCTGTTCTTTATGCGCGAGGCCTTGCGCGATCAGCCACTGCCGCCGGCGAGCTTGCGCCTCTCTCACGTCGCGGCCGAAGCCGGATCCGTGCAAAGGCTCGGGTCTATCGGCAACCAGCTCCCGGTCGAGCCAGGTGGCGCCGTTGAAGCTGACCTGTCGCTCCAGCGCCATTGAGGAGAGCTTGTCGGCAACGACAGGCTCGGCCCTGGCCCGCTGGCCCTCATAATTCGCGACGCGATCGAGATGGTCCGGCGCGATGAGCCAGGTGCCGTTCGGCTCTCGCTCAACGCCGCCGGTCGCGCGGCGGATCGCCTCCAGCCGCCGCACATGCGTTCGCGCAAAGCTCTCGGTGGCGGATGGGTCATGCTTCAGGTGCATATCGACGTCGTAACGGCCGCCATGCGCGGCGGCGATTTCGGCGATGGTACGATCGACCTGCCTCGGCTCGGTGTTCCTTGGCGCGACACGCACGATGCAGCCATTAGGCATCGTTTCCATCGCCTCGCCTCTACCGATGTTGATCCAATGGCTCTTACCGTCGACGGCGTCGACGATCATGTAATGGCGGTCATTGATCTCGTCGGCCAGTCCACGCGCGACAACGCGACCGACGAGAGACTGGACGGGCTCGCCGGATCGATCGTGGATCACCCAGTCGGCGGCCCTGCGGGCAAGCCCCTTGCCGGTCAGTTCGCGGTGCATGGTCTTGATGATGTCGCCGCGTTCGCCGGTGCGGCGCAGCGTGGCTTCGAGCTCATCGTCGAGGCGCCAGGAGCCAGCGCCGACCTCCGCGGCCAGACCCATCCGCTCGAGCTTGCGCAGCCGTCCCTGGTGCAGCGTCTGGCGAATGGCGTCGGGACCGCCCGGCGAGACCAGGCCGTCATCATCACGCATGCTGAGCAGCCGACGGTCGATGCTGGTGAAGCGTTCCTGCTCCATTTCCCGGCGCAGGCGAAGCTCAATCTCGCGGTCGGTTCGCGGACCGAGATCGAGGCTGACCAGCTCGGCCGCCCGCTCGCGGATGCCAGATGAGATATATTCGCGCGCGATGACCAGGTTCTCGCCACGGTCGTCCCTGCCACGGACGATGATGTGGCTGTGCGGGTGGCCGGTGTTGAAATGATCGACCGCGACCCAGTCGAGCTTCGTGCCGAGGTCTTCCTGCATCTGCGCCATGAGCCGCCGCGTCAGCGCCTTGAGGTCGTCGTACTCGATGCCGTCTTCGGCAGCGACGATGAAGCGGAACTGATGGCGGTCGCCGTCCGCGCGATCGATGAACGCCTTGCCGTCGACGCGGCCGCTGTCGGCGCCGTAGAGCTCGCCAGGTTCACCTTCGCGGGTGACCCCGTCGCGCTGAAGATAGCGTAGATGGGCACGCGCCCCGTCCGCGCCCTTGCCGGCGAGCTTGACGACCCGCGCCTTGACGATCACCCGGCGCTGGCGGAAGGCGGCATACCGGTCGCGCGATTTCAGCAGTGCGGCGGCCGCCCCGCCGCGCCCTGTCCGGCTTCCTGTGAAGCGACCACCGCGTTGCGGCCGGCCGCCAGCCCGGTTGATCGCCGCACGAACCTGGCCGGCATAGCGTTTGCCGGCCTTCGAGCCGCGCGACCCGATTTTGCCGAGCTTCGGCCTGAACTCGTCATCCTTAATGCGAGCCTCCCAGACATATCAAGCAAAATCAGACACTTACACGTCAAACCCTCTTGGCACCGGCGGCAGCCTCCCGGAAAAACGATGTGCAGACAAAGATTTAACCGCCTCCTGGAGGCGGTACCTTTATCTTGCCTTCCGCGCCCAGCCCCGCCAGACGCGCCCCCGTCCGCCATGGCTAACGCACCGGCTCCTTCGGCTGCGCGCCGTCCTTGCCGAGCGGCACGAAGAGATCGCCGTTTCGCACGCCTGAGTGAACACCGTCATGAATGAAGAACAGCGACCGTCCGAGAGGAGCGATTTGCGCCTTTGGAGCGACAGATTGGCTTTCGAACGCCTCGATGTCGGCCGCCGAAACTCCGGCCGCCTTGAGTTGGTCGAGGTACTCGACGGTCTCTTCTGGCAGCGGTTTGCCACGCTTCAAATGCTCGTCGTAGCGCTCGGGACCGGCATTGTAGGCGCCAAACAGGCCAGGAAATCCGAAGCGGTCATACATGGCACTGAGATAGGCCGTGCCGGCCAGGATATTGTCGCGCGGATCGTGGGGGTTAGGCCCAAGGCCGTGTTCGACCCGCATCTCTTCATAGGTGCCGGGCATCACCTGCATGAGGCCCATGGCGCCAGCGGGGGAGGTGATGGGGCGGCCGCCGCGCATTGTCTTGCCGCCGCTTTCGGCAGCCATGACGGCATAGATCCAGGCTTGGGGAATATGGAAGCGCCGGCTTGCTTCCGATACCAACGTCTGCCACTTTCGCAGCTGCGGACTTTGGGAGATGGCGACCGGCTCAGCGCCGGTCGAGGCGGAACAGGCGCATGGCGCAATGGCGATCATGCCCAACAAGAGGAGGGTCACTCGGTCCATAGTGGTACGAGCCTCCCGATGACATTTTGAGTGGGAACAGGCCCGAAATAGCGGCTGTCGAAGGAGCGGTTTTTGTCGCTGCCGAGCAGGAAAACCTCGTTATCCCCGAGCGCTCGGCAGCCGTTCCACCATGGCAAAGGTCGGCCTTCGGCGTCGATTTTGAGCCGGCGCGCGACGATGTCGCCGCCGATGATGATGGCGTCATTGAAGGCGCAGACATTATCGTCCGGCAGCGCTGCAAGACGTTTTGCCAGCGGCACATTGCGAGGCAGATAGCTGCGCTCGGCGGCGAGATACGCCGCGTATTCAGGCGGGCGCACGAGCACGAGATCGCCACGCGCCAGCGCTCCCGCAGCGATGCGGTAAAGGCCGATCGGCGCGCTGGCCGAGGCGTTCCAGACCAGCCAAGGGGCGGGCTTTCCCAGCGCCGTGAAGCCCAAAAGACCGAGACCGGCCGCGGCCAAGGCGACCGTCTTACGGGCTCGAACACGCCTCAGGCGGCTGCCGATCAGATGGATGGAAGGGCGCCGCCTCATGAACGGCCTCCCGTGCCGCCCTGGCCGGAACCGGCCTTGCCATCGCCGGCGATGGAGTGCTGCGGGTGTCCTTTCGACCAATGGTCGAGTTCGTCGATGTGATAGCGGACATAGCGGCCGTGCTTGCGGAATTTCGGGCCGCCGCCCTTGAGCCGCATCTTTTCGAGCGTGCGCTGGGAGAGCCCGATATAGAAGGCGGCTTGGGCTGTGCTGAGAAACGGGCTGCCCTTTTTCGCGCGGGCCGCGCGTTCGTTTTCGTCGTCCATGATGATCCTCGTTTCGCTTCGGACAAGCGAGGGCGAGGATGGGCGAGGGAGATCGTCTCGGGGACGGGCGAAGAGTCGGGGGAGAGTTTTCGCCGCCCTTTAGGGCGGACGGGGTTTGGGTGGAACTCCTGGGAATGAGCCCCGCGCCGGGGCTGCGGCGCGAGGCTCTTATCTCGGCCGGTCAGTCGGCCGGGTTCCAGATGATGGCGTAGGTGTCGTGATCGTCCTGGCCGGCGGCTCGGCCGAGATTGGCGTAGAGCTTGCGCGGTCCGAACTCCGGCGCTGCAATCGACAGGCTCACATAATCCTTGCCGGAAGTCTCGCCGGTGCGGATCCAGCCAGCGCCGACTTCGACCCCTTGCGTAAGCACCCGGAAGTCGGGATGGTTATCGGCGCTCTTGGCCTGGTTGGGGACGATATCGATGTCGGCGCGGACGCTGAGCGTCTTGAACTGGCCCTTGTAGGCGCCGTTTTCCTGCTTGTTGACGTAACCGATCGCGGTCATTTCGAAGTCTCCTTTTGTGGTTTCGCCGGGGACCATCCCCTGCGATGGCGCACCGTAATGGGCGCGTCAGGACCGCCTGAATCCGACAGGGCCGCAGCGACAGTGAAGGACCCGAGCGGGCAGCTTTTTTGTGAGCGAAGCGGCGCGAGGAAGCCGCCGCAGGCGGCGGGGAAAAAAGCTGATGGCGCGAGGGTTTCGGGCGGCCGGACCCGCCCATAGGTCGACAAGCCAGCCGCAGGGATGGTCCTTGGAGAGAGCATGGAGACCGCTCGCCAAGTGCGGTCTGTCAGCCAAGCAGGACGCCGGGATGAAACGGCCTGCAAAGATGCTGCGCCCTTATGCCGGATCGAGATCGTGCCAGCGGGTCGGGCGCCAGAGCAGACATCCGGCATGGTGCGATCTATGAAAGCAGGGCTCGCCAGCGGGAATTTGATACGCGAGGGGGCCAAAGTAAGGCTGGATGAGAAGCCGGTGCTACCTGCAGGTCCAGTGTCATGTGGCGGCGCTCGGGAAACCGCTACGCAATGTAACGCGCTCTTATGAGGCGAACAGACCGGCCCCAAAACCGATCGACCGGTGGTCGGCGCGAAACGCGTCATGCCTGTCCGAAAGCTGACAGTGGCAGAAGACGCATGTCGGGTTCCGCACAATTGACCATGCTGGATTTGTGAGGTTTTCAGGGAGAGCCATGCGTTCACTTCCCAGTGAGCTTTGGCACGGCATTTGCTCTTGATGTGGCAACACGGATCGAAGGTTGACTGCATGCACAAGCGCGAGATGAGCAATGCTCTCCTTTCCTGGAGGCTTGGCAGCAGATTCGATTTGACGTTGCGAGGAGCTTCAGCCGCTCGCGGCGGAAGTGATCTCAAATCTGAAGGCACCGTTGGGGCCGCAGCCATCAAACACATCTTTCTCTTTTTCGCAGCTCGTCTTCAACGCGATGCGGACTTCTTCGCGTCGACGGCGGCCGAAGGTGGAGAAGGGGCTCGACTTGCAAAAAGGAGTTGTCAATGACGTCTTACGTTCGCACCAACAGCCCGGCGCAGGTGCGCTCACTGTCCACCTTTGGCAAGCATCTGCAAAGGAGCGTGCTGACGGCGACGCTGCTTGCCGCGGCTTCGACGGGAAGTGAAGCGCAGCCCTATGTTCGTGCTGACGGCAGCACGACTGACGACTTGGAAGCGGCGCGAGCAAGTTGGCGTCATGACGCCGAATTCAATGGAAATGTGGGGCTCGCAGCCATCAACGCGGATGCCGCGTATGCGTTGGGTTCCACCGGGGAGGGGGCCAGAGCTCCTCGCCTGCCCTCGTCCGTCTTGACGAGTGCCCGCTTACAGCCTACCTCACTATCGCGTTAGCACTCGTCCATCGCGAGTGCTAACAAAAACCCCTCAACAGCGCACCAGGGAAAAATCCGAAAATGGCAAAGTCGAAGTTCCGCCCGCTGCATGACCGCGTGGTCGTTCGCCGGGTCGAATCCGAATCCAAGACCGCTGGCGGGATCATCATCCCCGACACGGCAAAGGAAAAGCCGCAGGAAGGCGAGATCATCGCTGTCGGCTTCGGCGCTCGTGACGAAGCTGGCAAGCTGGTCCCGCTGGACGTCAAGGCCGGCGACCGCATCCTGTTCAGCAAGTGGTCGGGCACGGAAGTCAAGCTCAATGGCGAAGACCTTCTGATCATGAAGGAATCCGACATCATGGGCATCATCGGCTCATATCAGGCCCTTTCGTCAACTGAATTCCCGGGCTCGATTGAAGCCCCTGCCAGGAGCTAAAAATGGCTGCCAAAGACGTAAAATTCTCCCGCGATGCCCGCGAGCGCATGCTGCGCGGTGTCAACATCCTCGCTGACGCGGTGAAGGTCACGCTCGGCCCCAAGGGCCGCAACGTGGTCATCGACAAGTCGTTCGGCGCCCCGCGCATCACCAAGGACGGCGTCACCGTCGCCAAGGAAATCGAGCTTGAGGACAAGTTCGAAAACATGGGCGCGCAGATGGTCCGCGAAGTTGCTTCGAAGACCAACGACATCGCTGGCGACGGCACCACGACCGCGACCGTTCTGGCGCAGTCGATCGTCCAGGAAGGCCACAAGGCCGTTGCCGCCGGCATGAACCCGATGGACCTGAAGCGCGGCATCGACCTCGCGGTAACCGACGTCGTTGCGACCCTGATCAAGAACGCCAAGAAGATCAAGACCTCCGAAGAGGTTGCCCAGGTCGGCACCATCGCCGGCAACGGCGATGCTTCGGTCGGCAAGATGATCGCCGAAGCGATGCAGAAGGTCGGCAACGAAGGCGTCATCACGGTTGAGGAAGCCAAGACCGCCGAGACCGAACTCGAAGTCGTCGAAGGCATGCAGTTCGACCGCGGCTACCTCTCGCCCTACTTCGTCACCAACGCCGACAAGATGGTTGCCGAACTCGAGGACGTCTACATCCTCCTGCACGAGAAGAAGCTGTCCAACCTCCAGGCCATGCTGCCGGTTCTCGAAGCCGTCGTGCAGACCTCGAAGCCGCTGCTCATCATCTCGGAAGACGTCGAAGGCGAGGCTCTGGCCACGCTGGTCGTCAACAAGCTGCGTGGCGGCCTGAAGATCGCCGCCGTCAAGGCGCCGGGCTTCGGTGATCGCCGCAAGGCCATGCTGGAAGACATCGCCATCCTCACCGGTGGCCAGGTCATCTCGGAAGACCTCGGCATCAAGCTCGAGAACGTCGGCCTCAACATGCTCGGCCGCGCCAAGAAGGTGTCGATCTCCAAGGAGAACACCACCATCGTCGACGGCGCCGGCAAGAAGGCCGAGATCCAGGGCCGCGTTGCCCAGATCAAGCAGCAGATCGAAAAGACCACTTCGGACTACGACAAGGAGAAGCTGCAGGAACGTCTGGCGAAGCTCGCCGGCGGCGTTGCGGTGATCCGCGTCGGCGGTGCGACGGAAGTCGAAGTCAAGGAAAAGAAGGACCGCGTCGATGACGCCCTCAACGCGACCCGCGCGGCCGTCGAAGAAGGCATCGTTGCTGGTGGTGGCGTCGCGCTGCTGCGCGCTTCGGCCAACATCAAGGCCACCGGCGTCAATGCCGACCAGGCCGCCGGCATCAACATCGTGCGTCGTGCGCTGCAGGCTCCGGCCCGCCAGATCGCGGCCAACGCCGGTGCGGAAGCATCGATCGTTGCCGGCAAGATCCTTGAGAACAAGGGCGCGACCTTCGGCTACAACGCCCAGACCGGCGAGTATGGCGACATGATCGCCATGGGTATCGTCGATCCGGTCAAGGTTGTCCGTACGGCTCTTCAGGACGCGGCCTCGGTCGCCGGCCTGCTGGTCACCACCGAAGCCATGATCGCGGAGGCTCCGAAGAAGGAGTCGGCTGGCGGCGGCATGCCTGGCGGCATGGGCGGCGGCGGCATGGGCGGCATGGGCGGCATGGATTTCTAATCCAGCTCTGGCAGCTTTCGCAACGAGAGGGCGGCATCAATGCCGCCCTCTTTTTTTGCGAACCTCGGTCCGATGAACGATCGACGCCAACGCCGGCCATCGGCGTTAGGGCAACCTCAAAAGAACTGTCGAGTTGGTTGCGCGCGGCTTTGCGTCATCAGAGGCGCAAGGCGGTCGCGTGTGAGGATTGCGCGCTCCCATAGGCGGTTTCGGCATGTGCCTCGCCTTCGACATCGACATTGCGGCCAAGCAGGAAATCGGCGGCTTTCGAGGCATGGCTTGCGGCGCGGAAGATGGCGCGGTTGTCCTCGCGCAAAACCGTCAGCCATGAGCCGATGTAGTCGGCATGGCGCACGGTCGGCTCGATGCCGAGACTGCTGCAGATGAAGGCTGATGCGATTTCGGCGACCAGTTCCTCGCGCGCATAGGTGTTGGACCCGAAGGAGCCGGACAGGTCGCGCGCGAGTCGCCTCGGGTGGCCGGTCCAGTGGCCAAGCTCGTGAAAGCAGGTCCGGTAATAGTCGATCTGGTGGAAGAAAGCCGGCTGCGGCGGCACCTGTATGGTGTCGCTGCCGGGCATGTAGAAGGCGCGCTCGCCGCCGACGCGAAAATCAGCGCCGGTTGCATGAATGAGCGCCTCGGCCTGCGGGACCATCTCGCGCTCAGGCAGAGGCTCGCCGGCGGCGTAAAGATGTTCGGGCAGATTATCGCACTGCGCGACATTGAAGACGGTGAAGCGCTTCAGGAAGGGCACCGCCTGCGGTTCGTCGCCATCGGTGTCGGCGCGTTGCTTTTCGTTCTTGGGAACAAAGCGGTCAGCGTGAACGATGGTGGTGCCGTGCTCGCCCTTCCTGACATTGCCGCCAAGCGAAAGCGCCTGCCGGAAGGTGAGCCAGTTCTGGCTGGGGAAACCGCGCTCGATGACCGCGCCCCACAGGATCAGGATATTGATGCCGGAATATCGGCGCTGGGTGGCCGCATTCCGCGGCAGGCCGAGGCCTGTCCTTGCCCTGCCCCACGGCTTGACCCATGGCACGGTGCCGCGCTCCAGTTCGGCAATGATGCGGTCGGTGATTTCCTGATAAAGGCTGGCGCCGGTGCGCCCGCCGCTGTCTGCGCCAGCCTGTCGGCTGCCGCAACGTTTGTTGTTTGCACGCATCGTGATGTCCTCCGCTCTACAATCGCGCGCCCTCCCCGGAAGCGGGGTGGGCGGCAAAAGCGACCGGAAAGGCCCGCCGTCGGAGGCGGACTGCATCAGCAGGACCGGAACGGAGTGGAGGACCCGAAAGCGACAAGCGAAGGGTTGCGGGACGCCGCGGCGGGCCTAGAAGGGAGTGCTGCCCACCCTGCGCCAGGGGGAAGGCCACAATAGAAAGACGCCGGCCGACAGGCCGGCGACCGTCAGCAGCCGAAGGCTGCCCCGCGCCAGGGGGCGATGCCGCAGGGCCAAGACCGCCTGAGCTTGCCGAAGAAAAGCGGGCTCGGTTCACGAGCACCCGGCCAGCGACTTCAGGCGCGGGCGCTCAGGATTGTTGTTGGCGCCCACGGCAGCTGGATGACCGCAACAAGATTACGAGGAGCGACAGCAAAGCCAGCTGCCACAAACGGCACGCTCCGGCAACAACAGCGTGGCCGGTCTACAGATGCTGCCCCGCACGAGAGCCAGCACGCTTTGAGCGCGCATCGGCGATGCAAGCGTTGCAAGCTGGCCATGTCCACAAGGTCGGCGACCACTATATCGCCGACCACCAACGCGGGCGTACCGTCTAAGTGCAGACCTTTCGCGAGTGCGCGGACGCGCGCATTTCATCTGCGATGGCCGGATCTTGCATTCCCGCTTGAGCTGCTCAACGTCAAGGCCTACACGCGCTGCGATCTTGAGAGTGACCCTTCAACTGGGGGAAATCATAAGGGCGCGGTGGAATTCGTCGAACTTTCCCTGTTTTCTCGAGGCGAGTGCGGCGAAGGCTGGGAATTGGGAATCCGGTCCCAGGACCGGGAACTGTTTGATCACAAGCTTCAGATTGGGCTCATGCTTGAAGGCTTTTTGGTAGTTGATATCAGCCAGTCTGCAATGCGGACAGTTGTGGTAGTCATTGAATATGACCAGAACGGCATCGCCTTGCGGGTTGCCGGCGATTGGCGAAGGAGATCGTTGTCGAATGCGCCGCTCCACTTTTGCCTGTCGGTCGACCACGCCTGCCGGTGCAGGTTCGCGCTATATTGGCTCGCCAGCAAGGCGAGGAGTAAAAGAAGAGCTGCGACAGTGATGGCAGTCGGCTTAGACATGAGTCTCCAATCCATGGACGGCGTGGCAGCAACGGCCGCCTTTTTGGTGTAAAATGGGTCAGTTTTGATCGTGCCCCGCAGTTGCTACAGGCGCACAGGTGCCGGTGCGATCTGGCGGTTTCTCAAATACGGCTTTGCGCCATCGGGTCCACCCCAATAGCTGAGCGTCGTTCGCACGGGGAATTGTGTTCACCACGCCGGGCGACTTGACCGTCCACCGCCAGAGCGCTGAACGGTCCGCTAGTGAGGCGCTCCCCGAATCGTCGTTTATCCCGCTCGCCCCGGACCGGGTGACAGCCAGCGTTGCCGCTACGCTGCGGAGAAAAACCGTCAGCGCGTGGCATTCGGACATAAGCTGATCGACGCCAAGAATAAGCCCCACGGAGGTGACCGGTGCGGCCGGAACAAGAAAGAGCGTTGCAGCCATTGTGACGAGGCCTGCACCGGTAATGCGGGTTGTTCCGTTCGAAGGGAACAATGCGACAAACAGCATGAGGATCCGGCAGCCGATCGGGAGATCAGTTTTCGTCGCTTGGGCGATGAAAAGGGCGGCGAGCATCATATTCGTGCCGTCCAGATTGAATGGAATGAGACCCACGACCGAATGCGTGGCGCCGGCCTTTTCCATCTTCTCCATGAGCGAGGCCAGCGCGGCCTCTGAGGAGGACATTGCGAGCAGCAGCTCGTCCTTGATGTATCGGACGAGAGAGAAGAGCGAGCGGCCGTTGTAGCGGCAGACCGCGCCGAACAGGATCGAGAGGAACAGGACCGAGAGGAACAAGACTTGCAGGATGTCGCCTTCCGCGAAGGCACTGGCAATCGTTGACGGGATGATGTTCATCAGGAAGCTGGTCACGGACTGCTCGTGAGCCGTGGCCACATAGCCCTTAACGGCTTCGACATCGAGCGAGGCCGGATCGATGTTGAGGCCGGCGCCAGGCTGAACGATATTCGCGACAATCAGCCCGACAAGGAGTGCTAGCGTCGAGAAGGTAAGGAAATAAACCATCGCCTTGGCGGCAACTCGGCCGACCTTCTGCAGATCGCTCATGCCGGCAATGCCGGTCGCCATTGTCAGGAAGATGACAGGTACGGTGATTATCTTGACGACATCGACGAAGGCATCGCAGAGCGGCTTCAGGCTGTGGCCGGTCTCCAAATGGAAATAGCCGATTGCGGCACCCAGGATTATGGCGGCAAGTACCTGCACGTAGGTCCGGGCAAAATGGCGCTTGCGGGGCGCTAAGATCGCGCGGGGAACTCTTGGAACCAACACCGTCTCTCTCCTTGACCGGATCGGGGTGGGGCTCCTCCCTCTCCCATGCAGTGCTCCGGTCGAACGCTGCGCCCACTTCGGCGCAAACGATGTGCCAAATAGCAAGAGGGGAAAACGCGCAGGACCTCACGCAATGCTTGCGATTCGCTCTCCCACACTCGTGCAGTGGTTGCCTGTCGCAACTATGGAAGGGTCGATTCTGGGAACTCCAAAGGCCGCTCTTTGCGTCGACGCAGCTTGGCTGCCTGGAAGGTTCCCTCTTTGCCTTGCGGTCTGCGAGCTGGGTCCAGATGGTCATCATTTGGCTGCGCGCTGCACGGGGCTCGAAAGATTCAATCGAGGACGGGTCCTCTTGGAAAACGGGGGCAGCGTTGGTCAAGCCCTTCCACCCTGCTGTCCCAATGGTGTTCAGAAGCTCAGTTCACGATCAAGCGATGGATCAGCGTCATCTGGCGTTTGCGCCATCGCGGCGGCGTTGCAACGGGTCTGCCAAAGATGAGCAGGCCGCGAGGCAGGGTCCGAGACCTAGACTCCAACCTCATAGCGCGCTCGGCTCGCGTTCGGAAGGTTCGAACCGCAGCACGATCAGGTGGCGACACCGTTGGTCGGAACCGGAACCCGACGAATGATCGTTCGTGACCGACATCTGTGAACAAGCAGTATGTGTCATTGCAATCACCACCCGTTGCGCGGAAATGCCCATATGGCCGTGAATGAACTGGATTTGGTGATTTTCCAGATGGCGGTGGAAAGCGTCCGCTTGCTCTCTTCAAGCTTTGATGAGAAGGCGGCTGAGATAGCCACGAGGAGCCGTGGTAGCCTTCTTTTTGACGTGCGGGTGGACGGTGACCTGGAGGTCCAGCGAGTCGCAGCCATTGGATATCCAGGCGACAAGATCGGTGTGGTGGCATTGGACCGAGAGGGCCTTGTTAGCTGTTGTTGCCTTGTCAATGGCACCTTCTCACCTTTCATTGCACCGTTGGAGAACTGGACCAGCATGCCCCTTTCGATGCAGGCCCAGATCGATGTCACAGGCTATGCGAGGCTCCTTCTGGCCGCCTTGCGAAATGCTGGACATATGCTGGACAGGTAGCATCGCGATGATGTCTGTGATGAGATGGTGCAAACGGCTGGATGAGGCGATCGCTTGCTGGCAGCTTTGGCAACAAAGCGATCGGTGAGTTCGCAATGCTGGAACACGTCCTTTAGACTCTGCAGTTAAGTTAGCGGACTACCATCTGACGAATGCCCTCTGACAGTCTGCATGGCGCGGCATGCCCTCTTAGGAATGCAGCCGTGGTTCTACACCATCGGCTGTTTTTGTGTCGAAGGCGACGGGCACGCCATGAACGAAGGAAGCGGCCGCCAACAGTTCCTCCAACTCGCGGTCGGTGGCCTTGCATGCCGGCATTAGTGTTCGGATGGCGCGGATCGCCTGCGCCATGGAGAGAAAGCGGACCCTTCCCCTGGAAAGGACATAGGCTTCTGCGGCTTTTTCGACGGTGACGGTGTGAAACGAATTGGTCATGACGAATTCCTCCCTGAACCCTGACCAACCCGACTTATGGCACGAATTCGACCGCCTTCAAGCCTATGTCCGATTGCGGACAATCGCTGCGATTCGTTCAAAACCGCTGATGCTTTTGGGCGACCTGGTGAGGGGCAAGGAGACGTCGGCTGAACCCGTTTCAACCGACATGCTTCAGGCAGCGGCCAGGCCGAAATAACGCTGCTCCTCCTTGTCATAAGCGCCATGTGTGAGCTTTATCAATCCGGCACGGTCGATGATCGTGATCTCGCCGCGCTTGGCGTGCACCAGTCCTCGATACTCAAGCATTTGCAGGGCCGTGGTGACCCCGGGCGGTGGGCGCGAGCATGGTCGCCAGAAATTCATGCGTCGGGAGGATCTTATCTCCTTCCGCACGGTCGTGGACCATCAGCTGCCAGCGGGCCAGCCGTTCTTCGACCTTGGAGTGGCCATTGACCAGTGCCGTCCGGCATGATTGGACGAGGAACGCGTGGGCATAGTCCAGCACTGAGGTGCGAAGCGACGGGCTAATCGCAGGGCGAAGGTTTTCAACCGGCAGGCGCCAGGTAGTGCTTTCCTTTCCGAGAATGACGGCAATTCCTTTCATCCCGTCATAGCCGACAATGCCGACTTCACCTTGCCGCCCGCCGGTCATGGTGGCGACCACCGACGCGATGCCCCTCTCGGGAAAATATACGTTCTTGATCGGCTGATGCGCGACCTCCAACTTGTCCTTGATGCCCGGTTCGACGTGATGCAGCGATGGTCGCAAAAGCGCGAAGTCCTGCGGGGTGAGGGCTTCAGCACCTGGTCGCGAAAGAGGGATCGGGCAAGGCTCTCTTCCAACGGGGCAAGAGCGCGTACGTCTTACTGTCGGCTGCACCGAAGTAAATGCCGGCCGATGCCAAAGCATAGGCTTCGAAACGCGCGATTGCAAAGCCCTGTCGGGGCAGTGCAGTCATGCTAGAAGTCGCGCCGCCTACGATAGGCAGCGGATGACATGATTCCCTTCTGCGGCGGCCACCAAGAACGGCTCGGGCACGCTTTAATCGTTCATACACAAGCTCGCAGGAATGTAAGCAGCGGAACAGTCGGGTGATTCGTACCGCCCTGCCCTTTCAGAGATCAAGTCATTGGACGTCAATTCGGCTGGAACGCCTCGTCGAACGGCCCAGGAAAATGCAGCCGGATGAGCAATGGTGGTTCACCTTATGTGCGGTCCCGGATATGCGGTCCGGCGGCTCATCTCCCAATGGCTTGTCGATGGGGAAGTGGAACTCGTCATGTCGCCGCGAACCGTCACCGCGCTAGCGGGGCTCTTTTGAAGACGCCGGTGTTTTTCTTTGTGGAACTGAATCTGTGAGGTGATTGATGCATGAATCAAACATTTGCGTATTTCCGCTGCATCGGCGACGTATATTGGTCGAAAGTATCGCCCAGGCCCTCGAGACCAAGAACGGCGAGGCGGCGAGCGCGTTCTGGCGCTGTGCCGCCAAGAAAATGCTCATTCAATTGTCCGATGTAGGAATTGCGCCAGAGCTCGCTGCGCAGGAGGTTGGAAGCCTTCTTCATGCGGTCTTGGACGACATGGCCAACCGAACGGTAATGCACAAAGCATAGGCTCGGGCGCTGTTGGACCGCGCGTCAGCTCGGGTCCTTATCGGGGGACTGCTCCGACTGGCCGACGGTCCGGCCAAACCGGCATACCGGCAAAGCTTTGAGGTTGCGATCGCTCACGGCGGCCGGTCCAATATTCTAAGACGACCTCAGAAGCCACGTTGGCTTCTTTGGACGAAGCGGAGGGGCGCCATTTTGGCGTGCTCACGCTGGACTGCGGGTTGCGCCTACGGAAATCCAAAGTCCGGCCGCGCGAGCCAATCGACCGGAACAGTCGAAAGCTCGTGGGGCGGGTCCGCTCACCCTCACGGCGGCGGTGGCGGCCGTGAGCAGACTTAACTCAAGTCACGGCTGAGCATCCGCAGGCGCTATGCCGATTGGATGAGAACTGGTTGCCACAACACCGGCCCGTTGAGGCGTCCCCTCCAGCGGATGCGCAAGAGACTGGCGTAGGAAATATCGAGGAAGCCGGCGACTGCCTCGGTGTTGCCGACCTGCTTGGGCTGTCCGATACGTGACAACGGCCAGGTCGCGAGACGAAGGATCCTTTCGATGCGCGTATCTGTCACCGTTACGATCCCGGAGAGATTGTTGGCCAAGCCGAATTCGATGATCCCCGCGAAGAGCTCGTAGGTTGCTTGGGCCAGGCCGCCAGCTGCCTTCGGCGCTGTCGCAGGGAGATCGAGCGCGAAACGACTACTCTCCCAGATATCGGCACTCGCAGGGACCACCATCTCATCCAGCAGCGTCGGAAACGTATCGCGCAACATTGTCGGTCCGGTGGTCGGCAAAAGGCGGACGCAGCCGCAAGTTCGCCAATCGGACCCCTTGAGAAGCAGGTAGACGGGGTTCAGGCTGTCAAACGAGTCCGTTTCCATTTCGCCTTCGGTCTGCACTTCCCAATCGAGCCGCTTCTTGAAAACCCGATACCTAAGTCCGTGCATTTCCTTGAGTTCGCTCGCAAACTCGGCGTAGCAGTCGGGTGTTATCAGCTGCATCATTGTCGTCTCCGTGCGGGATGTGTCCACGCAATCGAAGGGCAAAGCCGTCATGAATGCAGCCTGTAGACCTTTACAGCTAGACTTGGAGAGGATCAGGATCTCGCCCGAGCAGCCATCCGCACTACGGCCTGGTTGATGGTTCGCACGCCAAGCTTCGCCTTGGCGTTTTCCTGATGGAAGGTCACGGTGCGTTTCGAGACACCGAGAATCTGGCTGATATCCCAGGCCGACTTGCCGCACGCCGCCCATTTCAGGCACTCGAACTCCCGCCGGGTGAGCATTATGCCATCTACCACGCAATCTTCGGCGAGCCTGCGCCGGGCATGGATATGAACGTTGATCGCAACCAGTTGCATTGCTTTTTCGTAGCGCGTCAGCGACCTCAGAAATGGCGGATGCGCCTCGTTGGAGGCGAAGGTCAGTGCGGCGAACCGGCCGCGATGATCATGCATCGACATGGTCAGTCCGCCGCGAATGCCGAACTCAGCTGCTTTTTCCAGGACTTCCTGCTGAGAGGTCGGCAAATAACGGTGATCGCGGTCCACACCCCAGTCGAAGGTATCCCAGCCCCGCAGTCCCCGCAGGATCACGGGATCCACGCTGTGGTAGCGCTGTTGCAGGTAATGTGATGTCCATGATGATGGATAATTCGAGATCAATCGCGGCCTGTCGCCGGAAGCGGATGGGTAGGTGAAATAAGCGAAGAGCGGAAAGTCGAACCCGGCTGCGGCGGACGCCATTGCCTCATGGAGATCGACGGCATCGACGCTTGCAGAGAGTTGCTCGACCAAGGTTTCAAATACGCGATGCATCTGCGCTTAGCGTACCTCGCGGAGGTTGCTGGAAGCCGACGGAGACGTGGTTCTAAATGATGGCCTGTCCCTGCAGGGCATACGACGCGCCGCCGTCATCACCGCAATTGCTGTGCTGCTTCCGATTGGAGAGAGCTCCGCCCACCTGACCAACTACCGATGGGTGATATTGCGACGTTATCGATGAGCCGCGTGTCGCCAAGCCAAGCCGCAGCAAGCAAGCGTGCCGGTCGGTCAAGGCTTGCTAACGATTGCAGGTCTGTTTCTCCGCGAAGCTCCAGGTATTCGAGCTCGCGATAGCCGGCAGCCAGAATTGCTGCACGCGCTTCATCAAGCGTAGGCAGGATGGGGGAGCCGCGTGCAAGCCGCTCGGCCGTATCGAGCAGGACCGATGCTAGTTTTGGGGCAATGGCGCGTTGGGCTGGGGAGAGCCGCACGTTACGCGACGATAGCGCAAGACCATCGGCTTCGCGGACTGTCGGACAGGGCACAATAGTGATCGGAATGTCGAGATCCCGGACCAAGCGCCTGACAAGCTGAAGTTGCTGAAAATCCTTTTCGCCAAAAAAGGCGAAGTCAGCGCCGGCCTGCAGGAAGAGCTTGGCCACGACCGTCGCCACGCCATTGAAATGGCCGAGCCGGAATGCGCCGCAAAGGCATTCGCTGATGCCGGACACTGAAACGGCCGTGGCGAAGCCCACCTGGTACATTTCCTCTGTGTCCGGCACATAGAGCAGATGCGTGCCCAGCAGAGCGAGCTTGGCAGCATCGTCGCTTTCCGTCCGAGGGTAGGCAATCAGGTCGGCGGGGCTGTTGAACTGCTTGGGGTTTACGAACAGCGTCACGATCACCCGCTCGGCCCTTTCGAGCGCCTTCCGCACGAGGCTCAGATGCCCGTCGTGCAAGGCTCCCATGGTCGGCACAATACCGATCGTGGCACCCGAGCGACGCCATTGCGCAACGACGCCGCGCAGCTCGCTCACGGTTCGAGCGATCGGCACGCTCATGTGAAGTCACCGGCCTTCAAGGCGTTGACATAGAGATGTTCGACCGCCGGAAAGTGCCGGTTCCGCATATCGGTGGCGTAAGCGGCGATTGCCGCCTCAGCCTGCTCACCGAGCTCGGCATAGCGTTTGACGAACTTCGGCCGAAATGAGGTGAAGAGCCCGAGCATATCGTGGCTCACCAGAATCTGGCCGTCGCAAGCTGGCGAGGCACCGATGCCGATGGTGGGTATGTCGATATCGGCGGTTATCTGCCGTGCAAGCTGCTCCGGTATCTTTTCCAGCACCAAGGAGAAGGCGCCAGCTTCAGTTACCGCCCTGGCGTCGCGCCTGATCCGCTCTGCATCGGCTCCCCGGCCCTGCACACGATAGCCTCCAAACGTGTTTACCGCCTGCGGCGTCAGGCCCACATGGGCCATGACAGGTACGCCGCGCGCGGTAAGGAAGCGGATGGTTTCCGCGATGGTCTCGCCGCCCTCGATCTTTACCGCTGAACAACCGGTCTCACCCATCACGCGCGCAGCGTTGCCGAAAGCGTGCTCTGGGCTTTCCTCGTAGGAACCGAAGGGCAGGTCGACGACCATCAGCGCGTGTTCAAGGCCGCGGCGAACGGCCTGTCCGTGCATGATCATCATGTCGAGCGTGACCCCCAGCGTCGACGACAGGCCGTGCAGCACCATGCCGACGCTGTCGCCGACAAGAACGATGTCGCAGTGGCGATCGAGCAGCCTCGCGACCGGCGTGGTGTAGGCCGTCAAGCATACAAGTGGCGTCTGGCCTTTTCGCGATCGAATATCTGGAGGAGTCATCCCTTTTATCTCACCAGCCGCGCTCAACCGAGGCCCCTTCCCTTACGTTACCAACAGCGGGTGTCGCGTTTGGCATATTTTTGTGCGACTGCGAAGAGCTAAAAACAGCGCTTGAGTACTCCGGTGTTGACGTGCTGGCTTCCAAGGTTACATTCAATCGATTAAGGCGCTCCGTTGGGCCAACCCGCTTTCGCAAACATGGATCCTCAGACAAGAAGAACCAAGAAAGGCAAAGCCGCCGTCAAAGCTGACGAAGCCAAAGTGGACCTGACTGCCGTCGTGGTCGCCGTAAACGACAGTGAGCCCTGTGTCCTCACAGTCGGTCATGCGGACACCCTCCCTTCTGGACCTTTTGCCCTTGAGCATCGATCACTGCAGTCGGGTTTGAGGGGGTGGGTGGAGCAGCAGACCGGCCATGCACTTGGATACATCGAGCAACTCTACACCTTCGCCGATCGCGATCGCATCGGCACTGAGCGCCACCAGCGCGTCATCTCAATCAGCTATCTCGCATTGACCAGGAAGGAACAGGCAACGAACTCGGCCGCGTGCGGCTGGCAAAGTTGGTACGAATATTTTCCCTGGGAGGACCACCGCTTCGGCACGCCGCCTGTGCTGCTCGATAGATTGCGGCCCCGCCTGATTGAGTGGGCCGGCGGCGCCAGCGAGCCGACCACTCAACGCGAGCGCCGGCAGCGCGCTGCGATAGCCTTCGGCTTCGACGACCGCCATTGGAACGAGGAACTCACGCTCCAACGCTACGAGTTGCTCTATGAAGCTGCTCTGATTGAGGAGGCCGGTGGCGGCAGGGACGCGATTGCGGCCGCGGCTGGCAAACCAATGGTCGCTGACCACCGTCGTATTCTGGCAACCGGGATCGCGCGGCTGCGTTCGAAGATCAAATACCGGCCGGTCGTGTTCGAGCTTATGCGGCCTTCCTTCACGCTGCTGCAACTGCAGCGAACCGTGGAAGCTTTGGCTGGCAGGCTGATCAACAAGCCGAACTTCCGGAGATTGGTCGAGCAGCAGGAACTTGTTGAGGAGACCGGGGAGACCTCCCTCGACACGGGCGGCCGACCGGCGAAGCTTTATCGCTTCCGGCATGCCGTCCTCGACGACAGGGCTATCGCCGGGACAAAATTACCGCTGGCGCGGGCTTGACATACTTATAGTCAAGGTAGATATATTCCCTTATTGTCAAACCGAATATAATCGAGGCGCCAATGACTGGGGCGTTACCTATGGCTGCGTCCTTGTATGAGCGTGTCCGGCGGGTGATCCCACCCGTTGAATGGCCCGCGTTCGCCGGCGATATTGAAGCCATCTTAGCGCTGAAGCGTGAGCGCAATGCGGTGGTGCTGGCGCACAATTACCAGACGCCCGAAATTTTTCATTGCGTGGCAGACATCGTCGGCGACAGCCTGGCGTTGGCCCACAAGGCGGTGACGGTCGACGCCGACATCATCGTGGTTGCCGGCGTTCATTTCATGGCCGAGACGGCAAAACTGCTCAATCCGAACAAGACCGTGCTCATCCCGGATCTCCGCGCCGGCTGCTCGCTGGCCGAATCGATCACGGCAAACGACGTGCGGCTAATGCGGCTGCGGTATCCGGGGGTCCCCGTTGTTACTTACGTCAACACTTCCGCCGCCGTAAAAGCGGAGTCCGACATCTGCTGCACGTCCGGCAACGCCAAGGCGGTGGTGGAATCGCTTGGCGTGGCGCGTGTGCTGATGCTCCCGGACGAATATCTGGCGAGGAACGTGGCAGCCGATACAGACGTCGAGATCATCGCCTGGAAAGGCCATTGCGAGGTGCATGAGCGCTTCACCGCAGCAGACATCCGGGAACTGCGCGATGCCCATCCAGGCGTCATCGTGCTGGCCCATCCAGAATGCCCACCAGACGTTGTCGCGGAGGCGGAGTTCTCCGGCTCGACCGCGGCGATGTCGGATTATGTCGAGCGTGAGAAACCGAAGCGTGTCGTCCTTCTGACCGAATGTTCGATGAGCGACAACGTCGCGGTCGCGCATCCCGACGTCGAGTTCGTTCGCCCATGCAATCTGTGCCCGCACATGAAGCGCATCAACCTGGCCAACATTCGCGCCGCACTCGAGCAGAACCGGCATGAGGTCCGGATTGATCCCGAAATTGCCGGCCCCGCCCGCCGCGCGGTCGAGCGCATGCTTTCCCTATGAGTCTGGAGGTTCGCGAAATCGCGGGGGCGCCGGTCGTCATCGGCGGCGGCATTGCCGGCCTGATGACGGCGCTTCATCTGGCGCCGGAACCGGTCGTGCTTTTGACCAACGCGCCGCTTGGAACCGGAGCCTGCAGTGAACTTGCCCAGGGCGGTCTTGCGGCAAGTCTCGGGGGCGACGACGGCCCAGATTTTCACCTTTGCGACACGATAGCTGCCGGCGACGGACTCTGCGATGAGGCCACGGTGCGGCGAGTGGTACGAGCTGCACCCGAAGCGATTAGGACGATCCAAAGGTTCGGCGTCGACTTCGACCAGCACCCTGACCGCGCGTTGCGACTTGGGCTCGAGGCGGCACACTCGCGACGGCGGATTGTGCATGCAGCCGGCGACGCCACCGGTCGCGAGTTGGTGCGCGCGCTCGTCGCCGCGGTTCGGCGTACAGCCTCGATCACCATTATCGAAAATGTGGAGGTCCGCCGGCTGGTCGTGCAGGACGGGTCGGTCATCGCCGTGGTCGCAGCAGGACGAGCCGGCGCGCTCGCTCTGCCCACGCGTCGCGCGGTGCTGGCGACCGGCGGCGTCGGCGGGCTGTTTTGCGACACGACAAACCCCGCTGGCTCATGGGGTCACGGGCTGGCGCTCGCCGCATGGGCGGGGGCGGAACTCGCCGACTTGGAATTCATACAGTTCCATCCAACTGCGCTCGACGGTCCGCGCCGGCCGATGCCGCTGGTGAGCGAAGCCGTGCGTGGCGAAGGCGCGGTGCTCATCGATGAGCGAGGAGAGCGCTTCCTCGCCGACACACCTGGCGGTGAACTTGCGCCTCGCGACGTCGTAGCGCGCGCCATTTGGCACCAGCTTGCCGTTGGACGCCGCGTATTCCTGGACGCACGGCAAAGTCTCGGCCCGAGATTTGGCAAGCGTTTTCCAGGCATCGCCGAATTGTGCCGGAGCGCAGGAATCGACCCAGCGACCGACCTGATCCCGGTGCGCCCGGCGGCACATTATCACATGGGCGGCGTCGCCGTAGACAGCGCCGGCCGCAGCTCCATCGAGGGATTGTGGGCCTGCGGTGAGGTGGCCTGTACCGGCCTGCACGGCGCCAACCGCCTGGCCAGCAACTCGCTCACCGAAGCGGCGGTCACCGCGAGCTGGGTTGCCGAAAGCGTTGCCGGCACGTCGTATACCCGGCGACCGCGCAGATGCTCCACATTCGTCCCTCCACGACCAGACGCTTCCGTGGTCCGCCCGATTGTCTCCGCCGCCCTGGGTATCATCCGCGACGGCGAGGCAATGCGCGAAGCGGTGGCGACCCTGCTGCCGATCGCAGCCAATAGTGTCGCTGCCTCTGGTCCGGCTTTGGTCTCACTGATGATCGCCGCGGCGGCCCTGAGGCGGGAAGAGAGTCGAGGCGCGCACTGTCGGTCCGATTTCCCGCTCCACGATGCCAACGTGCGCCCATCACGGCTGACACTGCACAGCGCAATGCGGGCCGCGGCCGCACTCGATTGCCGGGCTACCATACGGAGCACTTGATATGACTTCATTCTCCCCCCTCCCCGCGACCCTGATCGAACCGATTGTGCGCGTTGCGCTCCTCGAAGACCTGGGCAGATCCGGCGACCTGACCACCGATGCGGTTATCCCGTATGATTGCACTGCCACGTTGGTGCTCAAAGCGAGGCAGGCGGGCGTCGTTGCCGGGCTCGATCTGGTCTCGTATGCCTTCCTTCTCGTGGAACCGGCGATCAACATCCAGATCTGGCGCCCTGATGGCAGCGAGGTTGGGGCCGGGGAAACCATTGCAAGATTGTCCGGACCCGCACGAGGCCTGCTCACGGCCGAACGCACGGCCCTCAATTTCTTATGCCGGCTGAGCGGCATTGCCACTGCCACAGCGGCCATGGTTGAGGCCGTGCGCGGTCACAAGGCGAGGATTGTATCGACGCGAAAGACGACGCCCGGGCTGCGGGCATTGGAGAAATACGCCGTGCGCGTCGGCGGCGGTGCCAATCACCGGTTCGGCCTCGATGACGGCGTGCTCATAAAGGACAACCACATCGCGATCGCCGGCGATATGCGCACAGCAATAGAGCGGGCGCGCGCCGCAGCAGGGCATATGGTGAAGGTCGAGGTCGAGGTCGACACGCTGAAGCAGCTCGATGCAGCGCTCGCGATTGGTGTTGACGCGGTGCTGCTCGACAATATGTCGGTCGAGGATCTTGCCCGCGCGGTTTCTATAGTGGATGGCCGTACGATCACCGAGGCGTCCGGTCGGGTGATGCCGAAAACGGCGGCGGCGATTGCGGCGACCGGTGTCGATCTCATCTCCATGGGTTGGCTGACGCACAGCGCCCCGATCCTCGACATCGGCCTGGACATGCCGGACCACCAGAACATCTGCAAGCACTTGAACTGAGGATTACGGCGTGAGGAGCAACATCAGCTCGGCAGGCGTAGGAGGTGCTGGAAAGACGTGCCGCAGCTCGCCTTTAGCGAGTGCGCCCCAAAGCCAAGAAGGCGTACCGGACTAGCAAACAAAGGTTTGACGATGACGATTGGAATGAACTCGGAGTTCGACGTGAACCAGACCATGCAATCGGTCGACGGAACGCCTCCGCGATGGAACCGCAAAGAGGCCGAGGCCATCTACGGCATGCCATTCAACGATCTGCTGTTCCTGGCTCAGACGATCCACCGCCAGAACTTCGATCGAAACCGAGTGCAGCTGTCGCGGCTCCTTAGCATCAAGACCGGCGGGTGCCCCGAAGATTGCGGCTATTGCAGCCAGTCTGCGCATTACGAAACCGGTGTGAAGGCGTCGAAGCTGGTGGACGTCAAGCATGTCATCGACGAAGCGGCCAAGGCGCGTGATGGCGGCGCAACGCGCTATTGCATGGGCGCGGCGTGGCGAAGTCCCAAGGAGCGCGACATGGACGTTGTGGTCGCCATGATTGAGGGCGTCAAGGCCCTCGGCATGGAGACCTGCATGACGCTCGGCATGCTCGATCTTGAGCAAGCTGCTCGCCTGAAGCAGGCCGGTCTCGACTACTATAACCACAACATCGATACCTCTGAGCGCTACTATGGCGAGGTTATTTCAACCAGGACTTTTGCCGACCGGCTGAAAACGCTTGGGCACGTGCGCGCGGTTGGGATGAAAGTCTGCTGCGGCGGCATTGTCGGGATGGGAGAAGAAAAGACCGATCGCATCGACATGCTGGTCACGCTCGCGAACCTGCCCGAGCCGCCGGAAAGCGTGCCGATCAACATGCTTATTCCCATCGAAGGCACGCCGCTTGCCGCGGCCGACGCCATCGATCCGATCGATTTCGTCCGCATCGTTGCGCTCGCGCGGGTGATGATGCCGAAATCCTATGTAAGGCTGTCCGCCGGCAGGACGGCGATGAGCGACGAAACGCAGGCGCTGTGCTTCTTTGCCGGCGCCAATTCGATCTTTGTCGGCGACACGCTGCTGACGGCGGGAAATCCCGGCGAGGACAAGGATACCCTTCTGTTCCGGCGCCTCGGCATTGAGCCTATGGAACTCGCCACGCAATGAAGGAGGCAATTCTTGCCCGCTATGACGCAACCTTGCGGGGACTGGGGCGCAAGGACCGGTTGCGGACGCTCGCACCGCGCGCCGGGCTCGACTTCTCGTCGAACGACTATATCGGACTTGCCGCCTCCAAAAGACTGGGCGATGCGGTTTCGACGGCGATTGCGCGGGGCACGCCAGTGGGCGCCACCGGATCGCGGCTGTTGCGCGGCAATGCACCGGAACATGAGCAACTGGAGGCGGACGCAGCGGCATTTTTCGGAGCCGAGCGTGCACTGTTCTTCGGCAGCGGCTATATCGCCAACTTCGCTCTGCTGACGGCCCTGCCGCAGAAAGGCGACCTGCTGGTCCTCGACGAGCTCGCTCATGCCAGCATGCATGAGGGTGCCCAGGCCGGGCGCGCTGAGTTCAAGCTGGCCGCGCACAACGACGTCGACGCTGTCGAGGACGCAATCACCCGCTGGCGCGCCGAAGGCGGCATGGGGCGGGTGTGGATCGCCTTCGAAAGCCTTTACAGCATGGATGGCGACCGTGCGCCGATGGAGAGCCTGGTCGCGCTGGCTGATCGGTACCAGGCATTCATCGTCGTCGATGAAGCGCATGCCACCGGCGTCTGGGGACCGGACGGCCGGGGACTGGCCGCCGCGTATGAAGGCCGCGACAACATCGTCACGCTCCACACATGCGGCAAGGCGCTTGGCGCATCCGGCGCGCTCGTTACCGGACCGCGAACACTGTGCGACTATCTTATCAACCGGTGCCGGCCATTCATCTATGCGACCGCACCATCGCCGCTGATGGCAGTCGCGGCACGTGAGGCGCTGACTATTCTGTCTGACGAGCCTATGCGTCGTGCTCAGTTGCACGAGCGTGTCGCTTTCGCGAGCCGGCAATTGGCCGAACGCTGCGGCGTGATGCCCAGCGGCTCGCAGATCCAGCCGCTTGTGATCGGCGATAACAGCCGCACCATGGCGGTGGCGGCAGGACTGCAGGCACGCGGCTTCGACATACGCGGCATTCGCCCGCCGACAGTGCCTGAGGGTACGTCGCGCCTGCGCATTTCGCTGACTCTCAACGTCGACGAAGCCGACATTTCCGCCATGGTCGAGGCTCTCGTCGGAGTGTTGGCCACAGCATGACCAAACGCATCGTCGTCACCGGAACAGACACTGGAATTGGCAAGACAGTGTTTTCGGCCGGACTTGCCGGGCTGCTCGACGGCTTCTACTGGAAGCCGGTGCAATCGGGCCTCAACGAGGAGACCGACAGCGAGGTCGTCGCCCGGCTTTCCGGCTTGCCCGACGGACGCGTGCTGCCCGAAGTCTATCGACTGACGATGCCGCTGTCGCCGCATCGATCAGCCGAAATCGACGGCGTCGCGATCGAGGCCGACGATCTTTCATTTCCGGTCCTGCCGACACCGCTCGTCATCGAAGGCGCCGGCGGGCTGATGGTGCCGCTCAATCGACAGACAAGGTTCATTGACATATTCGAACAATGGCGGCTGCCGGTCATACTGTGCGCCCGCACCGCGCTTGGCACCATCAATCATACGCTGTTGTCGATCGAGGCCCTGAGAGCCCGCTCCATCCCGCTCATCGGCATTGCCTTCATTGGCGAAGAGGTGGCCGATACACAAAGGACAATCGTGGAATTCGGCGGCGTGCCGCAGCTGGGCAGGCTGCCGCACCTCGGTCCGCTGACGGGTGAAACGTTGAGAGATGCAATGATTTCCGGCTTCGACCTGGCCATGATTGCCGGAGGCGACTGATGGCGGAGTCTCGAGTCTGGCATCCGTTCACGCAGCACGCGCTAGAGCCCTCGCTCCCTGAAATCGTGCTGACTGAAGGCGCCTATCTCCACAAGGCCGACGGCTTCCGCATCCTCGATGCGATTTCTTCCTGGTGGGTCGTCACCCATGGCCATCGCCACCCCCGCATCATGAAGGCCATCGAGACGACCGCCTCGAGCCTCGACCAGATCATCTTCGCGGGCTTCACCCACGAGCCGGCCGAACGGCTGGCCGAGGCGCTTGTAGGCATCGCACCCGCCGGCCTCCACCGGGTGTTCTATTCCGACAGTGGCTCGACCTCAGTCGAAGTCGCGCTGAAGATGGCGCTCGGCTATTTCCGTAACATCGGCGCGTCGCGTTCGCGCATCGCCGTCATGGAGCACAGCTATCATGGCGACACCATCGGCACGATGAGCGTCGGCGCCCGTGGCGTCTTCAACGCCGCCTATGAGCCTTTGCTGTTCGAGGTCGACACCATCCCCTTCCCGGCCGCCGGGCGCGAGCAGGAAACGCTGGATCGGTTCGAGGCCGTTAGCCGCGACCGGCGCGCAGCCGCGCTGATCGTCGAGCCGCTGGTGCTTGGCGCCGGCGGCATGCTGATGTATCCGGCCTGGGTTCTTGCCGAATTGAAGAGGATCGCCGAAGCCTCCGGCACGCTCGTGATCGCCGATGAAGTGATGACCGGCTGGGGGCGCACCGGAACCATGTTTGCCTGCGAACAGGCGTCCGTCTCGCCCGACATCTTGTGCACCTCGAAAGGTCTGACCGGTGGTACCATCCCGCTGGCCGCCACGATCGCCACCGATGCCATCTTCCACGCTCACTTTTCGGAGGATCGCAAGAAGACGTTTTTCCATTCGAGCTCCTACACCGCCAATCCGATCGCCTGCGCGGCAGCACTTGCCAATGTCGAGATCTGGCGTGACGAGCCGGTGGCCGAGCGGATCGCGGTCTTGAGCGCGAGGCAGGCCGCGGGGCTGCAACGCTTCCGGGACAATCCATATTTCACCGACTGCCGGACAACCGGCACCATCGCGGCACTCGACCTACGCACCGGCTCAGCCGGTTATCTGGCCGAGATCGGGCCAAAACTGCGCGCTTTTTTCCTTGAGCGCGGCCTGTTGGTGCGCCCGCTCGGCAATGTCCTCTATCTTCTGCCGCCCTATTGCATCACCAGCGACGAATTGGACGGGCTCTATGACGCGATAGAGGAGGCCGGCGAACGCTTCGGCTCGCGGCCATGAACCTATCGTCGCGCGTTCTCGGCTTCGGCCATCATGCGCCGACGCGCAAGGTCGAGAACCCGGAAATCGAAGACCGGCTCGGGCTTGAGCCCGGCTGGATCGAGCGGCGCACCGGAATTCGCTCGCGCTTCTGGGCAACAGACGAAGACACGCTGTCGGGCCTTGCCGCCTCTGCCGGCGACATGGCGCTGACCAATGCCGGTATCGACCGCGGCGACGTCGGTCTACTCTTGCTCGCCACGTCGACGCCCGATCACCTTCTGCCGCCAAGCGCGCCGCTGGTCGCACATCGGCTGGGGCTAGGCCGCGCCGGAGCGATCGACCTGACCGGCGCCTGCGCCGGCTTCATCTATGCGCTGATGTTCGCCGACGGGTTCACCCGCCTGCACGGCAAAGCGAGCCTTGTCATCGCCGCCAACATCCTCAGCCACCGCATCAATTTGGCCGAGCGCGCCAGCGCCGTGCTGTTTGCCGATGCCGCCGGCGCCATGGTGATCAGTCCTTGCGATGACCCGGATCGAGGCATTCTCGGCGCTTCGGTGGATTCCGACGGCTCGCGCTACGGGCTAATCCAGATTCCCGCCGGGGGAAGCAACACTCCGTTCCATGCCGACCTCGACCTCGCGCAGACACGGATGACGATCACTGACGGCCGTGAAGTATTCAGCAAGGCCGTGGAGATGATGACCGCCTGCTCGAGAGATGCGCTCACTGCTGCCCGACTGAGGCCGCAAGACCTCGATCGTTTCGTGCCGCATCAGGCCAATGCGCGCATTTTCGACGCGGTCGGCAGGAACCTCGGCATCGCTGATCACTCGATCGTCAAGACGATCGCCGAATATGGCAACTCTTCCGCCGCGACGATCCCGCTCTCATTGTCGCTGGCCCATCGGGCGCAGCCGTTTCGGCCTGGCGAGAAAGTCCTCTTGGCGGCAGCGGGTGCGGGTCTCAGCGGCGGCGCGCTTGTGGTGGGAATTTAGCAAAGCAATGCTTGCGCACAGGACTGCTCATGAATGAGACTATGAGAATGGCTCAATACGCAAATAGTCGCCGGCAAGCTCCATAGAGCTGGGGTCCGTGCGGTGCTCCGCGATGTCTAAGTATCGACCCGCTTGCTCAAATCGCAGCGCTCATCGAAGGCCAGCAATACCTCATGCAGAGCGAAAATCCCCAACCGCCCGTTTCAAAGACGCTCGCCCCATTTCGAAACAAGGTGTTTCGCTCAATTTGGGCGGCCACCCAGATTTCCAGCCTCGGTTGGCTAGTGCAAACGGTCGCCATCAGTTGGCTTATGGCAACGATTTCAGCGTCCGACCTCATGGTGGCACTCGTCCAGGCCGCATCCACATTGCCGGTGTTCTTCCTCTCAGTTTTCGCCGGAGCCATTGCCGACAACTTCAGCCGCCGGTGGGTGATGTTTGCGGGACACTGCCTGATAGCATCGGCGTCGACGACGCTGATGATTTCTGTGGGTCTGGGATTTGTCAGTCCTTGGCTGATTCTCGGGTTAGGTTTCCTGGCCGGCTGCGGCTTTGCCTTGAATGATCCGGCTTGGCACGCTTCGGTCGGCGATATCCTTCACAAACGCGACATTCCGGCCGCAGTGACGCTTATGTCCGTCGGATACAACATTGTGCGCAGCGTTGGTCCAGCCTTGGGGGGCGTGATCCTGGCCGTCTTTGGGCCGCTGGCCGCTTTCGCCTTGGCTGCGGTGAGTGATCTGGCGCCCATAAGCGCGATATGGCGCACCAAATGGGAGGTCCGCTCTTCGCCTCTCCCTCGTGAGAGAATGACGACGGCAATTCATGACGGAGTGCGCTTTACGGCGATGTCTTTGGAGATCAGGGCAGCGACCGCCCGAGCCGCTCTTTTCGGGTTGGCAAGCATCTCCATTCTGGCGTTGCTCCCCCTCGTCGTCCGGGATCAGTTGAAGAGTGGGCCAATTGTCTACGGTATCTTATTGGCCGGCTTCGGCATGGGTGCTTTCATCGCGGGTATGGGCAACGGCTTCTTGAGGAAGGTCACGTCTCAAAACAGGCTGGTGGCCTTCGCCTCTGTGGCTTGTGCAGTCTGTTGCCTCTCCCTTGCCCTTACATCGTCGCTTCCTGTGGCGGCCATTTCGCTGGCGCTCGGCGGAGCGGGTTGGCTTATCACCTGGACGGGCATTGACGTGTCGGTGCAGTTGGCAAGCCCAAGGTGGGTTGTAGGCCGCACGCTCTCCATTTACTACGCCTTGAGCGCAGGCGGTATGGCTGCTGGCAGCTGGATCTGGGGTTCTGTCGCGCAAAACTATTCCTTGACCTCAGCATTGGAGGGCGCCGCAGGCGCTCTGTTGCTGGTTGCAGCAGCGGGGATCGTGTTGCCGGTCCGTCCCTGGGAAGAAACCGATCAAGAAAGTTCAGTTTTTCATCCGCCGGACGTGGCTCTCGATCTGAAACCCAGAAGTGGCCCTATCGTGGCCAAGGTCGAGTATTTGATATCGGAGGAAAATATCGAGGCCTTTCTGGGCTCCATGCGCACGCGGCGACACGTCCAGAGCCGTGCCGGTGCACGAAACTGGACGCTCCAGCGAAATCTGCAAACACCGTCACTTTGGACGGAGACATTCCGCACCCCCACCTGGATGGACTTTCTCCGCCTAAATCATCGACTCACCGCAGCAGATAAGGAAGTCGCCCAGCATCTCCTGTCACTGCATGAAGGAGAGGTGCCTCCGCAGACAGTGCTTTCGATTGAACGGACGACCGAGGCAATTCGTACCCGTACCTCGACAATCTTTTCTCGTCCTCCAAGATGACGCCATCAAGCTGCTGTCCAGGGACAGGGTGGATCACCGGTGCTTTGCAGAGCACAGCCTCACACCGAGAGCAGCGTGCTCCGGGTTGTGCGCTTTCGCGCGCACCCAGGCGAGATGATGGTGAACGCGGCGTCAAGTGGAAGTCCCCTGCATACGCTTGCGGAGTCTTCTGCGAGAGCCCATGCCGACGAGCGCCAAACAAGGTCTGATGCCTTTCGGCGTCGTGGCCTCAACTCATCGATTCGCGAGAAAAGCATCGAATGCAGCAGCAACGGCGCGAACAACAAAGCGGTGCTCCGGCCGCACGCGGATGAAGCCGTTTTCGACGTCCAGGATCCCCTCCTCAGCCAGCGTCACCAAACTCTCAACTGAATCGAGAAAACGAGCTGGTTCGATTTCGTGGGCGGCACAGATGGTCGGCACGTCGGCCTCCAAATCGCACATCAGTCGCTCGATGATCGCTGCGCGCACCCGGTCATCGTCGGTCAGACGGTGACCCTTTGATGTCGCCAGACGTCCACTTGCGATGTGCCGGGCGTAAGAATCCCGTGTTACTTCGTTCTGAACATACCCCTCGCGGACTCGGCCAATAGCCGACGCGCCGAAGCCGATCACGTTTTGCAAGTATCGGCCGAGTATCCCAGCGAATTACGCCGTAGGCGCCCGGTCTTCTGGCGCTAGCGCAAGTTCGTCGTCCGGCGGAGCGAAATGATCGAGCCCGATCTCCCGGTAGCCAGCGCCAACCAGTGTCTCGGCGACAGTTGCAGCCTGTTCGGCGCGAAGATCGCCGTCCGGTAGACCTGCCTGCTCGATTAGGCGCTGATTCTTTATCACGGAAGGAATATGCGCGTATCCGAACACCGCAAGCCGGTTGGGGCGCATGGCGACCGCAGCCATCGCGGTCTGGATGCAGGACTGCACAGTCTGTTTCGGTAGACCGAAGATGAGGTCGAAGTTGATATGGCCAACGCCATGCCGGCGGAGATTTTGGACTGCAGCGGCCGTCTGCACCTTACTCTGGATCCGATTGATCGCCTTTGCACATCGGGATCAAAGCTCTGCATCCGATGCTCGCGCGGTTGACACCGTTAGCTGCCAGGGCTTCGGCCATTTCCGGTGTGAACGTTCGGGGATCGATCTCCACGGCGATCGCAGCAGTTTTGCTGAAAGCGAAGTGGCGGCGTAGAAATTCCATCAGCGCCAAGTGCTCGGCTGGCCCGATAAGGTGAGGCGTTCCGCCGCCGAAATGCACATCGCTCACCGGCAGCCCTTGCCGCACTTGCTCCGACACCAAACTGATCTCCTGACGCAGCACCGCTAAATAATTAAGGATCGGGCCGTTGCGACGGATGACCGCGGTAGGGAAGCCGCAATACCAGCACATGGATCGGCAAAACGGAATGTGGAAATAGAGCGACACCGATTCGTCGGCCGGGAGGCCCCCCAGCCATTCCTCATAATCGTCAGCACCAACTGCCGCAGAGAAGTCTGGCACAGTC
Organism: Mesorhizobium sp. WSM4884; assembly: GCF_029625675.1. Taxonomy (NCBI): domain Bacteria; kingdom Pseudomonadati; phylum Pseudomonadota; class Alphaproteobacteria; order Hyphomicrobiales; family Phyllobacteriaceae; genus Mesorhizobium; species Mesorhizobium sp. WSM4884. The sequence continues at coordinate 60,821 of NZ_JARTVO010000029.1, forward strand.
GGATAGATGGTATACCAAGGCGGCCGGGGGTCCCGGTACTTTGTCAGGATTGAGGTGTGCAAGGAGCTGTCATCCCACGTCGCTCATCCATCATTCTTTCGTTGCGCGCTCGTCCTGGTCTCTGACCTAAGTCAGTGCGTCCCGCTTATGTCGCAGTCTCGTTTGGACAGGATGGGGTCAACCACGCCGGGGAGCGCGCGTGCCATGGTTGCGCCTGAGGTGATGGTGCGGTGCCGCATTCAACGTCTGAGTACGTGACGCCAGTGCAGTGTGCTTGAGGCGTCTGCGGAAGAACTTTGCAATGCGAAATTCATGTCCGACGCAACGGACCTGTCAAGCCTCGTTCAGACGCCATCCAGGTCCAGCCAGCGGCCTTCCCTGCCGGCCGAAAAACCATACCGGCTTTAGCCACCGAGACGCTCTAAAGCTGACGTCGGCTCATTTGATGAAAGGAGGACGCCGCTAGGGGGTGCACAAGGTTCCCCGGCTTGACGTCGCTTCGAGCGAAGAGCGGTGTGGCTTGTCGTCAAGCGCCGGGCAGCGTGCCCCCTACCGATATCCCGAAAAGATCGACCAAGATGGCCATGCCGACGCCACACGCGGTCTGGATGAGGCCGACCATGAAAATGCGATTGGCGCGTTCGTAGATGGGGCGCCGCAAGGAACTCATGTCGAGCAGCATGGACAGCGCTCTCATCTGCAGTGCGATGCCGAGCAGGATCGGCACTACGGCGAACAGATCGTAGAGTTGCCATGGCAAGGGGTTCGCGGCCCAATGAGTGAGGAAGCCGAGGGAAAAGGCAAGCAGGATACCCACGGCAGTGATTGTGCCGTTGCGGAAAATGGTCTCGATCGGTTCTTCCTTCGGATCGTGCTCGTCCAAGCGGCTTCCTTTCGTTGCTCTTTCCGTCGAGACTAAGTTCTCGAGAATACTGTTCATCGCCAATTACTCGAGGCGAGCCGTAGGCAGCCGTTTCAGGGTGCGCTCCCTCTCGCTTCCGGCCGCGCAATGTACCTGCACGGCGAACTTACAGCGGCGAAAAGGTGCTGCGGCCACCATGCGACGCCTCGGACGTGCACGCCCTCTGTTCCTGGCGCAGCCCTTGCGGAGCGTACGCGCAGTGATCCTTCTCGGTAGCGGATGGCGCGGCCTCCGTTGCGGTCAGACGGGAAGCCGTCGCTGTTAAACGAGACTGTCACATATCGAACATGGCGAACCGTGTCGCACATTTCTTTTCGCAGTGACCCTCAAAAAAAGTGATTCCAGCGAGACGAAGGCGCGTCGGCCCGATTTTGGTGTCGGCCGCATCTACGCTTCAGGTTGGCATGTCGCTTGCTGCTCTATTCGGAGAGCTGCAGCGGTCCGACCGGAGTGTTTCACATGTAAACGATAATGAATCTCCTAGCAGAAAACACTATTATAAGTACATGTGGCTTTTACGCTGGCTCACCTCTCGTGTCAAGCGCTTTGGCGTCCACATATTGGAGACAACACGCACAAAATTTAGAGGAAAAGCTTGCTCTTTCGCCTCTATCCTTTTTATTCCTTCATGGAGATCTAGACATGTACATCAAGAGTCCTCTTCTCGGCTTAACTGCTCTGATGACCATTTCCGTCGGTCGAGCAGCTGGCGCCGAGCGGGAACCGGCCGAGTACATCAAGATCTGCGACGTCCTCGGCTCGGGATATTCCTATATTCCCAACACCGAGACCTGCCTGCGCATCGGCGGCTATGTCCGTTACGATATCGGCCTGGGTGACGTCCGATCGTATGACAGCGCAAGAACCTCGGACGTGAGAACTGGCGAGGACCAAGGCACTTGGCGAAACAGCACACGCTTCACGTTCAAAACTTGGACCGGCCAGCAGACCGAGCTCGGCGCGTTGACGACCTATACCGAAACCCAGGTGAATTTTGGCAACAGCGCTAACTCGCATGACAGTCCTCAGAACTATGATTTCAACAGCGGCCTCGCACTGGCTTCTGCCTGGGTCGAGCTGGGAGGCCTGCGAGTTGGCAAGGAGGGGTCGGCCTTCGATACGTTTGCAAGCTACGCTGGCAACGTTCTCGATAGTATGCTCGTTCCGTCGGCCGGCTTCGACACCAACGTGGCTCAGTACCACTTCGACGCCGGCAACGGCATTTCGACTGTGATTTCGCTCGAACAAGGATCGGGCTCAGCCGGTACTATCGACAGCTATATTCCGCACGTTGTCGCCGGCTTGAAATACACGCAAGGCTGGGGCTCGATCATCGGCGTCGCGGCTTATGACAGCAATTACGAAGCTTTTGCCGGCAAGATCCGCGTCGACGTCGCTGTCACAAACCAGCTGTCGCTGTTTGGACTCTTCGGCTACGGTTCCAATGCCAGTCTCAACGAGGACTCAAACGGCGCAATTGCCAATCATGGGCGCGGCTCGTACAAAATCTGGAACGGCCAGTGGGCTTTCTGGGCGGGCGCCACCTACGAGTTTGACGAGAAAACTTCGTTCAACCTTCAGGTCTCGGGTGATCAGCTCAAGGATGCTGGTGTGGCTGCAAACGTCGCCTACATGGTCGTTCCCGGCTTCACGGTCACAGCCGAGGTCGATTACGACCACTACGGCAACTCTGGCCTCGGCCCTGCCGAGCCTACCGCCGTCAAGGGCACGAGCAAGCCGAACAGCGTCGGCGGCATTCTCCGCTTACAAGGCTCATTTTGAAATCTCTCCAGTCGCGAGCATGGCAAAGGCACTTGCCTCGACAACGCACGCATGGAGAGCTTCGTTCGCCATCTTGAAGTCTGCATCGACCGTCCACGGCCCATCGTACCAACTAGAAACTGAAAGTTATGAGCCCTGTGTACTACACCTAGCCCTTGACCTGCCCGATGAACCGGCCAGGGGCCGTCAGTTCAAATTCGGGGCCGTTTAGAGGGCAGTGTGAGGCCGTGTTAGGTAAGCGCCACTGCAATGTCGAGGCCGCGACACGCCTGTCGCTTTGGACGGCTGGAATTGCCCTTCGCGGCGCCATTCATTCTCTCAACATTTACGTGATAATGCACGCTGAGTCCGAGCCGCGTGGCAGCACCCATCCTAGGTGTGAGCTTTCGAGAGGTTGTCCATTCGGACCGGACCGAGGAGACTGGAGTTACCACGCTTCAGCATCCATC
>NZ_JARTVO010000003.1:0-197500 GCF_029625675.1 Mesorhizobium sp. WSM4884
AAATCTCCGGCAACGGGTGCTGCGCGGTCAAGTCCCGCGGGTCCGGGACCTCGCCGAATACATCCAGAAACACCATCGCGACCTCCGATCATCCAGAGGTCTCTCAGAATCGATTTCCACATACCGCACAAGAGTCCTTTTCTACTCATGTGCGATTCCCCTGCCCACGAGGGGGGAGATCGGACGTCGCGTCGGCTTTCGCCAATCGCCAACGTTCCAAGAGGTAAGCCGGGCGCGCGAACTGCCGATCCCCCCCCGCGTGGGGGAGATGGCCGGCAGGCCAGAGGGGGGCGCGGTAGAGCGCAGCTTCGGCGATTTGCAAAATCATCTCACCCCCTCATCGCAATGATGCGGCGCGCGGCGTTGAGGCCGGGCGCGCCGGAGACGCCGCCGCCCGGATGCGAGCCGGCGCCGGCAAGGAACAGTCCTTCGAGTGGCGTGTCGTAGCCCGACCAGCCGGAGACCGGCCGTGACATCAGCATCTGGTCGGCCTGCAGCTCGCCATGGTGCCAGTGGCCGCCGGGCATGCGGTAACGTGTCTCGATGTCGGCCGGTGTGAGCAAATCGGCATGGCGCACGGTCGCGCCGATGCCAGGCGCATAGGCTTCGAGTTGCGCCATGATCGCCTTGAGGAATTGCGGCTTGCCGGCGGTCCAGCCCTGCCTCAGCGCATAGGGGGCGTATTGCACCACCGCCGAGAGCACGCAGGCGCCGGAGGGGGCCAGCGCAGGATCGGCGAGGCTGGGCAGCGTAATCTCCATCACCGGCTCGGGCGAAAACTCGCCATATTTCGACGGGTTAAAGGCCCGCTCGACATGGTCGGGCGAAGGCGCGATGACGAGACGGCCCTTGTGGCCGGCGGCGTCGACGCCTTCGAATTGCGGCGGCCGGTCGAGCGCGAGATGGAGCTTTGCCGCATCGCCCTTCATGCGGATGTTCTTCACCTTGCGGACCAAGCCGGTATCGACCTCGCCCGGGCCGACCAGATCGAGGATCGTCGTTGCGGGGTTGATGGCCGAGACGACGGTCTGTGCGCGCAGCGTCTCGCCGCTCTGCATGACGACACCGACGGCGCGGCCTTTCTCGACGATCACCCTGGCGACCGGCGAGGCCGGGCGGATCGCAGCCCCCGCTTTCTCCGCCGCCGAGCGAATGGCGGCAACGACGGCGCCCATGCCGCCCTTGGGCTGTATCTGCGCGCCGGCTAGGCCGCCGATCTCGCCGGCCAACCGGTAGTAGAGGCCAAGCAGCGAGGTCGGCGAGCGCGGCCCGAGATGGCTGCCCAGCGTTGCGTCGAAGGCGAGCAGGCCCTTCAGCCGGTCATCCTCAAGCTGCTCGTCGAGCAGGTCAGAGACGTTCATCAAAAGCACGCGCAGAAAGTCGCGCATATCTTCCTTGCCGAGCTTCCTCAGAGCCAGCGCCAACTGGCCGAGCCCGGTCATTTCGGCGAGCGACATGCCGGCAAGGTCCGGCGGCCGGCGCGACAGGAACGGTTTCAGGATGCCGGCGTAGCGCAACAGCTGCGCGCGCAGGTCCTTCCAGGTGGATTGCTCCGAAGGGCTGGCGCCCGTCAGCACCTCGCCATAGGCGCCGTGCAGCACCAGCGGGCCGTTCTTCGACAGCGCGACCGACGGAACGAAGTCCGAGCGCTCGACCTTGAGACCATGGCGCTCCAGCTCAAGCGTCTTCACCACATCGGGATGCAGCCGGTTGAGCAGATGCGCGATTGCCGAGACGCGGAAGCCGGGCGCGAATTCCTCGGTGCGCGCCGCGCCGCCGACCTCGCTGCCGGCCTCGAGCAGCAGCACCTTGCGGCCGGACTTGGCCAGCGTGGCGGCGGCGACAAGGCCGTTGTGGCCGCCGCCAATGACGATGACGTCCCAGTTCGCTTCAGATGAGGTCATGGGCGAGGCTCATATGCAGGGTTGGCTTGGCGAGGTCGCGCAGGATCTCGGCGGCGGCGTTGCGTCCGGGCGCGCCCATCACGCCGCCGCCAGGATGGGTGGAGGAGCCACACATATAGAGCCCGCCGACCGGCGAGCGGTATTGCGCGTAGCCCGGCACCGGACGGTTGAAGAGCAGTTGGTCGAAGGTGAGCTCACCCTGGAAAATGTTGCCTTCGGTGAGCCCGACCTCGGCTTCGATCTCGCGCGGCGTGCGCACTTCCATATGGACGATACGGTCGTGGAAGCCCGGCGAATATTCGGCGATCTGCGCAATCACGCTCTCCGCGAAGCCGTCGCGGTCGGCGTCCGTCCAGTCGCGGCCGTTTATCTTCGGCGGCGCGTATTGCACGAAGCAGCTCATGAAGTGCTTGCCCGGCGGCGCCATGGTCGGGTCGAGCGTGGTCGGGATCATCATGTCGAGGAAGGGATCGGCCGACCAGCGCCCTGCCTTCCAGTCGTCATAGGCGCGCTCCATGCGCTCGATGGAATCGGTGAAATGCATGTCGGCGCGATAGACCGGCGAGTCCTTCGGCAGAGCCGGGAATTCGGGGAGCGAATCCAGCGCGATGTTGACCTTGCCGGACGAGCCGCGGATCTTGAAATTTCTGACGCGCCTGAGAAAGATTTCGGGCAGCTCCTTCCCCTCGACCAGCTTCAGGAAGGTGCGCTTGACATCGGCGTTGGAGACGACGAGCTTGCCGTAAACTTCCTCGCCGCCGGCAAGCACGACGCCCCTGGCTTTGCCATTCCTGATCAGCACATGATCGACCTCGGCGCCCGTGCGGATGGTGCCGCCCGAGGCTTTGAAGGAGGCGGCGAGCGCCCGGGTGACGGCGCCCATGCCGCCACGCGCATAGCCCCAGGCGCCGACCGAGCCGTCGACCTCGCCCATATAGTGGTGGAGCAGCACGTATGCGGTTCCGGGCGACATCGGCCCGAGCGCGGTGCCGATGATGCCGGAGAGCGCGAAGTTCGCCTTGATGACGTCGGTCTCGAAATATTCGTCGAGGAACTCGGAGATCGACATCGTCCAGAAGCGCAGGGTCAGCGCCATCTCCTCGGCCGAAAGCCCGGCGAACTTCTTGCCGAGATAGAGCAACTCGCCGAGATCGCGCGGCTTGAAGCTGGTCGGATCGGGCGCTGTGCGCATCAAAAGCGGCTGGATGAAGCGGCACTGCCTCGTGACGTCGCGCGAGTAGCGGTCATAGGCCTCGGCGTCGCGCTTCGAAAAGCGGGCGAACTCGCGCCGATGCGCGTCGTGATCGCGGTAGTTGGCGAGGTAGTCGCCGTCGCGGGTGAACACCGCGCCGCCCTCATAGGAGATGACCTGCAGGCCGAAGCGCGGCAGCTCCAGGTCGCGCATGATCTCGGGTCGGAACAGCGAGCAGACATAGGAACAGTTGGAGTAGAGGAAGCCCGGCGTCAACTCGCGGCTGGTCGCGGCGCCGCCGATCCAGTCGTTCTTCTCGACTACCAGCACGTCGAGGCCGGCGCGCTGCAGGTAACAGGCGTTGACCAGCCCGTTATGGCCGCCGCCGATGACGATCGCGTCCCACGCCTTCATGTGCGCTCAACCTCCATTCGGCCGCCCCTATCTTCTTGTTTTTACGTAATTCCGGACGGAAAACCGCTTCACACTTTTCCTGGGATTGCTCGCGGCTGGTTGTTCCCGATGCGCGGAATTTGGCACGGCTAACGGCTTTTTGTCCAGTATATTGAATGAATGTTCAACAAATGATGTTGCGTTTTCTGGTTAATGCGCTAGGCTTTGCCCGTATCTCTGGACCGACCCAGATCGGCAGTTGGGGCTGAAGATCCGATGATCGAAACGGCTGACGCCGAGCCGGAATATAACGATGCCGCCATTCGCTTCCTCGAAGCGCTCTGGGGCGACGGCTACCTGTCGCCGGGCGGCCCCGACGAGGTCGACCGCGTGGTCGAAGGCCTGTCGCTGAAGGGCAAGACGATCCTCGATATCGGCTGCGGGGCCGGCGGCATCACGCTGCATCTGGTCGCGCGGCATGGCGCTGCTCCAGCCACAGGCTTCGACGTCGAAGGGCCGGTGATCGAGATGGCGAGGCGAAAGGCGATCCTGGAAGGTCTCCAGGACCGCGTCCGTTTCGTCCAGGCGCCGCCGGGGCCGCTGCCGTTCGCCGACACCTCCTTCGACGTCGTCTTCTCCAAGGACGCGCTGCTGCACGTGCGGGACAAGGAGGCGCTTTTCGCCGAGATTTTTCGCGTGCTGAAACCCGGTGGCGTCTTCGCCGCGTCGAACTGGATGATCTCGCATGACGGCGAGCCGTTCGCGGATATGAAGGCCTATGTCGCGGCGGAAGGCCTGTCCTTCGCCATGGCTTCGCCGGCGCGCTACGCCGAAGCGATGCGCCGAGCCGGCTTCATCGACGTCGCCGTTCGCGACCGCAACGCGTGGTACCGCTAGGTCGCGCGAGAGGAACTGGTCCGCCTCAAGAGGCCGCTTTATCAACTCGTCGCCGCCGCGGTCGGCGCGGCCTATGTCGACAAGAACATCCGGACCTGGGAGGCGATGCAGAAGGTGCTTGACAGTGGTGAGCACCGCCCCACTCATCTGCGCGGTTGGAAGCCGGTCGGATAACCGGCGATGCTGGAGACCGCCACACCCATGAAGAGCACAGAGGCAAGGGACACCATCGCCGAGCCGGGAAAAGCCGACGGCGAGAAGCGCGGCCGCAAGGCTTCGAAAGAGGTCAGGCGGCTGCAGCTGATCGAGGCGACGATCGATTCACTGGCCAAGCGCGGCTACGCCGAAACGACGATGGCCGACGTCGCCGACGGCGCGGGTCTCTCGCGCGGCATCGTCAACTTCCATTTCGAGAGCAAGGAAAAGCTGCTCGTCGCCACGCTGCAGCACATGTATGACGAGTATTCGGCGCATTGGCGCACCGCCTTGCAGAAGGCAGGCGACGATCCAGCGAGACAGCTGCAGGCGCTGGTGTGGGCGGATTTCGATCGCTCGATCTGCAACAAGCGCAAGCTCGCCGCCTGGTGCGCCTTCTGGGGCGAGGCCAAGTCGCGGCCGACCTACCAGGCGCTGAGCAGCTCGCGCGATGCCTATTATCAACAAGTCTTCATAGATCTCTGCGCGACGCTGAAGCAAAGCGGCGGTTACGCCTACGAGCCGCAGGTCATGGCCCTGGCGCTCTCGGCCATGCTGGAGGGCCTATGGCTGCGGTTGATGATGGGCACCGAGGACACGACGCGCGAAACCGCGCTGCAGGCGGCCAATGCCTTTTTGGCGGCCGCCTTCCCGAAACACTACGGTTAGCGAACAGCCGAGGTTAGCAGCAGCCGGCCAGCAAGACCGGCAAGACCAAAAGAGGATGGAACAGCATGAAGAAACTCAGCCGACGCCTGACACTGACATTGGCGCTCGCCGGGACGCTTGCGGCTTCGGCGGCGGCGTTCGCCGTTGCCGCCGACAAGGACCTGATCGTGTTCGACTGGTCCGGCTATGAGGATACGAGCTTCCACGGCAAGTATGTCGAGAAGAACGGCGACTCGCCGACCTTCGCCTTCTTCGGCGACGAAGACGAAGCGTTCGAGAAAATCCGCTCCGGCTTCAAGGCCGATCTCGGCCATCCCTGCTCGCAGAGCGTGGTGAAATGGCGCGAGGCGGGGCTGCTGCAGCCGCTCGACACCTCGAAGATCGCCGGCTGGAAAGACCTCAACCCGGGCATCATGGCGATGAAGGATCTTGCCACCACTCCCGACGGCAAGGCCTGGTTCATGCCGTGGGACTGGGGTGACACGCAGCTCACCTACAATTCCGACAAGATCGCCGAGAAGGACGTGCAGTCGCTGAAAGCCTTCGCCGATCCGAAGTACAAGGGCCGCGTCTCGATCGGCGACAATGTCGACGACGCCTATGCGCTGGCCAGCCTCGCCATCGGGCTCAAGGACTGGACCAAGATGACGGACGAGCAGTTCAAGCAGGCATCCGACTTCCTGCGCCAGGTGCACAAGAACGTCCGCTCTTACTGGACCGACACGACCGACATCGTGCAGCTGTTGAGCGGCGGCGAGGTCGACCTCGCCTGGGCCTGGAACGATGCCACCGTGCAATCGGTAGCGGCCGGTGTGCCGATCAAGTCCAAGAAGGACACCGACGAGGGTATGTCGACCTGGGTGTGCGGCTGTGTGCTGTTCAAGGACGCGCCCGACAACGTCGATAAGGCCTATGACTATCTCAACGCCGTCAACGATCCGGAAGTCGCCAAGGTGCTGGTCAAGGACTGGGGCTACGGCCAGGCCAACGCCAAGGGTATGGCCGGCGTCGACCAGGCGGTGCTGAAGGAAAAGGGCTACGACAACGTGGAAAAGTGGGTCGACAAGACGCTGTTCCAGCAGCCGCTGCCTTCCGAGCTCAAGCTCAAGATGATCGCCGAGTTCGAGAAGATCAAAGCGGGCTATTGAGTGCTCTCCGGTCGTTGCCTGCTCCGCTTGCACAGCGGGGCAGGCAGGCTCGCCAAATGCCCGGAATTCTCCTAACCTCGCCGAACGCGTTCGCGACGGGGGAGTTTCTCGCGCCATGATATCCATGCTTCGCAGCCTTGCCTTGGCCGCCGCCGTCACTGTTGGCGCCGGCGCCGCCTATGCGCTCGCCGAAGGCGGCGGCGATCTCGTGGTCTTCGACTGGTCGGGCTATGAGGATCCGCTGCTGCATTCGGCCTATACCGCCAAGTATGGCGCCGAGCCGGCCTTCTCCTTCTTCGGTGACGAGGACGAAGCCTTCGAGAAGATGCGGGCCGGCTTCAAGGCCGACATCGCGCATCCCTGCTCGCAGAGCGTGGTGAAATGGCGCGAGACCGGGCTGCTGCAGCCGCTCGACACCTCAAGAATCACCGGCTGGAGGGACCTCAATCCGGGCATCATGGCAATGAAGGATCTGGCGACCACCGCCGACGGCAAGGCCTGGTTCATGCCCTTCGATTGGGGCAACACTTCGCTTCTCTACCGCACCGACAAGGTGACGGCGGAAGAGGCGCAGTCGCTGAAAATCTTCGCCGATCCCAAGTTCAGGGGCCGCGTCACCATCGGCGACAATGTCGATGACGCCTATGCGCTGGCAAGCCTGGTCATCGGACTGAAGGACTGGACCAAGATGACAGATGAGCAGTTCAGCCAAGCTTCCGCCTTCCTGCGCGACGTGCACAAGAACATCCGGTTCTACTGGACGGACGATACCGACCTCAACCAGGCCTTCATCGGCAACGAGGTCGATCTGGTCTGGGGCTGGAACGAGACCTATGTGACGCTGAAAGGACAAGGATTGCCGATCGAGATGAACCGCAACACCAAGGAGGGCCTGTCGACCTGGGTGTGTGGCTACGTGCTGATGAAGGATGCGCCGGGCAAGCTCGACCAGGCCTATGATTTCCTGAACGCCGTCAACGCGCCCGACGTTTCGGAATACATGGTGAAGACCTTCGGTTACGGCCACGGCAACAGCGCCGGCATGGCGGCGATGGACCAGAAGCTGCTCACCGATCGCGGTTTCGACAATCTCGACAAGTTCCTCGACAAGACGCTGTTCCAGCAGCCGGTCGCGCCTGAGCTCAAGCAGCGCATGGTCGCCGAGTTCGAGAAGATCAAGGCCGGCTATTGAGCAGAAAATCAGAAAAAACCGACGTTGCAATCGTCGGCGCCGGCTTCACCGGCCTGTCGGCCGCGCTCGAATTGAAGCGCGCGGGTGTCGATTTCCTTGTGCTGGAAGCGCGCGATCGTGTCGGCGGGCGTGTGGAGGCCATGCCGAACGGGCTCGGCGAGTTGATCGACAGCGGCGGCCAGTTTCTGTGCGATGACATGCCGGAAGTGATGGCGCTGGCAAAGGCGCATGGCAGGACATTGGTCGAGACCTATGTCGAGGGCGAGTTCATCACCCATCCGTCGATGCCCGCCAAGGAAGCCGAGCGGACCTATCAGATCGCGATGGCGATCCGCGAGCGCATGAACGGGATCGAGCCGGACGATCCCTCGATCGCCGGGCTGACCGTTGCGACATGGCTCGAGCGCCAGAAGGACGCGGCCGACGCCAAGGCCGCTTTCCGCTCGATGATCGAAGGCCTGTGGTGCCTGGCGTTGGACAAGGTGCCGTTCTGGTACCTGATCGACAACGATCGCCGCATCACCAACGAGGTGTTCGAGCTGCAGTATTTCTTGCGCGATACAATGCAGTCGCTGGCCGACGATCTGGCGTGTGACCTCGGCGATCGGCTGCGGCTGGGCGAACCGGCGACACGGATCGAGCACGGGCAGCAAGGCGTTCGTATCGTCTCGGCCCGCGGTGTGATCGAAGCACGCAAGGCGCTGATCGCTCTGCCGCCGGCGACGGCGGCAAAGCTCGAATTCGCGCCCGCCTTGCCGGCGGAGCTTGCAAAGGCTCTGGGCGTCTGGGAAAGCGGCGCGGTGATCAAGATCCTGGTGCGCTATGCCAGGCCATTCTGGCGCGAGCGGGGTCTGCGCGGCATGGTGATGTGGCGCGATCAGCCAGGGCTGTTTGCCTGCGACGCCAGCAAGGATCTCGACCATGCCGCGCTTATCGTCTTCATCGGCGGGCCTCTCGCGCTGCGCTGGCACCGGCTCGGCGATGCGGCGTTGCGCGCGGAACTGACGGCAAGGCTCGAGCAAGCACTCGGCCCGGAAGCTGCCGACATTGTCGATTTCAGCTCACGCGATTGGACGCATGATCGCTGGAGCGGCGGCGCCTACAGCGATCTGATCGTCGACGTGACGGCGAGAAACGCCGAGCGCGCCATCCTTGCCGGCGCGCCGCCGGTCTATTTCTCGGCTTCGGAACTCTCGCCGTCTTTTCCAGGCTATGTCGAAGGCGCGATCGTGGCAGGGCGTGTCGCCGCCAGGAAAATTCAGTCGGCCATCGCCACCAGCGCTTCGGGATCGTAGGCGAGGCGGATCGGCGCGCCGACCGGGATGTCGTCGGCGCCGAAATCATTGGTCTCGGTCACCGACAGCGGCTTTTCCAATCCCGGTATCTCGACAATCAGATGCGTGATCTCGCCGAAATAATGGCGCTCGACGACCTTGCCGGCGACCTCGAACTTCGCCGTCGCATCGTCCCACAAAACGCGCAGGCGCTCCGGCCGGATGCCGAGCGTCGCCGCGCCGCCGCCATTGCGGACGAAAGCCTTCGGCTTGTCGGTCTTGACGCGGCCGAAACCCAGCGTGTCGAGCACCAGTGAAGCGCCGTTCTCCTCAATGATCTGAGCTTTCACGAAATTCATGCCGCCGAGGAAGTCGGCGACCTGCCGATTGACCGGGCGCTGGTAGATTTCCTTCGGCGAAGCGACCTGCGCGATGCGGCCGCCGAACATCACGGCGATACGGTCCGACATGGCAAGCGCCTCGTACTGATCGTGGGTGACCAGCACGAAGGTGATGCCGACCGCCTGCTGCAGGCGACGCAGCTCAACCTGCATCTGCTCGCGCAGCTTCTTGTCGAGCGCCGAGAGCGGCTCGTCGAGGAGCAGCACCTTGGGCCGCATCACTAGCGCGCGGGCGAGCGCCACGCGCTGGCGCTGGCCGCCGGAAAGCTCGGTGGCTCGGCGCTTGCCGAGCCCGGTCAGCGAGACCTGCGCCAGCGCCTCCTCGACGCGGCGTTTTTCCTCACCGGCTTCGAGCCTCAGCCGCTTCAGCCCATAGGCGACATTCTGCTCGACATTGAGGTGCGGGAAGATCGCGTAGCTCTGGAAGACCATGTTGGTCGGACGCCGATTGGCGGGGATGCCGTCCATCGGCTGGCCGTCGACGGCGATCATGCCGCTGGTAGGCGTGTCGAAGCCGGCGATCATGCGCAAAAGCGTGGTCTTGCCGCAGCCGGAAGGGCCGAGCAGCGAGAAGAACTCGCCTTCCCTGATCGCCAGCGATGCATTGTCCAGCGCCTTGAACGATCCATAGCTGCGCGTGACGTCGCGGATCTCGATCATGGTGCGATCCGGCATCGTGCGCTCCGATTGGACCCGCTCAAGCATAGAGGCCTCCCTCGTTCTGGGTGCGTCTCGCCGCGCGGCGGCGCAGGATTTCGGCGATCGTCATCAGCACGAAGGACGCCACCAGCAGCAAGGTGCCGAGCGCCAGCACGCCGGGCAGCTTGGCCGCAAAACGCAGCTGGCCCCAGATGTAGATCGGCAATGTCGCCTCGGTGCCGGTGAGGAAGAATGCGATGATGAACTCGTCGAGCGAGATGGTGAAGCAGACGAGCAGGCTGGAGATGATCGCCGGCGCGACCATCGGCAGCGTCACGCGCCGGAAGGTGCCGAAGGCGCTTTCGCCGAGATCGGCGGAGGCCTCCTCGAGACTGCGGTCGAAGCCTTCGAAGCCTGAGGTCAGCACGGTCATCGAATAGGGGATGCAGACCAGCACATGGCCGAGCACGACGGTGAACAGCGACAGGCTCAGGCCGAGCTGCAGCATCACCAGCAGCATCGAGATGGCGACGATCACCTCGGGCAGCACAAGCGGCGCCATGATCAGCCCGTTGATGGTGCGGCGGCCGGGATAGCGGTAGCGGGTGATCGAGCGGGCGGCGAGGATGCCGAGCACCGTCGACAGGATCGAGGCGGAGACGCCGACGATCAGGCTGTTCCAGGTGGCATCGATCAGCGCCGGCGTTTTCGGCAGGTCCCCGTACCAGTGCAGTGTGACGCCGGAGAGCGGGAATTTCGGCGTCGCCGCCGTGTTGATCGAGAAGATCGGCAGGAAGATCACCGGCAGGTAGAGGAAGAGGATGTAGAGGGCGGCGTAGCTCGACAGCCAGCCCGGCAGGAAACGTCTGATCGCTGTCATCGCGCCAGCCTCTGCAGGGCGCGGATGACCAGCACCGTGGCGCCGGCCATCAGCGAGACGATGACCATGGTGGTGACCGAGAGGGCAGCACCCAGCGGCCAGTTCGACGCCTTGCCGAACTGTGCCTGGATGGCGTTGGCGATCATGACGCCGTCCTTGCCGCCGACCAGCTTCGGCGTGACGTAGTCGCCGACGGTCGGGATCATGACGATAAGCGCGGCCGAGATGACGCCGGGCGCCGACAGCGGCAAGGTCACGCGCAGGAAGGAGCGCAGCGGCCCGTCGCCGAGGTCGGTCGCCGCTTCGACGAGCGTACGGTCGACCTTTTCCAGCGACACGAAGATCGGCAGGACGGCGAAGGTCGCCCAGGCGTGGGTCAGCGTGATGATGACGGCGCTGGAATTGTAGAGCAGCGCCGTCGACGGCTCGTCGATGATGCCGAGGCCCATCAGGCCGGAATTGAGCACGCCGTTATAGCCGAGGATCACTTTCCACGACATGACGCGCAAAAGGTAGCTCGTCCAGAACGGGATGGTAATGAGGAAGAGCCACAGGCTCTTGTGGCGACCACCGTGGAAGGAAATGAAATAGGCGATCGGATAGGCGAGAGCCACGGTGAGCAGGCTGACCGTCAGCGAGATGTAGAGCGAACGCCAGAGCAGGTCGCGGTAGATCGGCTCAGTCAGCGCGATCCGGTAGTTCTCCAGCGTGAAGGTGTGGTCGATGGTGAGGTAGTCCTGCGTCCAGAAGGAATGGGCGATCACGACCAGGATCGGCAGGACGAGAAGGAAGAGCGCGTAGAGGAAGGTCGGGCTGATCAGCGCGAAGCCTTGAGCGGCTTCCGATTGCAGAAGGGGACTTCGTCTGGCTCCCGCTTCGCGCAGCGGGGGCGACCCTTCCGCGGCCACTGTCATTGCAGCGCTCCGGGCGTGATTTCAGTTGCTGGCTCGGACTGTCCCGCCATGCGGCCTTCCCATTGATCGGCGCCGACGCCTGTTCCCGATTTTTATGCCCCGAGCATCGCTCGCTGGCTTGCCGGCTTTCTTTCATCATGAGCGCATCCGCCGATTGAAATCAAGCGCTATTTCTGCAATATTGATTGAACGGACATTCAAAATGAAGTGAAAAAAAGCCGGAGTTCCACGGTTTCTCGCTTCGTTCTGTGTCCAAGAATATTCCGCAACCGGACGACGCGAGGCTAACATGGCGGCTCAAAGCAAGACCAAGGCAAGCGAACTCATCGAGCCCGGCGATGACGACGCGGTCGAACTCGCTAAACGCCATCTCGTCCAGCCCTGGCCATATGCCGGCTCGGTAGGCACCGAGGCGCGGGCGCTGATCGGCGAGGGCGACGGCATTTACATCACCGACGCCTCCGGCAAGCGGCTGATCGACGGTCCGGCCGGCATGTGGTGCATCAATGTCGGCCATCGCCGGGAGGAGCTGGCAAGGGTGATGTACGACCAGGCG
This sequence comes from Mesorhizobium sp. WSM4884, assembly GCF_029625675.1. Taxonomy (NCBI): domain Bacteria; kingdom Pseudomonadati; phylum Pseudomonadota; class Alphaproteobacteria; order Hyphomicrobiales; family Phyllobacteriaceae; genus Mesorhizobium; species Mesorhizobium sp. WSM4884. The sequence continues at coordinate 12,255 of NZ_JARTVO010000003.1, forward strand.
ATGGCGCTCTCCTACAACACGCCCTGGTACACGATGAATGCGCCCTCGGCCGAGCTTGCCCGGCGCATCGCGGATGCCGCTCCGGGCGATCTCAACCATATCTTCTTCACCACTGGCGGCTCGTCGGCGGTGGAGACGGCGTTGCGCTTCATGCAGTTCTACAACAATGTGCGCGGCCGACCGGAAAAGAAGCTCATCCTCAGCCGCGGCGGCGCCTATCACGGCTCGACCTATCTGTCGGCCTCCCTCAACGGCCGCCCGCGCGACCGCGATTGGATGGACGGCGCCGACGAGCTGGTGATGAAGCTTTCGTCGCCCGATCCGTTCCGACGGCCAAAGGAGATGAGCATCGCCGCCTTCACCGACTTTCTGGTCGACCAGTTCCGCGACACCGTCGCGCGCGTCGGCGCCGATCGGATCGGCGCCTTTGTCGGCGAGCCGGTACAGGCCTCGGGCGGCGTCATCGTGCCGCCGGACGGCTATCTTAAGCGTATCCGCGAGATCTGCCGCGCGAACGACATCCTTTATGTTTCGGACGAGGTGGTGACAGGTTTCGGTCGGCTCGGCCATGTCTTTGCCTCGGGCGACGTCTTCGGCATCGACCCGGACATGATCACTTTCGCCAAGGGCGTGACATCAGGCTATTTCCCGCTCGGCGGCGTCATCATCTCCGAGCGGCTGCTGGAGCAGCTGCGCCGCTCCAATCATCCCGACGCGCTGTTCGGCCATGGCCTGACCTACACCAGCCATCCGATCGGCTGCGCCGTGGCGCTGAAGAACCTCGACCTACTGGAAGAGGGCGTGCTTCAGCATGCGCGCGAGATCGCGCCCTATTTCCAGGCGCGGCTGAAGACGCTGGAGGATCTGCCGCTGGTCGGCGAAGTGCGCGGCGTCGGCCTGATGGCCTGCGTCGAATGCGTCGCCGATCGCGAGAGCAAGGACCCGCTGCAGCTCGACAAGGATGTCGGCAAACGCATCGACGCGCATTGCCACGAGCTCGGCCTGCTGGTCAGACCGCTGATCAACATGTGCGTGATGTCGCCGCCGCTGATCATCAGCCGTGAGCAGGTCGACGACATGGTGGCGATCCTGCGCGAGGGGATTTCGCGCACCATGGATGATCTGAGGAAGGAAGGGGTCTGGCGGGGGTGACGGCTGATCTCCCCTTGTGGGGGAGATTGGCATCTCCCCCGCCCTGCCTAACCCCTCGACCGCAGCGCGTCGTTCAATCCCCACATGTCCTTTTCCTCGGGCGCCGTCTCCAGGTTCAGCACCGGAACTTGCCTGCGCAGATGGTCGTGGTGGGTGCGCACGCCATATTCGAGGTCTGAGAGATAAAAACCCTCGAAGGCTTCCGACAGCATGGATTCGTTCGACCACACCGAAAGCTGCACGTCCTCATTCATCGTGTCGCGGTCGATGCGATAAGCAAGGTAGCGGGCCGCCGCCTGCTCTCTCGTCTCGTCCGGGTAGCGATAGACTGCGCCGCGCAGCAGCGTTTCTCCGGTTGAGAGCGGGAACTCCTGATAGAACTGCACCGATTCCGGCATGATCGACAGCGCGTTGTTGGGGAAGATGCCGTAATAGATCCAGGCCTTGCGCAGGTGCTCCGGCAGATGCGTGGGCTCGGGCGCTATTTTGACGTATTGGCCGACGCTCCAGCGCCGCCCGGCATGCGGGTTGTAAGTGGCGAAGGAACGCGACACGCCATTGATGAAGGGCTCGTCGAAATAGGTCGCGCCATAGAGGTCCTGCAGCGCCGGATGCGCCATGGCGACGTGGTAGCCTTCATTGTCGACGTCGCGCACCGACTTCCAGTTGACCGGCGATTTCTGCGTCCAGATACCCCAGGACGGCACCATGTCGGCGACGCGGTAGTTGGCGATCTCGGCCTCGATCGGCTTCAAGAGCTCGGCCACCGAAGGCTGCGGGCCGCCCTTGCGGAAGCGGATGAAGATGAAGCCCATCCAGATTTCGAGGTCGAGCGGCATCAGGCCGAACTCGGTCTTGTCGAGCTCGGGGAAAGAGCGCGGCCGCGCCGCGCCCCGCAGGGTGCCGTCGAGATTGTAGACCCAGCCGTGGAACGGGCAGACCAGCGCGTTCTTGCAGGTGCCCTGGCTGTCGGCGACGACGCGGCTGCCGCGGTGACGGCACATATTGTTGAAGGCGCGCACGACGCCATCCTTGCCGCGCACGATCAGCACGCGCTCGCCGATGACGTCCATGGTCAGATAATCGCCGGGGTTCGGCACGTCGGAACAATGATTGCGGAAAACGTATTCCTTCTCGAGCTCGAGAAGGGCATTGGAGTGATAACTCCACCCCGGCAACCCCCGCCGGTCCCAATCGTTGGGGATCGCCACGTCACGGAGATGCGGGTTCATAAAAATGCTCTTCTTTTTGTTGAATACTCATTCAATAAAATCATATTTTTCATTGAAATGCAATGGCTTGTGAGAATATGGAAATTTCATGGCGGCGGGTTTAGCGCCGCCTGAGCCAGAAAAATCCCGGAAAATCCGAGCGTTAACCAGGGATGCAGAGCAGCGGTTCCGGTCGCGGATTCGGGCGTTGCGAGAGCTTCGTTCCGGCAGGTCTGGGGCGCATCCGACAATCACAACAGTCACACCAATTCGGCGGCTGTGTGAGGTTGCTTACAGTCTCCGGCGTCCGACAGGCGCATTTATCCGCAAACCAGTGCGGTGAACCTCAGCCGGCGGCAAGAAGGGAAACAGGCGTGGCTATCCAAATCCCTGTTTCAATCCTGTTACACAGGCAATCGCAGTCGACCATTCGCTTGTTACGTGGCGCGTTTATGTTCGTTTCATAAGGAAAAGAAAGATAACGAAGGGAGCACCCGATGTTTGCGAAAGTCCAGACCGCCGACACCAATCGCCGCGCGCACGGCCCGGAGCGTAATGATCGCCGGCCGAAGCTGTCGTTGCGCCAGCGCGCCAGCGACCATCCGATGGCGATGTTCATGCTGATCGGCGCCTGCGCTTTCATCAGCATGGTGGCCGCTCCGGCAGCCGGTCCGGCCTTCGCTTCGCTCAGCCCGCCGGCCAATGTCGTGGAGGGCGCGCCGACGACGCTCAAGACCGCGCGCCTACCGGAGCCGGCGATCGATTTTGCCTGCAAGGGCCAGAACTGGGGCGCCGAGAACGCCGAATGCCTGCGCGCCATCGCCGAGCAGTCGGGCCAGCACAGGGCCCGCGCGGTGCGCATGATCGCCAACGCCCAGCCGCTCACCAACACGCCGAACGTCTTTTAGAGCTCCCCTGAGCGCTCCCTCCAGCGCTCCAGTCAGGCTCCCGCCGCGACGTCGGTCGGGAGCCTTTTTTTTCGAAAAGGTGAGCTACGGACACCGCTCCATTCGAGCCGATGCAAGTCTCGCCTTGAACTAGAAGCGGTAGTTCAGGCCGATCCGCGCAATACCGCCGGTGTTGCGAATGTCGAAAGGTTGTGGCCCCATGACTTGGACACCGCCGACAAACATTGGCGGGCTCTTTACTCTAGTGCTGCCAAGATCGTAGTGGAAATATTCAGCTTTGATCGACCAATTGGATCGCATCGCATATTCCACGCCGACACCCGCCGTCCAGCCGAATTGAGTACCGGTTTTGCTGGTAAAGAAATCGGTGGATGGACGCGACACGTTGCTGCCGACATCGGCGACGATTGCGCCGGCGGTGCCGTAGAACAGGGCGCGGTCCATGGCAAACCCAAGCCGCCCCCGAAGGGTGCCGAACGGACCGCCACGTGTCTTGATCAGTGTGTCGGCGTCTAACGGCGCGTAGTTGCCAACGCGGTGTTTGCCGAGATAGCCGATTTCGGCCTCAGCGCCGAAAACGAACTGGGCTGCCTGGAAATTGTAGCCGGCTTGCGCGGCGGCCGAAAAGCTTCCAGCATGGTTCGAAAACTGACCGCCAAGGAGATACCAAGCCGATGCCGGGCTCAAGCCGTCCCCGACATCTGTCGCCGTCGACCGTCCGAACGCCGCGCCGGCGGTCACGCCCGCGTAGGAGCCGCTCCAATCGAATGGGAGAGAGGTCGTGGCCGGGCGCGCGGCCGGCTGGGAACCGCTGTCCTCGGCTCCCGCCGTGGTTGGTGAAAGCGCGAAGCAGAGGACTGTGCTCAGGAGCGCGGATAGCAAGCGAATCTGCATCATGTCCTGCCATTTGAGAGGCTTCCCCACGCTAGTAGGAATGGCCGGGCCTTGGCTTGGAGCGAGCGCGACTTGACTTGGACCTGGCGCGACTAGCCGCGCCTCGCGTGAGGGTGTTGCGCCAGCGCAACACAGCCTGCGGCTTGCGGGGGGACGGCGTCATTTTGCCATCCTATTTGACAAGGCGCTGCTTTGCGCAGGATCATTCTCCTTCATCAAATGCTTGCGGTGGGGCATGGTTCATTTGCCGGATATCGAGTCGATCGCTCTCGGGGCGCCATTGCATCTTTCAACGGAGGGCATGGGCGCACGGGAGCGAATGGGCGTGTGGCTTGAACTCTACGCCCGCAAGCTTTTCAACCTGGAGATCGAGCCGTTCGGCTCCGAGCCGTTCCGCGCTGAGGTCACGTTGCGAGCCCTGCCTGGCGTCAGTCTGTCGGCGGGTAGCCGGAGCGCTACCCACTATCGCATCCGCAAGCATCACCTTAGCCATGCGAGCGACATGGTGATGCTGATCGCTGTGCTGGCGGGACGCTGTTGGTCGACGCAGCGGAACCGCGAGGTGACGATCGGGTCGGGCCAGGCCGTGCTGATGCTGACGAGCGAAGTCGCCACCATGACGCTGACCGAAGGCGGGCGCTATGTCGGCGTCTATGTTCCGCGGGCGCCGCTCGCGCCGCTCGTGCCGGGGCTCGACCGGCATCTGGTGCAGCCCATACCATGCGAACACGAAGCGCTACGCCTGCTCATCGACTATGTGCGCCTGGTTCAGGAAACCGGGCCGCTCACGACCGAGCAGGTCCAGCGCGGCGTTGCCGCGCATATTCTCGATCTTCTGCTCCTGGCGCTGGTAGCCGAAGGGGAGGCGGCCGAGATTGCAGGCCCGGGGCTGCGTACGGCGCGGTTGCGGGCAGTGAAGGCGGACATAGGCTCCAACCTTCACCTGTCCGCGCTCAGCGCCGAGGATGTGGCGCAGCGCCAGGGTGTCTCTCCGGACTATGTCCGCAAGCTGTTCCGGCTGGAGGGGACGAGCTTCGCCGACTACATCCTGGAGCAGCGGCTGCTGCGCGTCCACAAAGCGCTCCGCGACCCACGTCTGCCGGCCAGCCCTATCGGCATGATCGCTTATGACGCGGGCTTCGGCGACATCTCCTATTTCAACCGTTGCTTTCGCCGACGGTTCGGGGCGACTCCGTCGGATATACGGCAGGCCTCGCGGTTAAGCTGAGTGACAGCAGTGCCGCGCAAGCCTCGGCCAAACCCGGTTTGTTTGAATTACTTTCTGTGCCGAGGGCCTCCGGCTTTTCTTGGAGAGCGCTCAAAGAATGCGCGAACGCTAAAAGCGATAATTGAGGCTTGCTCTCACGACCTGAAGCTCGTGCTTGTAAGTGATGGAGGAGCTTTCGCCGCTAAGAGTGAACGGCGTCTTCAAATCTCGAAATCTCGCGTATAAATATTCAGACTTGACCGACCAATGGTCATCGAGCGCGTATTGGAGGCCACCGCCAAAGGCCGCGCCAGGGGTCCATCGTGATGCAGTCGCGCGAAAATCCATTGGTATGAAGCCGCTCGTGTTGTGATAGCTGTCTTCGATATCGGCAAGAGCCGGACCGGCTGTCGCGTAAATCAGAAGGCTGGAGATAGCGTATCCGGCCGTCAGACGCGCGGTAGCGATCGATTTGTACATCGTGTCGAGATGGATCGTAGCCAAGCCCTGAAAGAGCTCGGTGTCCTTCTTGCTTGCAGCCAGATAGCCGAAGTCGGCTTCGCCACCAAGGACAAAATTCCCAACTTGATAATTGTAGCCCGCCTGAACTCCCACAGTTGCGCCACGGGGCGATATCGTGACCCCACCAACATCGATGGGTTGCGCCGGATTGTTCATATCGAACTGGTGAGCGTTTGTTGAGGCCCAGCCGTAACCGAGATTTGCACCGAGATAAAAGCCGCGCCAGCTCGGCTCCCCGAGAGCGGTGGGGTTCGATCTGTCGTCACCGGCCTGAGCTGCTGTCGCGATTAGCGCCATCCCGATGGCGAGACCGACACCCCTGTGCGAGAAATGCATGCCGTACCCGCTCCAACGTTAAAACCGCAGGTCACAAAATACAGGAGGGTGCTGGCGTGTCTTGGGCCCAGCACGACTGTCGCTTGGAGCATGCGCGACTGTCGCGCATCGCAAGGACGACATGGCGGCTGGCAAATATTGTCGCTCGGTCCCAATTCGCTAAATGATTGAGACGGCTTGATCGGCGATAGCTGAGAGCACGCCCCGCACGTCGAGTGTCGAAAACGGTTTCTCCAGGATGTGCGGGCGCTGCTGCGGCGGCTGGGACTCGATTTCCGCCTTGGCGCCTATCATGTCGCCGGTGACGAGCACGAAGCGCTTGGCCAGCACAGGCTGCTCGGCGAGCAATTCACGATAGATCGATATGCCGCTGGTGCCCGGCATGCGCAGGTCCGAAAAGACGATGTCGGGCGACACGTGCCCGCCCAGCACCTCGCCGGCGGACCTCCAACTCACGACGATTCGCGACTTCACCCCCATCAGCTCCAGTATGTCGGAGAGCGAAGCGGCGACGTCGGGCTCGTCGTCGATGATCAGCGCATGGCGCAGCCCGCTGGAGCGCGCCGGGCCTTCGCCGGCTTTCGCGGCATCGCCGGTGATCGCCGGCAGCTGCACGACGAAGCGCGCGCCGTGCGGCTCAGCCTCCTCGAACCAGATGTTGCCGTTGTGGCGCTCGACGATCGACTTGGAGATCGACAGACCGATGCCCGTGCCAACGCCGACCGGCTTGGTGGTGAAATAGGATTCGAAGATGCGCGAGCGGATCGCCTCGGGAATGCCTGGACCGTTGTCCTCGACCGAAAAGCCGGGGTTGCCGCGGTCGCTGAGGAAAGTCCGCACCTTGATGCGCCGTTCGCCGGTGACGCCGGCCAGCGCGTGCTGGCTGTTGATGAGGAAGTTGGCCGCGACCTGCGTGACATGATCGGCGTCGGCCATGGCGAGCAGCGGACCGTTGGCAAAATCGGTATCGATGATGATGCCGCTGGAGCGCGCGCCGTAGGCGGTGACCTCGAGCGCCGCGCGCATCACCTGGTTGAGGTCGGTTTCGGCCTGCTCGGTCGGATGCAGGCGCACCATCGACAGGAAGCTCTTGACGATGCGGCCGCAGCGCTCGGCGGCGGCGCGCACCTTCTCGGCGCGTACCTTGGTCTGCGGATCGGCAGCGAATTCATGCAGCAGCGTCGATTGCGCTACCACCACCGCGAGCGGATTGTTGAGCTCGTGCGAGACGCCGGCGAGCAGCGAGCCCATCGCCGCCATCTTCTCGTTCTGATGCAGCTTCTCGCGCTGGCGGTTGATCTCTTCCTCGGCGCGCAGCTTTTCGCGCAGGTCGCGGATCGAGCCGAAGATCAGCCGGCGGTCGGCGACCCGCATCTCCGTCGCGGTCAGCTCGATCGGAAAGATCTCGCCGGCTGCGTTCTGGGTCACGGTCTCCAGCCGCTGGTTGACCATCGGCGCGCCGCGGCCGGCCATATAGTCGGCACCCGAGGCATAGCCCTTGCGGTAATAGATTGGCACGATGGTGTCGAGCAGGTCCTTGCCGAGGATGTCGCTGCGTTGAAAGCCAAACATCTTCTCGGCGGCGGGATTGAACTCGATGATGGAGCCCGCCTCGTCGATGACGATGATGGCGTCGAGCGAGGCTTGCAGCATGGTGCGGCGGATGACCTCGCTGGCGTGAGCCTCCGAAGGCGAGTGCTCAATGGCATCACCGATGGCGAGCGCGATGATGTGCAGCGTTGCCTCTTCCTCGTCGGTCCATTCGCGTTCGGCAACGCAGTCGTTGACGGCGAGCGTGCCCCAAAGATGGCCATGGGCAAAGACAGATACGGAAATGAAGGATTTTATGCTCTGCTTCTCGAAATCGGCCCGCAGGAAACCCTCCAGGTTGCGGGTGTGGCCGGCAAAGACCTTGCCCTGGCGCTCGTCTTCCTGCAGCCGCTCCAGCAGCGGATCGGAGTTGATGATCGACTGCATGATCACCGTGGGCGATGCGAGCTCGCCGCCGAAGGCGGGGTCGATCCAGTAGGCTGAAACGGATTGCGCAAAGCCCTGGCCCGGGAGCTCGCGCAGGCGAAAAAGAATGCCGCGTTGGCAATCCATCGAGCGGCAGAGCGTCTCCAGTATGCCGTCCATCTCGCGCTGCCAGTCGCCCGCCTCGCGCAGGCGGCGAACGACATGGACGGCCGCCATCGCGGCGCCCTGACGGGAGCCGTGCATGTCCATCCGTGCGGCCTCAACTGTCATCGTCGAACGTCATCCCCGGGCGATATCGGTAAACCATGAAATCCGGCACACAAGCCCCGAAAATCGGCCACGGTTTCCGGGGAACATGCGCTGGATGGAATGCTACAGCGTCTATCGCGTATCCGAAAGGATGCGCGGCGCCGGAGTCAGTTGCTGTCGCTGGTCGGCAGCGAGAAGATATAGCCTTCGCCGCGCACCGTACGCAGGAATTTCGGATTGGCGGGGTCCGCCTCGATCTTTTTCCTGAGACGCATGATGCGGATGTCGACCGCGCGCGACGATTCGGGGTCTTCCACGAAGCCGATCGCTTCCGAGATCGCCGCCCGCGTCAGAAGGCGGTTGGCGCGGGTGAGGAAAACCTCCAGCACATCGAATTCGCTCTTGGCCATCTCGATGACCGCGCCGTTGGCGCCAATGACGAGCCTGCCGTCGAAATCGGCCTGGAAGCCACCGAAATTCACGAAGCGGCGTGTGCCGGTCTCGGCTTTCGCGGCCTGAGGTGCCGCCGGCTGCGGCACGCGGCGAAGCACGCTGCGGACCCTCGCCAGCACCTCGCGCAACTCATAGGGCTTGACGATGTAGTCGTCGGCGCCGAGCTCCAGCCCGACGATGCGGTCGAGCGCGGTGCCGGCCGCGGTGGCATAGATGATGCCGATCTGGGTCTTGGAGCGCAGCCAGCGGCCGAGGGACAGGCCGTCCTCGCCGGGCATGGCGATGTCGAGAACGGCGAGATGGAAGGACTGCGCCTCGATGAGGCTGCGCGCCGCCGCGGCATTCTCGGCCGTGGCGACGTCATAACCGCTGGCGCCGAGATATTCGGCGACCGCCTCCCTCAGATCCGGCTCGTCCTCGACGACGATGATGCGTGCCTTCACAATGGTCTCGCTCCCGCTTTCAGCGGAAAGTAGATTGGGTATAAACATGATGTCCAGCGCTCATCTCGAGTTGTCTGTGGCGAGGTGGAGAAAAATGGCAGCACGATCCGTCATCGCGCTTGTGTCCGTTGCCGAGGTAGTGGCCGGTGACCTTGCCGACCATCTCGAGCGGCGCGGGCACGATGTGCGCCAGGCGCGCCAGCACTGGGAGGCGGAGTCGCTGCTTTCGGCAGGGGGCATCGACGTCGTGGTCGTCGGAGACGATGTGAGCCAGGCGGAGGGGCGCGAGCTGCTCAAGCGCTATGGCGGCGAGGGCGGTTCCGACTTCATCCTGATCTGCCGTCCGGCCGATCTCGTCGACAAGGTGCTGGCGCTGGAGCTCGGCGCCGCAGACGTGGTGGAAAGCCCCCTCAACGTGCGCGAGCTCGCGGCACGCATCGGCGGCCTGCTGACGCGGCGCGGCCGCAATACCCAGGAACTGATCGTCCTGGAAAACGCCACCGTCGATCTGAGGTCGGCGATGGTGATGCATCGCTCCGGCGCCGAGGATCAGCTGTCGCCGGGACAGGTGGCGCTGTTGAGACTGTTTCTGGCGAGCCCGCGCAAGGTGCTGACGCGCGACGACATCATCGCCGCCGCGCCCGCCGAGAATGCCGATGCTTTCGACCGCTCGATCGATTCGCGCATCGTGAGGCTGCGCCGCAAGCTCGATACCGAGACCATCACCACGATCAGGGGTGCCGGCTATCGGTTCGATCCGCCGACGCCGCGCACCGACTGAGGCGATAGCCAGCAGGTCCTTTCCTTGCTCTTGCATCGGATTTCCCAAAACCGGTCTTCACTTTCGGGCCCAATGATGCTCGATGCTCAACGGACCACGAGGACCGAGGGGCCTGACGGCGCGTCGGCGGCGGCAGTGAGCTGGGCATGGGCGCGCTCTTTAAGCAGCACCGTTGCAAGCGCGGCAAAGCCAAGCAGCCCTTGTGCATAAAGCAGCGCGGACAGCACCGAGGCGGCAAATTTCGTCTTCATCGCTCAATCCCCAATTCGCTAAGTCGTCGATACTTCAGGAAACTCCCGAAGCGCCCGCGCCGCTGACGGAGCCCCCCGCTGCGGCGCGGGCCTTCGGTCCTCTCGGCAGCAAGTAGCCGGAGGGGCCGCGCATCCTCATCAGCCGAAGGCCGACCCGCCAGAGGGCCCTCAGCCGGTTGATGCGCAGGCTGGAAACAATCCAGACCGTGGCGATGAACAGTGCAGCGTGCAGCGTCGAAACCCTCGCCTGAATTCATGGCACCGAGCGTTGCCACAGGGTTGCCGGCGACCGAGCCGGCGCCACCGAGGATGACGGCCGCGACGCTGATCCTAAGAAGCCAGGGGCGGAGTTTCGATTTCCTGCCCATTTTCGTTTGCTGATGTCTGTTCCCGTTGCGTCAAACTTGCCGCCCGCCTGTATCCGCATCATGCCGCGCGAGCCGCGTTTTGTTGCAGATTGGTTTCGAAGCCGTGGGAATGGCTTTCGTATCAAGGCCATATGCGCTTTCGCTTGCCTGTTTCCCCTGCTTTTGCCGTTAACCATCCCGCACGCCATGGGCAGGTTCCTTCGGTCGGAGCCGTTAACTTGGGGAAACAGATTCGAAACAGAAACGAGTACCAAGCGAAATAGACTTGAAACAGGTGCCCTCGATAAGACGGCGATCGAAATTGAAGCCGGCCAGACCGGACAGAGAGAGGGATCGTCATGCATACCGCCATTTCAGCCAAGCTCATCAACATCACCGCCGCCGCGCTCACTGGCGCGGCACTGCTTTTCGGCGGCAACGTCGCTCATGCCAACCAGATCGTCGCCCGGGTTTCGCTGTCGCAGCAGACCATGGAAGTGATGGTCGACGGCCGCCCGACCTTCGCCTGGAAAGTCTCGACCGGCGACAGAGCGCATGTCACGCCGACGGGGTCGTTCAAGCCGACCCGCCTGCACGAGATGTGGTACTCGAAAAAGTACGACAACGCGCCGATGCCGCATTCGGTGTTCTTCAGCGGCGGCTATGCCGTGCATGCGACCTACGCCATCAACCGCCTCGGCCGGCCTGCCTCGCATGGTTGCGTGCGCCTGCATCCCGATGCCGCGGCCGATTTCTACCAGCTCGTCGAGGCCTTCGGCCCCGCCAACACCAGCATCGTCATCGTCAAGTGACGGGCTGGATCAAGTAGCAGGCGGGTTGCCGCCTTCGGGCTGGTTTGGCGCAATTCCCGGAAGGCTGTTCCACACTTTTCCCGGAATTGCTCTGGCGCCGAAGCCGTGAGGCGACCGCCAAAAAAAGAGGCCGGAATTTTTCCGGCCTCTTTCCATATTGGAGTTAAGTTGGGAGCGCCGGCATCAGCTTCGGATCCGGCTTTTCGGCGAGATGCGGCAGATCCTTGCTGGCGATGAAGGTGTAGAACATCGGCACCACGAACAGCGTGAACATGGTGCCGACCAGGATGCCGGTGAAGATGACGAGACCCATCGAGTAGCGGGCCGCGGCGCCGGCGCCGCTGGAGATGATCAGCGGCACGACACCGAGCGCCATCGCCGCCGTCGTCATCAGGATCGGCCGCAGGCGCACCTTGGCCGAGGCGATGATGGCATCGCGCCGCCGCATGCCGTGGATCTCGCGCTGCTGGTTGGCGAATTCCACAAGAAGGATGCCGTGCTTGGTGATGAGGCCGATCAGCGTGATCAGCCCGACCTGCGTGTATATGTTGAGTGTACCCAGCCCGATGTTGAGCGGAACGATCGCGCCGAAGATCGAGAGTGGCACAGCCATCATGATGATCAGTGGATCGCGGAAGCTCTCGAATTGCGCGGCCAGCACCAGATAGATGACGATCACGGCGGCCGCGAAGGCGATCAGGATGGTGTTACCCTGTTCCTTTTCCTGCCGCGACTGCCCGGAATAGTCGACGAAGAAGGTGTCGGGCAGCGTTTCCCTGGCAAGGTCCTCCAGCACCTTCAGCCCGTCGCCGGTGGTCACACCGGGCAGCGGCAGGGCCGTGATCGTCGCTGAATTCAACTGGTTGAATTGCTCGATCGCCGCCGGCGAGGCGTTGGTCGAGATCCTCACCACCGCAGACAGCGGCACCATCTTGCCGTCGACACTGCGCACGAAATATTCGCCTAGCTTCTCCGGATTGTCGCGGAACTCCTGCGGCACCTGCGGGATGATGTCGTAGCTGTTGGAGTCGCGGTCGAACTGCGCCACCTCGGCGCCGCCGACCAAAAGGGTCAGCGTGCTGCCGATATCGGCGATCGGCAGGTTCAACGCCGCCGCGCGCTCACGGTCGATGGTCACGGTCACCTGCGGCGCGTCATAGGCCATCGAGTTCTGCACGACGATGAAGCGACCGGAAGCCTGCGCCTTGTTCTTGATCTTCTCGGCCTCGTCGAAGACCTCGGAGGGATCGCCGGTCGAGCGCACCACCATGGAGATAGGCAAGCCACCGCCGGAGCCCGGCAGCGTCGGCGGCGCGAAAACGAAGGCCTGGACGCCTGCCACCTTGGCGAGCCGGCCGGTAATGTCGGCCTGCAGCTCTTTCGAACCGCGCTTGCGGTCGGCCCAATCCTTGAAGGCGAAGCCGACGAAGGCGCTGTTGGTCTGGCCGCCGAAGGCGACGGCCGAGAACTGCGCCCTGGTCTCCGGGATGTCCTTCACGAGGCCGAGGATCTGGTTGACGTAGGTCTCGGTGTAGTCCGAGGTCGCATAGCGCGGCGCCGTCACCAACGAGAGCAGGAAGCCCTGGTCTTCTTCCGGCGCCAACTCGGTGGAGGTCTTGGTGAACATGAAGCCGGTGAGCGCGACCAGCGCCACGACGATGATCAGCGTCACCGGCCGGTTTCTGAGCGAGGCGGTGACCGCGCGCTCATAGACGCGCTCGACCCGGCCGAACGTGCCGTCGACGATGCGCTGGAAGCGGCCGTGCGCGCCCGCCTTCAGGAGCCGCGCCGACATCATCGGCGTGATGGTGACGGCGATCAGGCCGGACAGCACCACCGAGCCGGCAAGCGTGACCGCGAATTCGCGAAACAGTGCGCCGGTCAGGCCGCCGGTGAAGGCAAGCGGCGCGAACACGGCGGCCAGCGTGATGGTCATGGCGATGATTGCCGAGAAGATTTCGCGCATGCCGTTGAAGGCCGCCTGCATGGGCGACATGTGTTCCTCTTCCATGTGGCGATGGATGTTTTCCACCACCACGATGGCGTCGTCGACGACGAGGCCGATCGCCAGCACCATGGCGAGCAGCGACAAGAGGTTGATCGAGTAGCCGACCGAAAAAAGGATGAAGCAAACGCCGATCAGCGACAGCGGGATGGTGACGATCGGCATCATCACCGAGCGGAACGAGCCAAGGAACAGGAGGATGACCACGATGACGATGGCGACCGCCTCGCCGATGGTCTTGAACACCTCTTCGATCGAGGCGCTGATCTGCTCGGTGGCGTCGTAGACGACCTCGATCGTCATGCCTTTCGGCAGCGTCTCCTGGATCTGCGGCACGAGCTTGGTGACCGCCGCCGCGGTCGTCAACGGGTTGGCCGCCGGCGTCGGGAAGATGGCCAGGAAGGTGCCGGGCTTGCCGTTGAAGCTCACCCTGGTGTCGGTGCTTGCGGCGCCGAGTTCGACGCGCGCCACGTCGCGCAGGCGCACGACCTGACCGTCGGTCGAGCGGATCGGGAGCTGCGAGAACGCCTCCGGCGTCTGCAAGGTCGAATGCACGGTGATCGAGGAGACCACATACTCGTTCTGGGTGTTGCCGGGCGCGGACAGGAAGTTGGAGTTGTTGATCGCGGTCAGCACGTCGGCGGCGGTCGCGCCGCGGGCGGCAAGCCTGATCGGATCGATCCAGACGCGCATGGAATATTCCTCGGCGCCGAAGATCTGCACGTCGGCGACGCCTTCCACCGTCGAAATGCGAGGCCGAATGACGCGCTCGATATACTCGGTGAGCTGCTCCTTGGTCATGTTCGGATTCTGCATCGAGATATACATCATCGCGAACTGCTGGCCGGTGCCCTTGACGATCACGGGGTCCTTGGCGGCATCCGGCAGGGTGCCGCGCACGCCCTGAACCTTGGAAAGCACCTCGGTCAGCGCGACGTCGGGATTGGAGCCGAGCTTCATCTGCACGGTCACGGTGCTGGAAGACGGCCGGCTCGACGAGGTCACGTAGTCGATGTTCTCGGTCGAGGCGACGGCACGCGCGATCGGCGCGGAGATAAAGCCCTGGATCAGGTCGGCGCTCGCCCCCGGGTAGGCCGTGGTGATGGTGATCGCCGTCTCGTCAACCTTCGGATATTGGCGGATCGACAGGTTGAAGATGGCCTGGAAGCCCAGGAGCAGAATCATGCAGGCCAGCACCGTCGAGAGGACGGGGCGGCGAATGAAGATATCGGAGAAGCTCATTGCTGAACCTCTTTGTTCGCCGATTTGCTGGGATCGATGGTGTTGTCGACGGCAACGGGCATGCCGTTGAAGAGCCGGTTCTGGCCGGCGGTGACGACCTGGTCGCCGGCCTTCAGGCCCTCGACGATCTCGACCATGCCATTGTTGCGGCGGCCGAGCTTGACGAACACCTGCGACAGAACGAGCGCCGGCTGCTGCCCGGCTTCGGCTGGCTTGGCGGCGTTGTCAGCCGGTTTTGCGGCGTTGTCGGCGGGCTTTGCCGCATCGGAGGCCGGCTTGGAGGCATCGGCTTGCGGCTTGGCGGCATCGCCGGCAGGCTTCTCTGCGCCGGCTTTCTGCTCTTCCGGTTTCGCCGGCGCGCCAGCGCCGCTGCCGGCAGACTTCGCCGGCACGACGACGAAAACAAAGTCGCCATACAGGCTTGACGTCACCGCCGTCTGCGGCACCGAGATGACGTTACGCTCCTCCGGCAGCTCGACACGGATCTGTACGAACTGGCCAGGCGTCAGCTTGCCCTCCGGATTGGCGACCTCGCCGCGGATCGACACCAGCCGGCTCGCCGGGTCGATCTTGGGATCGATGCCGCGAATGGAGCCGGCAAAGGGCATGTCGGCCACGCTGCCGCCGATCCGCACCGTCTGGCCGATCTTCAGCAATGGGAGCTGCTGCTCGGGCACGGTGAAGTCGACCCGCATCGTGTCCAGATCCTGGAGGGTCACCACCGAGTTGCCTGGGGCCAGATATTGGCCGATGTCGATCCTCGGAATGCCGACCGTTCCGTTGAAGGGAGCGGCCAATTGCTTCTGGTCGAGCACGGCCTGCAGCTTGTTCACCTGCGCGGCCGAAGCGTCCGCCGCCGCGCGCGCGGCATCGAGCGTCGCGTCGGTGCCGACGCCGCGCCGCTGCAATTCGAGCGCGCGGGTCAACGCCGCCTGGTCGGAGGCGGCCTGCGCCTTCTGCGCCACCAGATCGGCCTTCTCGACGGCGTCGTCGAGCTGCAGCAGCACGGCGTCGGCCGCGACCTTCTGGTTGGCGTGGAAGAGGATGTCCTTGACGATGCCTGCCGTCTCGACGGTCAGGTCGACGCCGCGCACGGCGTTGACGGTGCCGATCGCCTCGATGCCGGGCGTCCAGTCCGACGGCTTCACCTCGACGGTCGAGACGGTCGCGGCCGGCGGCTTCATGGTGGCGAAAAACTGCTTGATCGCATTGTCGCGAAACAGGTTGAAACCGACGATTCCCACGCACGCCACGACAAGCAGCAGCAGGATTCCGGTGATGATGAAGAAGCGTTTCACGGACAGTCCCCTCAAGCCGGCAACCGGCAAAACAATCGATGCCGGGACACATATCGATGCCGCATCCCGATTTCAAATGGCGGCGCCTTACTGTACCGTCTGGACGGTCTTGTCAATTCTGCATAAGCTAATGTAAGGGGAGGCGTGATGAAGGCTCGCAGGGCAAACTCGCGCGACAGAATATTGGCCGCCGCCGCCGACGTGGCGCGTGAGGCGGGTCCCGGAAGCCTGTCGCTCGACGCCGTTGCCAGCCGCGCCGGTGTCTCCAAGGGCGGCCTGCTCTACAATTTCCCTACCAAGGCCAAGCTGATGCAGGGCTTGGTCGAGAATTACCTCAGGGAGTTCGAGCAGGCGCTCGAAACGCGGATCGCGGAAGGCGGTCACGAAAGCGCGCTCTCGGCCTATATCCAGCTTTCGGCCGATGATTGCGAGAAGCCAAAGCCTTCAGCTTCCTGGATGTTCTCCGCGATCGCCGAGGATCCGGATTTCCTGACGCCGATCAAGGCGTTCAAGCGGCAGCTCTTCGAAAGGTTGAAGGGGGAAACGGATGACCTCGGCTCGCTGCTGATCTGCTTTCTCGCCATCGAAGGCCTCCGCAGCATGAATCTGTTCGATTCCGACGTGCTCTCGCCAGAGGAGCAAAAGCTTCTGGTTTCCGCGCTTCTAAAGATAGCCGGATAGGTTGTAGGGCGTCACACCAGCTTCATCCTGGGGACATAGCGTTCTTCCCGGTTCTTTGCTGCAATGCAAACGGAGTGGGACAATGGTGGACGTGGTTTCCAGTGAGGCGGGGATTCCGAGACCGGATCATCCGCTGGAGCAATCGAGCAGCGCGAAGTGGTTCCTGCCGGCATTCGGCGTGCTGGTCCTGGTCGGGCTGATCTATGTCGGCTATGCGCTGAGCCAGGATCTGGCGATCGCCAAGACGGTGCCGTGGATCCTGCTCGGCATCGCGCTCCTGATTGCGCTGGGCTTCGAGTTCGTCAACGGCTTCCACGATACCGCCAATGCGGTGGCGACCGTTATCTACACGCGCTCGCTGCCGGCGGAATTCGCCGTCATGTGGTCGGGCGTGTTCAATTTCCTCGGCGTCTTGACCTCGAGCGGCGCCGTGGCCTTCGGTATCCTGTCGCTGTTGCCGGTCGAGTTGATCCTGCAGGTCGGCTCGTCTTCCGGCTTCGCCATGGTGTTCGCGTTGCTGGTCGCGGCCATCCTGTGGAACCTGGGCACCTGGTTCCTCGGTCTGCCGGCGTCCAGTTCGCACACAATGGTCGGCTCGATCATCGGCGTCGGCCTCGCCAACCAGTTCATGGCGCCGGCCGGAAGCGCCACCAGCGGCGTCGAGTGGGGGCAGGCGACCAATGTCGGCATGTCGCTGCTGGTTTCGCCGCTCGTCGGCTTCTTCGCGGCCGCCGCCCTGCTTTATGCGATGAAGCTTCTGGTGCGCAATCCGGCGCTCTACGAGGCGCCGAAGGGCAAGACGCCGCCGCCGTGGTGGATCCGCGCGCTGCTGATCTTCACCTGCACCGGCGTCAGCTTCGCCCACGGCTCGAATGACGGCCAGAAGGGCATGGGCCTGATCATGCTGATCCTGATCGGCGTGGTGCCGACCGCCTATGCGCTCAACCGCACGCCGGACATCAACTATCTCGAGGCCTACAAGTCGGCTTCGGCCTCCGTCGAGCAGGCGCTGGGCAAATATGTCAAGCCGGGCGTCACCGTCGCCGATGCCAAGGCTGCGGTTCAGGAGGCGGTGCGCTCGAAGACCTGGAACGACCAGACGACTGTCGCGCTGCAGAGCTACATCCACAACACGACGGCCGGGCTGCAGCCTTACGCCACCGTCGACAAGGTGCCGACGGATCTGGTCAGCAACGCCCGCAACGACATCTATCTGATCGGCGAAGCGCTGAAGCTGATCGACAAGAAGAAGCTGCTGCCGATGCAGGATGCCGACCTGAAGGCGGTGACGGACTATCACAAGGCGGTCGACAACGCGACGAAGTTCATCCCACTCTGGGTCAAGATCGCCGTGGCTCTGGCGCTCGGCCTCGGCACCATGGTCGGCTGGAAGCGCATCGTCGTCACCGTCGGCGAGAAGATCGGCAAGAGCCACCTGACCTACGGCCAGGGCGCCGCCGCCGAACTGGTCGCGATGATCACGATCGGCGCGGCCGACCGTCTCGGCCTGCCGGTGTCGACCACCCACGTCCTGTCGTCCGGCGTTGCCGGCACGATGGCGGCGAACGGCTCCGGCCTGCAGTGGGCGACCGTGCGCAACCTTTTGCTCGCCTGGGTGCTGACGCTGCCGTGCTCGATCGCGCTGTCTTTCGTGCTCTTCGTGCTCTTCCGCCAGGTGTTCTAGCGTTCGAGCGGAAAATCAGAGGCGGCGCCGTTTGCGGCGCCGTCTCTTTTTTGGCCAATCCTGGGAAGGCCATTCAAGGAACCGAGCAGGCGCCTTCTCCCGGCGAGTGCGCCCTCGAAGCGGTTCGGCTTTTGCCGAGGACACCTATCGCCGCGAAACCTCCATCTTGCCACGGCGGCGCAGCTGAAACGCGCGACGTCAGTCCGACAGAAATCGGCGAAGGGTTCGCCTTCGCAGTGCCGGACGCAAATGTCAGGTCGGGTCTTCGCGGTGCAGGTCGTGGATGGCGACGCCCTCGACATTGGTCGGCAGCATCAGCCACTGCTTGTGGCGCAGCGTGCGCTCGGTGTCCTCGAGGCCCATCTCCCAGTGCTCGCGCATCGAGGTGCCCGAGAACTCATAGTCCTTGGCGTGGCCTTCATAGCCTTTGTGCTGGTAGATCAAGTGGACGATGTTGACCACGCCGGCATCGGAATAATCGGCCATCAGTTCCTGCTCGCCCTCTTTCAAAAGTTCTGCCGGAACGCGCTTGAGCGCATCGAGCAACTTCATCTTGAGCGCATGGATGCGCTGGAAATTGTCGGTGTTCTGGCGCGTGCGGCTCGAATACATGATGTCCTTGTGGCGCGATAGCACGTCGGCCATGCCGCGCGGCAGCGCGCCGCGGGCGCTGAACAGATCGACCTGGAACACCAGCGACGAACGGTCCTCCTCCTGGTCGAGCAGGTATTGCAGCGGCGTGTTGGAGACGATGCCACCGTCCCAATAATACTCGCCCTCGATGCGGATCGACGGGAAGGCCGGCGGCAGCGCGCCGCTCGCCATGATGTGCTCCGGCCCGATGCGCACCTTGTCGGTGTCGAAATAGACGAAGTTGCCGGTCCTGACATTGACCGCGCCGACGCTCAAGCGCTTCTTGCCGTCGTTGAGCACGTCGAAGTCGATCAGGCTTTCCAACGTCTCCTTCAGCTCGGCCGTGTCGTAGAAGCTGGTGGCTCCTTCGGCGCCGGGCGGCTCGAACCATGGATTGGGATTGCGCGGCTTGAAGAAGCCGGGCTGGCCCATCATCATCGTCATCCATGACGAGGTGCGGTTGCGGATGTCGCGATAGATGTCGCCTTCCGGCGTATAGGCCCAGATCTTGCGGCCCGAAATCATCTGCCAGAATTGCTCCAGCCGCTGCAGGCGGCGGCTCGGCTCGTTGCCGGCGATGATCGAGGCGTTGATGGCGCCGATGGAGACCCCGGAGAGCCAGGTCGGCTCGCAGCCGGCATCGGAAAGCGCCTGATAGACGCCGGCCTGATAGGCGCCCAGCGCGCCGCCACCCTGGAAGACCAGGGCGACGCGATCATATTGCTGCGAGATTTCCTGGATGGTGGCGGCGGTAGCCTTGTTTCGGGTGCGTTCAAGCACGAGCCTTCTCCGGCTGGAGTGAGCTGGTCGCGGTCGAGTTGCGATCGGCGAGATAGTCGTGGACGACCTCGCCCAATCCGAGCGTCAAGTCGGCGGTGAAGTGGACGGCCGAGACGACCTCGAGCACCGGCAGCTTGGCCACGTCGGCCATGACATGGGGCCGAAGGTCGAGCGCGGCCGGCGCCGTCCAGGCTTCCTTCAGCGTCACGTCGGTCAAGTAGTAGCGCACCAGCTCGCAAATGCGCGGGCTCCCGTCGACATGCGGAATTATCTTGATCAGGAAGTTGGGCGCGGCGAGCGAGGCGAGCACGGAATCGTGGTCGGCCTCGCGATGCTTGTAGCCCATGGTGCCGGTGGCGCACAGCACGCTGCCATAGTGAAGCGTGCCCACCACCACTTCGCCCTCATGCACGATCTTGGGGCTAGCGAGCTTCTTCGGAAAACCCCACAACTCGCGGCCGCCGGCGATCGGCGCGTCGTCGTCGAGATACATGGAATGGACATAGCCGCCATGCTGACCGCCGAAACGCACGGGGATGACCTGGCCGGTCTCGGTATAGTCGCCGAAGCCAGTCGAATCCGGCATGCGGATGAACTCGTATTTCACCAGCGGCTCGTCGATCTCGAGCGGCTTCGGCACCACGGCTTCCAGCGCCTCGCGCGTCGTGCGGTAGGTGATGATGATGTATTCGCGGTCGAAGAAACGGTAGGGACCAGGCGGGAAGGAAGGGTTGGTGAGCGGCATCGCATAGGCGCGCTTCACGACATCGTCGATTTCCAAGCTGTTCACCTATCGGGTCAGGAATGACATGCGCGAGATGCGCAGGTGAGTATGTTGCACGGCACCATGACAGTGCCATGTCATCGTCCCCGAGTGCCAGCTTCATGGCACTCGCACGGCATCACAACATTGTAATCGCAACGACATATGGCCATGGCATTGTCATGCTGCGGCGCACAAACTATGTGCCTTAAATCCCCTCCCACCTTCTTGCGAGATCTCCCATGGGTTCCCTGTCTTCGAAGAATGCGCTCGTCACCGGCTCGACCAGCGGCATCGGCCTGGCGATCGCCCGCGCCTTTGCCGCCGAGGGCGCCAACGTCACCATCAACGGCCTGGGCGACGCCGCGGCGATCGAGCAGGAGCGCGCCGGCATCGAGAAGGATTTTGGCGTGAAATGCCGCTATTCGAGCGCCAATATGATGGACGGGGCCGCGGTCACCGCCATGGTGAACGAGGCCGAGGAGGCATTCGGCAGCCTCGACATCCTGGTCAACAATGCCGGCATCCAGCATGTCGCGCCGATCGACGAGTTTCCCGACGACAAGTGGGAAGCCATCATCCGCATCAACCTGCTCGCCGCCTTCTATGCCATCAAGGCGGTGCTGCCCGGCATGAAGCGCCGCAAATGGGGCCGCATCATCAACACGGCCTCGGCGCACGCGCTGGTCGCCTCGCCGTTCAAATCGGCCTATGTCTCGGCCAAGCACGGCATTGCCGGCCTGACCAAGACGGTGGCGTTGGAAGTGGCGCAGGACGGCATCACCGTCAATGCGATCGCCCCCGGCTATGTCTGGACGCCGCTGGTGGAGAAGCAGATCCCTGATACGATGAAGGCGCGCGGCATGACCGAGGAGCAGGTCAAGCACGATGTGCTTTTAGCCGCGCAGCCGACCAAGGAATTCGTCACCGTCGAGGAACTCGCGGCGCTGACGCTCTTCCTGTGCTCGGACGCCGCCAAGCAGATGACCGGCACGACCCTGCCGATGGATGGCGGCTGGACGGCGCAGTAAGCGCGCTTCCCTAGAGCAGTTCAGCGTTTCACCGAAACGCTGAACTGCTCTAACTATTTGTTTTTACGCAATTCCGGAGGGAAAACCGTTATACACTTTTCATGAAATTGCTTTAAAGGGGGCGCTGTCGCGGCGCAAGGCTTAACTCGCTGCTTCGTACTATCCTTCCCCTGGCGCAGTCCTTGCCGGTCCCCATGGCTATTGAAGTCGCCCGTAATGGCTCAGGACGAGGCCGACGGCTCCAAGCAGCACATCGTTTTCGGTGTGCTTGCCGATGATTATTCGCGTGCGCCTGTCGGGGGCGACGTCCCGCGCCTTGATTAGGGTGTGCCGTTCATAGGCTGCAATGAGCGGCGTAAGCAGGATGTCGCCGGCGAGCGCCATGCGTCCTCCGATGACGATGAGTGGCGGGTTCAGAACGGATCCAATCATGCCCAGGCCGCGGCCCGCCATTTCGGCCGTATCCTCGATCATGCGCAATGCTCCGACATCGCCCTGCTCGGCCATGCGGATCACGTCGTCCATCGTGACGCGCCGGCCCGTCACGCGCGCGATCTGCTCCAATGGCCGGTTGAAGCTGGCGTAGAGTTCCAGGCAGCCTCGATTGCCGCAGCGGCAAAGATCGCCCGATGGATCGATGCTCATGTGACCGAATTCGCCCGCGCCGCCGGCAATACCGGTCACCACGCGTCCGTGTTGGACGATCGCGCCGCCGACCCCGAGGTCGATCTTGAACAGGACAAAGTCCTCGTAACCGACGGCGGCGCCCCACATCATCTCGGCAATGGCGGCGCAGTTGCTTTCATTGGCTGCGAAGATCGGCTGCTCCAGCACCGGCCCAAAGACATGTCGGATGTTGACGCCAGCCCAAGTGGGAACGATGCTGGCCCGCTGGACGAAGCCTTCGGGGCTGACCGGTCCCGACACAGAAACCCCGACACCCAGGAGGCCGGACGCAGACAAGCTGTTCTCCTCGTAGCATTGCGCGATCGCCGCCTTGGTGAGCTTTGCCGCCCGGTCCGGAGGATAATCCAGGCCGAGGGGGATAGTTTTTTCAGAAATGAATGAATGTGAGACGTCGGCCACAGCGACCCGAATCTCGTCGAGACTAAGATGAACGCCGACGCAGGTGCCGGCTTCAGGATTGAGCGTCAGCGTTGCCGGCGGCCGACCGACGCCTTTGGCCGTTTCGTCAGCCGCCGCCAGTTCCACCACGATTCCTGACTTCCTCAAGCCAGTCAAAGCCGTCGAGACGGTCGAGCGGGCCAAGCCGGTGAGCCGGGCGATCTGCGCGGCGGAAATGGCGCCGCGCTGGCTGAGACAGCGGACAATCAGACTTTCAGGCGTGCCCGGAGGTTGACCGTCCAGCAGCGATCTGAGCAGGCTTTTTGTCATTTTTGTCTTAAAACTCCTTGACTGCCGATCGTATTTGATCATTCTAGAAAAAACTAGAGACCTTCTGCGATCCGCGGGTGGTCTCGACGAAACGGTCGTGATGAACCGTGCTGAAATCAAATGGGAGTGAGACGATGAGATATCTGAGGGCGACCCTTGTCGCTACGGCGGCATTTGCCTTTCTCGCAAACACAGCACTCGCCGAGCCGAAGACCAATCTGCTCCACCAATGGGCGACCGGATCGGACGCGCAGGCCATCGCCAAGCTTGGCGAAATGTTCGAGGCGAAGGGGGGAAAGTGGCAGCAGACCTCGATCGCCGGCCATACTGCCAACACGCTTGCCAAGCTGCGCGCCGACGTGATCGCAGGCAATGCTCCGCCGGCGGTTCAGCTCAAGGGTCCCGAGATCGCTGAATGGAACAAGACCGGCATGACCGCCGATCTGGATGATCTCGCGAAGGCGGAGAATTGGGAGAAGGTGGTGGCGCCGGAATTGCTGCCGGTGATGAAGCCGAGCGGCAAGTGGGTGGCGGCACCCATGAACATCCACCGCATCAACTGGATATGGGCATCGCCAAAAGTCATGCAGGCCGCCGGCGTGACGGAAGTTCCGAAGACCTGGGCGGAATTCAACGCAGCCTGCGACAAGATCGTGGCTACCGGCAAGATCTGCATCTCGCACTCGACCGCCGACTGGACCGATTCTACCGTCTTCGAAGTCGTCGTCTACGGCCAGGACCTCGACCTCTATCGCAAGGCCTTCGTCGAAGGCAACGTCGACGCCATGCGCAGCGACGGCATGGTCAAGGCCTTCGAGCAATTCCGCATCATGACGTCCAAGTACATGGACCCCGGCATGAACGGCCGCGACTGGGATTCGATGTCGGCTCTCGTCGGGCGCGGCGAGGCGGCGTTCCACATCATGGGCGACTGGACGATCGGCTTGCTCACCGCCGCCGGCTTCAAGGAGGGCACGGATTATGTCTGCGCCCAGGCGCCGACCGACTGGGGCAAGCCCGGCTTCATCCTGAACTCCGATTCCGTCGTGTTCTTCCAGCAGAAGGATCCCGACTATGTGGAGGGCCAGAAACTGCTCGCCAGCACCATCCTGTCGCCGGAGTTCCAGACCGTCTTCAACCAGGCCAAGGGCTCGATCCCGGCGCGCCTCGACGTCGATCTGTCGAAGGGCTTCAATCCCTGCCAGCAGAAGTCCCAGAAGGACCTGCAGGCCTCGATCGAGGCGGGCACGCTGGTCCGCTCGATGGCCCACAACATGACCATCCCGCAAAAGGTCCGCGGCGCCATCATGGACACGATCACCGAATTCGTCGCGACGCCGGACATGCCCGCCAAGGATGCGGCCAACGCCATGGCCGACGCCGCCGAAGCGCAGGAATGACGTGCGGAGAGCGCCGGCGCGACATCGCGCCGGCGCCCGGCCGACAGGAAGCCCAATGTCCATCCACGACCTTTCCGTTCCGATAGCCGTGCCCGCCCGCTCGTGGCGGGATCGTCTGGGATCGATCGTGCCGATCCTCGTGCTCGCCCCTTCGCTCGCGGCGAGTTTCGTCTATGTCTTCGTGTTCACGGGCTGGACGCTCTATCTGTCGCTGTCCGACTCGACACTTTTGCCGAGCTACGGCCTTACGGGCCTCGACAACTACGTATCGCTCTGGTCCAACCGGCGCTGGAACATCGCCTACACCAACCTTTTCCTCTTCAGCGGCTTCTATATCGTGGGCTCCATGGCAGTCGGGCTGCTGCTGGCCATCCTGATCGACCAGCGCGTGCGCGGCGAGGCGGTGTGGCGGACGATCTTCCTCTACCCGCTGGCGGTTTCCTTCATCGTCACCGGCACCGTCTGGAGCTGGCTCTACAATCCGGTCGACGGCATCCAGGCGCTGGTGCGCGGGCTGGGCTGGAGCGACTTCAGCTTCGCGCTCACCAGCGATCGCAACCACGCGATCTATGCGGTGATCATCACCGGCGTCTGGCAGTCTTCCGGTTTCGCCATGGCGCTCTTTCTGGCCGGCCTACGCTCGGTCGATCCGGATCTGGTAAAGGCGGCGCAGATCGACGGCGCATCGGTCGTGCGCACCTACAGGAAGGTCATTCTGCCAACCATCGCGCCGATCTTCCTTGCGGTCGCCGTCATCCAGATCCAGTTCGCCATCAAGACGTTCGATCTCGTCGCCGCCCTGACCCGCGGCGGGCCGGGCATCTCGACCACGTTCCCCGCCATCTACGTCTACGATCTGATGTTCCAGCGTGGCGAGATCGGCGAGGGCGCGGCGGCCGCGGTCATGATGCTGGCGGCGCTTGCCGTGGTGCTGGTGCCCTATTCGCTGTGGGTGGTGTGGCGCCGCCGGGCGGAGGCAGGAAATGGCTGAACTTGCCGCCGCCATCGACCTGGAAGCGGCTGCAGCGAGCCGCAGGCACTTCTGGAGCCGGTTCGCGATCTATGGCCTGCTCACGGTCTTCGCTGCAATCTATCTGATCCCGCTGCTCGTGGTCGTCTTCAATTCCTTCCGCGAGCAGGCGGAGATCGCGCGCGACGGGCTCATCTCGCTGCCAAAGACCTTCCGGCTGGAGGCATGGGCGCAGGCCTGGAGCACTTATTGCATCGCCGGCACCTGCCAGGGGATGCAACGGAATTTCCTGAACTCGCTGTGGATGACCATTCCGGCGACGATCATTTCCACGCTGCTCGGCGCCGTGAACGGCTACGTGCTGTCCAAATGGCGCTTCAAGGGCTCGGAGGTCCTGTTCACCCTGATGCTGCTCGGTGTCTTCATGCCGGGGCAGATCGCGCTGATGCCCTGGGCATTCGTTCTTGGAAAGCTCGGTCTGACCAACTCGACCTACGGCCTGATCCTGGTGCATGTCGTCCAGGGAATTTCCTTCACCACCTTGTTCTGCCGCAACTACTATGTCGGCATCCCCGACGACCTGATCAAAGCGGCTCGCATCGACGGCGCCGGCTTCTGGCGGATTTTCTGGAAGATCATGATACCGCTGTCGCCGCCCATTCTGATCGTGACCGTGATCTGGCAGTTCACCGGCATCTGGAACGAGTATCTGTTCGGCGTGGTCTTCACGTCCGGCCAGGCGCAGCCGATCACAGCCGCGCTCGTCGCGCTGACGGCGAGCGGCACGACCGCCCGCAGCTACGACGTGATGAGCGCCGCCGTGCTGATCGGCGCGCTGCCGCCGCTCCTGATCTATCTATTTGGCGGCAAATACTTCGTTCGCGGTCTGACACAGGGCGCCATCAAATGACGAGCCAATCCCTATCCGCCCTGACCATTCGCAGTCTCTACAAGAGCTACGGCGCCGTGGACGTCTTGAAGGGCATCAACCTCGAAGCGCAGCCGGGAGAGTTCATCGCTCTCGTCGGACCTTCCGGTTGCGGCAAGTCCACCCTGCTTGCCATGATAGCCGGACTTGAAAGCGTGACGTCGGGTGAAATCCGGATCGGCAACCGGCTCGTCAATTCCGTGCCGCCAAAGGACCGCGACATCGCCATGGTGTTCCAGTCCTATGCGCTCTACCCGACCATGACCGTGCGCCAGAACATCACCTTCGGGATGGAGAGCCGCGGCGTGCCGAAGGCCGATCAGGCCGAAGCCGTCAAGCGCGTCGCGGCGCTGCTGCAGATCGAGGCGCTGCTTGGCCGCAAGCCCGGGCAACTCTCCGGCGGTCAACGCCAGCGGGTCGCCATGGGCCGGGCGCTGGTGCGGGACCCGAAGCTTTTCCTGTTCGACGAGCCGCTTTCCAACCTCGATGCCAAGCTGCGCGTCGACATGCGCACCGAGATCAAGAAGCTGCACAACCGTGTCGGCAAGACCACGGTCTATGTCACCCACGACCAGGTGGAGGCGATGACGCTCGCTTCGCGCATTGCCGTCATGCATCAGGGGTCGGTGCAGCAGTTCGACGCTGCGCAGATGATCTACAGCCGCCCCGCCAACATGTTCGTCGCGGGCTTCATGGGCTCGCCGGCGATGAATTTCATTCCCGCCGAGCTCGGCGACGGGGCGGGCCGGCCCTGCGTCACGGTTCGGACCGCGGATGGCGGCACCGCAGCGTTGGAACTTGCCCAGCCGGTGCCGGCCGGCGCGCCGAGGAACGTCGTGCTTGGCGTGCGGCCGGAACATATTTACCGCTTTTCGGACGACTTGAAGAACCGCAAGCGCGCCATCGCGGCGGTGAAGGCCCCGGTCGAGCTGGTCGAGCCCACGGGTGCCGAGACCCTGGCGGTGCTTCGCTTCGGCGATCTCGAAGTCACCGGCCGTTTCGACCCGGACGGCGCCCCCCGGATGGGCGAGACAATGACGCTCGGCATCGACATGGCGCGGGCTTGCCTCTTCGATCCGACGACCCAATCCCTTCTTTGAAAGCTCAGCCTTTGACATTCGCCACCTATCCAAGCCTCGCAGACCGTGTCGTGCTGATCACCGGAGGAGCCTCTGGGATCGGCGCCGAAATGGTTCGCGCCTTCGCGGCCAACGCGGCGCGAGTGGCCTTTCTCGACATTCAGGAAGCGGCCGGCCTGGAACTGAAGGCGGAGCTTGCAGACGCCGCGCGCCACGCGCCTCTGTTCCTGCCATGCGATGTGACCGACATCGCGGCCCTACGTGCAGCGATCGAGAAGGTGCGGGAAAAGGCCGGGCCGGTTGCTGTCCTGGTGAACAACGCCGCCAATGATGACCGCCACGCAGTCGCTGAAGTGACGCCGGACTACTGGGATCATGCCCAAAACGTCAATCTAAAGCATCAGTTCTTCGCCGCCCAGGCCGTCCATCCGCAGATGAAGTCGCTGGGCTTTGGCTCCATCATCAACCTTTCCTCGACCTCCTGGCGCTTCGGCGCCGACCAGATGACCGCCTATGCTACGGCCAAGGCCGCGATCATCGGCATGACGCGGTCGCTGGCCCGCGCCTTCGGTCCCGACAATATCCGCGTCAACGCCATCGAGCCGGGCGCCGTGATCACCGAGCGGCAGCGCCGTCTTTGGTACACGACGCCGGAGTCCGTCGATCAGATGGTCGGGCGCCAGTTGATCAGGCGGGTTCTGCTGGCCGACGAGATCGCCCGCACGGCGCTTTTTCTCGCCGCCGACGACAGCCGCATGATCACCAAGCAATCCATCACCGTCGATGCGGGCCTGCGCTGATGCAGGTTCTCCATTTCCCCTCGTTTGATCGGCTGGCCTGATGCTCCGCGTTGGTTTGAACCCCTATGGACTTACCTATCATCTCGGGCTGCAGGGCCGCGGTACGCCGCGCGCCAACCCCAAGGGCGCGGGGCTCGAAGGCTTCATCGCCCTGGCCGAGGAGCTCGGCGCACGCACGCTCGAGATCTACGATCCATGGCTGGCGGAAATGTCCGATTCCGGGCTGACCGACCTGAAGGAGCGGCTCGATGGGCTTGGGATGACGCCCGTCGTCAGCGCCGGGCTCAACATGATGGGGCCGCTGGAGAGCGCGTTCCGTTCCGCCCGCGCGCTCGGCGCGAAGACCATCCGGCTCGGCCTGACATCGGTTCTGTGCGGTGACCGCAATGCCTGGGGCGACAAATGGGGCGAGCTGAACGCCTCGATCAGGTCGGCGCTTCAGCAATGGGGGCCGCGGGCCGAAGCCGAAGGCCGCGTGCTCGCGATCGAGAACCATCAGGATTTCGGCAGCACCGAGCTGGTGGCGTTCTGCGAGACGGGCGGGCGAGGGGTCGGCATCACGTTCGACACCGGCAATACGTTTCCCGTCGCCGAGGCGCCGCTCGACTTCACCCGCCGCATCGCGCCCTATGTGCGACATGTCCACCTGAAGGACTACCGCGTTCAGTTCACGGGCGAAGGATATCGGCTCGTGCGGTGCGCCATCGGCGACGGCGCCGTGCCCTTCAGCGACCTCGCGGCCCTGCTCGGCGACATGCACGACGAACTCACCGCCGTGCTCGAACCGGGTGCGCTCGAGGCGCGCCATGTGCGCTTTCTTCTCGACGACTGGTGGAACGGCTATCCGCCGAAAACCGCGCGAGAATTCGCCGCCTGCCTTGCCGCCGCGCAAAAGAATCGCCTGCCCGACGATGCCGATTTCCGCACTCCCTGGGAGCGCGGGGACGACGGCGTCCTGGTTTCCTACGAGCTCGACATGATCCGGCGTAGCGCCGCCAACATGAAGGAGCTCGGCCTCATGACCCTGGAGAACCCCTCATGACAACTCGCGAACTCAGCGGCGTCACCGCCTTCGTCACCGGTTCCGGACGCGGCCTCGGCCACGTCATGGCGGACCGGCTGGCGGAACTCGGGGCGGACGTTGCAATCCACGACCTGGACTGGACCCAACCGGCGAAGTACGGCGAGTTCGCCGACCTCGGTGAATCGGCAAGGCACCTGGGACGACACGGCACCCGGGTGACCGCGGTCACCGGCAATATCGGCGACCGTGCCGCCGTTGCCGAGATGAAGCGCAAGATCGAGGCGGAACTCGGCGATGTGCATGTGCTCGTCAACTGCGCGGGCGGCGACATCGGCGCCAAGGGAACCAAGCCCAACCCCAACAATGCCCTCGACATCGATTACGAGGACATAAAGGTGCTCACCGAAAACAACCTGATCGGCACCATGCTGGTTTGCCAGGCCTTCGTGCCGCCGATGGTGAAGCGCGGATCAGGGTCGGTGATCAACATCGCCTCGGCGGCCGCTCACCTCGGCTGCTCGCCGGAGGTCGTCTATTCGACGCTCAAGGCTGCTGTCGTCCACTACACCCGTTGCCTCGCCAAGGAACTGATCGACGAAGGCGTGCGGGTCAATGCAGTCAGCCCCGGGGCGACGAAAACCGCCCGGTTCCAGGCGACACGCGTCGTCGATCCGGCAAGGATGGATTCGTCGAAGCGTTCCCTGAACCGCTATGCCGAGCCTGAAGAGATTGCCGAGGCTGTCGCCTTTCTCGCTGGATCGCGCGCGCGCTTCATCAACGGCCAGGTGATCCGCGTGGACGGCGGCTTCACGATCTTTCCGGGGTGATGCACGTGACGATGAGTGAAACTGCCATCAAGCGCTTCGACCTTTCCGGCCGACTCGCGCTGGTTACCGGATCCTCGAAGGGGATAGGCTTCGCGATCGCCCGCGGCTTGGCCGAAGCAGGCGCGGAGCTGGTGCTCAACGCGCGCAACGAAAGCGTGCTGGAGGAGGCGCGGGCACGGCTCGCCGCCGAAGGCCATAAGGTTCACGCTCGCGCCTTCGACGTGACCGACGCGGCCGCCGTGACGGCAGCGGTCGATGCCGTCGAGAGCGAAATCGGTCCGATCGAGATCCTCTTCAACAATGCCGGCACGCAGTTTCGCGCGCCGCTCGAGGAATTTCCGCTGGATGCCTGGGAAAGGCTCAAGGCGACCAATATCGACAGCGTGTTCCATGTCGGCCAGGCTGTGGCACGCCGCATGATCCCGCGCGGACACGGCAAAATCGTCAACATCGCCTCCGTGCAGAGCGAGCTGGCACGCACGAGCATCGCGCCCTATACGGCGACCAAGGGTGCCGTGAAGATGCTGACCAAGGGCATGGCGACCGACTGGGCGCGATATGGCCTGCAGGTCAATGCGATCGGTCCAGGCTATTTCAACACCGAACTCAATGCCGCCTTGGTCGTCGACGCCAACTTCACCGCCTGGCTGGAAAAACGCACGCCTGCCGGCCGCTGGGCAGAGGTCGAGGAACTGATCGGGGCGGCGGTCTTCCTGGCTTCCGATGCATCAAGCTTTGTCAACGGCCACGTCCTCTATGTCGACGGCGGCATCACGGCATCGCTCTGACCGGACGAACGTAGAAGCTCTTCCTTGACAATCGGCGGGGATCATTCCAGCATTATTGCAAGGGGTTCCCCGCGACGACCCCGTGAGGCGTCAGCCCAACGATCGCGTCCAGGCTCTCTTTGTACAGGAGGTGGACGCCATGCCATCAACGACCGCAATCACCATTCCGCAACTTTCCCGTCTCGTCGGCTTGCCGGATGCGCCGGTTCTTATCGATGTGCGCGTCGATGAGGATTACGAAGCCGATCCGCGGCTGCTGCCGGCTTCCCGCCGGCGCGATTTCAGAACCGTCTCGACCTGGGCGGCCGAGTTCTCCGGATACAAGGTCGTCGTCATCTGCCAGAAGGGACAAAAGCTCTCGCAAGGCGTCGCCGCGTGGCTGCGCCATGAGGGTATTCAGGCGGAGTCGCTGGAAGGCGGCTTCGAGGCCTGGACCGCCGCCAAGGCGCCGTTGATCGCGGCCGGCGCGGTCCCGCCCCGCGACGAGAAGGGCCGCACCATGTGGGTCACCCGTTCCCGGCCGAAGGTCGACCGCATCGCCTGCCCCTGGCTGATCCGCCGCTTCGTCGATCCCGATGCGGTGTTCCTGTTCGTCGACCCGGCCGAGGTGCCGCTGGTGGCGGACCGCTTCGCGGCGATTCCCTTCGATGTCGAGGGCGTGTTCTGGAGCCATCGCGGCGATCGCTGCACTTTCGACACGATGATCGAGGAGTTCGGCCTGCGCGTCGATGCGCTCGACCGCCTGGCGCTGATCGTGCGCGGAGCCGATACGGCGCGGCTCGACCTCGTTCCGCAGGCGGCCGGGTTCCTCGCCGCCTCGCTCGGCCTGTCGCGCATGTTCCGCGACGATCTCGAGCAGCTCGAAGCCGGCATGCTCCTCTATGACGCCTTTTTCCGCTGGTGCCGCGACGCCACGGACGAGACGCATAACTGGCCGGTCGGAGGCAAGGCACAATGACCGTGCTTGCCAAGGACGGCGCCGGCCGGCCGGCCGAGGTTCCCGCCGTGCCGAGCTTCGGCGAGGCAACACGGCTCTGGGCAAAGATCGGCCTGCTCTCCTTCGGCGGGCCGGCCGGACAGATCGCGCTGATGCATAAGGAACTGGTGGAGGAGCGACGCTGGATCGGCGAGGAGCGCTTCCTTCACGCGCTCAACTACTGCATGCTCCTGCCAGGCCCGGAAGCGCAGCAGCTTGCGATCTATGTCGGCTGGCTGCTGCACCGGACTGCAGGTGGCCTCGTCGCCGGAACATTGTTCGTGCTGCCGGGCGCGCTGGTCATGCTCGGCCTGAGCAGCTTCTACATGCTCTACAACGACGCGCCGGTCATCGAGGCGTTGTTCTTCGGCGTCAAGGCGGCGGTGCTGGCCGTCGTCGTCGAGGCTGTCATCCGCATCGGCAAGCGGGCGCTGAAGAACCGGGTCATGGTGGCGATAGCGGTGGCGGCCTTCCTCGCCATCTATGTTGCGAGGTTACCGTTTCCGCTGATCGTGCTTGCGGCAGGCCTGGTCGGCTGGATCGGCAATCGTTTTGCACCAGGGCTGTTTTCCGGCTCGGCGCACGGCAAGGGCAAAACCACCGCCGACAGCCGGGGCGTGGTCGACCTGATGTTCGAACGCGGCGAGCTCGGCCACACCGTGCCGACCAGGTGGCATGCGGCTCGCACGATCGCGATCTGGCTGCCGCTCTGGCTCGGACCGGTGGCACTGATCGCCGCGCTGGCGGGACCGGGAAGCGTGTGGGCGCAGATGGGGGGCTTCTTCAGTCTGATGGCCGTCGTCACCTTCGGCGGCGCCTATGCGGTTCTGGCCTATGTCGCGCAAGCGGCGGTGACCTCGTTCGGCTGGCTGGCGCCCGGCGAAATGGTCGACGGGCTCGGGCTTGCCGAGACGACGCCCGGCCCGCTGATCCTGGTGCTGCAATTCGTCGGTTTCGCCGCCGCCTATCGCCATGCCGGCACGCTCAGCCCGTTGCTTGCGGGATCGCTGGGGGCGGCGCTGACGCTCTGGGCCACCTTCGCGCCCTGCTTCTTCTGGATATTCCTCGGCGCGCCTTACATCGAGCAGTTGCGGCAGAACAAGGCGCTGTCGGCGGCGCTCGGCGCGATCACGGCGGCGGTCGTCGGCGTGGTGATGAACCTTGCGCTGTGGTTCGCGCTGCATGTCGTGTTCGGCAAGGTCGCGAGTATCGGCTGGGGCGTGGAGGTCCCGGTCGTCCCCTCGCTCGACTGGCGCGCGGCGCTGCTGTCGGCGGCGGCGATGGTCGCCATGCTGAAGCTGAAAGTCGGCATGCTGCCGACGCTCGCGGCATCGGCGCTGGCGGGACTGGCCTTGCAAGCACTGTGAACTGTTTCAGGCCGCAGCCAAGCGTGATCGAGGGACTCTGTTTACAACTAACATGTTAGCATGATACTGCTGCCTGCAGATTGATGAATTGGAGACTTTGCAGGTGGCTTCGCGCTTTGGTCTGTCGGTTGCGCTCACAACGCCCTTTGATGCATTCGGTCGGATCGCCGTCCCGCTGATGACCGCGCATGCTCGGGCTTGTCTCGATGCCGGCTGCAGCAGCGTGACGCTGTTCGGCACCACCGGCGAAGGCGCTTCCATCGGCACGGCGGAACGGCAGGCGGTCATCGATGCCATGCTTGCGGCGGGTATTGCGGCCGACCAGCTTGTCGCCGGCGTGCTGGTCGATGCGGCGGAGGATGCCGCGGAGCAGTGCCGACAGGCCTTGCAGCGTGGCGCCCGCAACATCCTGCTCGCGCCGCCGAGCTACTTCAAGAATGTCGGCGACGATGGGCTGTTCGGCTGGTTCGGGGCCGTGTTCGCCGCGCTCGGTCCGCTCGCCCGCGGCATGCTGCTCTACAACATCCCCCCGGTCACGACGGTGCAGTTGTCGCTCGACCTGATCGGTCGGCTGCGCAAGGCGTATCCGGACGTGGTCGCCGGGGTCAAGGATTCCGGCGGAGACTGGACGTACAGCGAAGCGCTGCTCAAGGCGCATGGCGACCTGATAATCCTGATCGGCGACGAACGGCATCTGGCGCCGGCGGTGCGGATCGGCGGCCAGGGCGCGATTTCCGGCATGGCCAATTTCGCCGCCGGCGAGCTTCGCGCAATGATCGACAGCGGTCGCGACGATTCCCGCGTGGAGGGCTTCGTCCTCGAATTGCTCACGCATCCGGTCATCCCGGCGGTGAAGGCGATGGTGGCGCGCCAGACCGGCGACGAACGCTGGCTGACGGTCCGGCCGCCGCTCGAGCCGGTCGCCCCACCGGAGCGGCAGCAGCTTGGCGCCGCTTACGACCGGCTGTTCTCGACGCAAGCGGCATGAGCGGCGGAGGGCGCTGATCGGCATGGACGACACGAGCGAGCCGGCAACCCTGAGGGAAAAGGCCTATGCCAGTTTCACACGGCATCTGCTGGCCCGCGATCTCAGGCCGGGTCAATTCGTGTCGCAGCGCGAACTGGTCGCCTTCACCGGCCTGCCGCTCGGAGCCATCCGCGAGATCGTGCCGCGGCTCGAGGCGGAAGGGCTGCTGACCACGATTCCGCAGCGCGGCATGCAGATCGCGCATATCGACATCAGCCTGATCCGTGAGGCCTTCCAGTTCCGCCTGTTCATGGAGCGCGAGGCGGTCGCGCTGTTTGCCGTCAACGCTTCCGACGCCGAGATTGCCCGGCTGCGGCGCGAACACGAGGACATGCTCGCGCAGGCGCTGGCGCAGGTCCCGACGCCGGAAATGGAAGCCAAGGCGCAGAGCATCGACTGGGCCATGCATGACACATTCATCAGCGCGCTGGGCAACGAGATCATCGCCAAGGCCTATCTGGTCAATTCGGTGAAGATCAGGCTGATCCACCAGGAGCGGTTTCGCATCGACGGTCGCGTCGTGCCTGTCATGCGCGAGCATCTGGCGGTGATCGACGCGCTGGAGAAACGCGATCCGCAGAAGGCGGTCGAGGCTATCAGCCAGCACATCGACAATGCGCGCCGGCTGGCGCTCCAGATTTGAGGAAGACCCGCGCCGCAATCGTCGCGGCGCTATCGACAACGACAACCGGGAGGAAGAAATGTCGTCCAATCCATTCAGCCCAACGAGGAGGCAGCTGCTCCAAGGAACAGCCGCACTGGCCGCGGCCGGCCTTGCAGGTCTTCGTCCGGGCCTCGCCGCGGGCGTCGACTGGAAGCGCTTTGCCGGCACGACGCTCGACGTCAATCTGGTCAAGAGCCCGCGCAGCGACACCATCCTGAAGAATCTCGCCGAGTTCGAGGATCTGACCGGCATCAAGGTCAATGCCGAGGCCACGCCCGAACAGCAGCAGCGCCAGAAGACCGTGATCGAGCTCAGCTCCGGCAAGCCCAGCTTCGATGTCGTGCATCTGAGCTATCATGTGCAGAAGCGGCAGTTCGAGAAGGGCGGCTGGCTGGCCGACATTTCCGGCTATCTTGCCGATCCGGGCCTCACCGATCCGGGGCTGGTCGCAAGCGACTTCGCCGAGGCCGGCATGCAATTCGCCAAGGACAGCCAGGGCGTGCTGCGCTCGCTGCCGTTCTCCGTCGACTACTGGATCCTTTACTGGAACAAGGAGCTGTTCGACGCCAAGGGGCTGAAATATCCCGAGAGCTTCGAGCAGCTGGTGGCCGCCGCCGAAGCGCTGACGGACCCGTCGAGCAACACGTTCGGCTTCGTCGCCCGCGGTCTCAAAAACGCCAACACGCCGGTCTGGACGTCGCTGATGCTCGGCTATGACATGACGCCGCTCGGCAGCGACGGCAAGCTGCGCACGACATCGCCGGAAGCGGTCGAAGCCGCCAGCCTCTACCAGCGGCTGATGACCAAGGCCGCGCCTCCCGGCGTCACCGGCTTCAACTGGGCCGAGGCGCAATCCGCCTTCCTGCAGGGCAAGATCGGTATGTGGTTCGACGGCGTCGGCTTCGCGCCGCCCATGGAAAATCCGGAAAAATCGCGGGTGGTCGGCAAGGTCGGCTACGGCGTCATGCCAAAGGGGCCGAAGGCGCATGCCTCGGGTACGTTCGGCGACGGCATCGGCGTGACGTCCGCCAGCTCGAAGAAAGAAGCGGCTTATCTGTTCTGCCAGTGGGCGGTATCGCCGGCCATGGGCGCGCGCCTGCTGCAGGCCGGCGCCGGCGTGCCGTTCCGCAAATCCGTGCTCGAAGACCGCAAGGTGCGTGAGGGCGTCACGATGCCGTCGAGCTGGCTGGACGCCGTGATCGGCTCCGGCAACATCAGCCGGCTGGCGCTGCCGGTCATCATCCCCGTCACCGAGTTCCGCGATATCTATGGCGTGGCGCTGACCAACATGATTGCCGGCGCCGATCCCGCCGCGGAGCTGAAGAAGGCCACCGAGCAGTTCCAGCCGGTTCTCGACAGGAGCGAGCAGGGCTGATGTCCGCCATCGCCCCAGAACGCGCGGGGGTGACGACGCAAGCCATCGAGGAGAGCCAGCCGGTCCGGCTGGCTCCCAACTACTGGCCTTTTGTCGTCCCTGCGCTCGTCGTCGTCGGCGCGGTGATCGTCTTTCCGTGGGCCTTCACGCTGTGGATGAGCGTCAACAGCTGGACGCTCGGCCAGTCGCGAAGCTTCGCCGGGATGGAAAACTATCTGCGCCTGGCGAGCGATCCGCGCTTCTGGGAATCGCTCTGGCATACCTTGACCTACACCTTCCTGTCGGTGGTCGCGCCGATGTTCCTCGGCACCGTCGCTGCCCTGATCTTCGACGCCAGGTTTGTCTTGCGCGGCCTGCTGCGCGGCATCTTCGTGATGCCGATGATGGCCACGCCCGTTGCCGTGGCATTGGTCTGGACCATGATGTTCCATCCGCAGCTCGGCGTGCTCAACTATCTCTTGTCGCTGGTCGGCATTCCGGCGCAGGAGTGGATATTCAACGCCAACACGGTCATTCCTTCGCTGGTCGCGGTCGAGACCTGGCAGTGGACGCCGCTGGTGATGCTGATTGTGCTGGGCGGCCTGGCATCCGTGCCGCGCGAGCCGTTCGAGAGCGCCGAGATCGACGGCGCCAACGCCTGGCAGCAGTTCCGCTACCTCACCTTGCCGATGATCGCGCCGTTCCTGATGATCGCGGTCATCATCCGCACGATCGATGCGCTGAAGAGCTTCGACATCATCTACGCGATGACCCAGGGCGGGCCCGGCACGGCGTCGGAAACGATCAACATCTATCTCTACAACACCGCCTTCTCCTATTACGACATGGGCTATGGCTCGGCCATGGCCGTGGTCTTCTTCATCGTCATCGTGGCGCTGTCCTTCATCCTCTTGATGCTGCGCCAGCGCTCGCAATGGATCGACGCGGGGGGCAAATAGATGAGCTCGCGGCTGCTCAACAAGCTGGGCCTGTTCTTCGCGGCACTGGTGCTCGTCTCGCCGGCGATCCTGTTCTTCCTCTGGATGATCTCGCTGTCGCTCAAATTCGAGATCGACAACGGCGCCTACCCGCCGATCCTGATCCCCGAGCGCTTCGCCTGGTCGAACTACGCGAAAGTGTTCGAGGAGAACAATTTCCTGCTCTATCTCTGGAACTCGGTGCTGGTGACCGGCACGGCGACGCTGCTGGCGCTGCTGATCGGCGTGCCGGCCGGCTACGGCATCGCCAGGCTCAAGGCGGAGCGCTCGGCGGTCGTCATCATGATCGCCCGCATGACGCCGGGGCTCTCCTATCTCATCCCGCTCTTCCTCCTGTTCCAGTGGCTGGGCATCCTCGGCACGCTCTGGCCGCAGATCATCATCCATCTGGTGGTGACGGTGCCGATCGTGGTCTGGGTCATGATCGGCTATTTCGAGACGACGCCGATGGAGCTGGAGGAGGCCGCCAACATCGACGGCGCCACCTCCTGGCAGGTGTTCCGGCTGGTGGCGCTGCCGATCGCCAAACCGGGCATCGTCGTCGCCTTCATCCTGTCGGTCATCTTCTCATGGAACAACTTCGTCTTCGGCGTGGTGCTCGCCAGCCGCGAGACGCGCACCTTGCCGGTCGCCGTCTACAACATGCTGTCCTACGAGCAGGTGAGCTGGGGACCGCTCGCCGCCGCGGCACTCGTGGTGACGCTGCCGGTGCTGGTCCTGACCATGTTCGCGCAACGGCAGATCGTCGCCGGGCTGACCGCCGGCGCAGTCAAGGGCGGCTGAGCGCCCCATCCGCCCTCATTCCTTTGGAGAGACGCAATGGCATCGGTAACCATCGACAATGTGCAGAAGGCCTTCGGAGCGACCCTGATCATTCACGATGTCAGCGTCGACATCGCCGATGGCGAGTTCGTCATCCTGGTCGGACCGTCGGGCTGCGGGAAGTCGACGCTGCTGCGCATGATCGCAGGGCTCGAAACGATCTCGGCCGGCAAGATCGCGATCGGCGAGCGCGTCGTCAACAATCTGAGGGCGCGAGACCGCAACATCGCGATGGTGTTCCAGAACTACGCGCTCTACCCGCATATGACGGTGGCCGACAATATGGGCTTCGCGCTCAGGATCAAGAAAGCCGACCCGGCCGACACCGCGAGCCGGATCAAACGGGCAGCAAGCATTCTCGGCCTCGAGAAGCTGCTCGACCGTTATCCGCGCCAGCTTTCGGGCGGCCAGCGCCAGCGCGTCGCCATGGGCCGCGCCATCGTGCGCGATCCGCAGGTGTTCCTGTTCGACGAGCCGCTCTCCAATCTCGACGCGAAATTGCGCGTCCAGATGCGCGGCGAGATCAAGGCACTGCATCAGCGGCTCGGCACCACAACCATCTATGTCACGCATGACCAGATCGAGGCCATGACCATGGCCGACAAGATCGTCGTGCTGCATGACGGCCTTGTCGAGCAGATCGGCGCGCCGCTCGATCTTTACGACCGCCCGGCCAATCTGTTCGTCGCCGGCTTCATCGGCTCGCCCGCTATGAACTTCATCCACGGCCGCATCGAGGAGGGCATCTTTCGCAGTGCCGGCGGGCTGACGCTGCCGCTGCCGGAAGGCATCCAGCCGACCGAGGCCGCGGGGAGGGAACTGGTCTACGGCATTCGCCCCGAACATATCCGCGCGACCGGCCAAGGCCTTGCCGGCACCGTCACGCTTCTGGAGGCGACCGGCTCGGAGATATTCGCCGCCGTCGACTGCGGCGGGGAGATGATCTCCTGCCTTTTCCGCGAGCGGCTTGCATTGAAGCAGGGCGAGGCCGTGCGGATCGAAATCGACCGCGCCTCGGCGCACCTGTTCGACGCCAAGACCGGCCAACGCATGTGATCGCGGCCGGTCTCGCAGACCAGAGCGTTCAGCGTTTCACGGAATCGCCGAACCGCTCTAAGTATTTGTTTTTACGCAATTCCGGACGGAAAACCGTTACAGCCTTTTCCTGGAATCGCTCTAAGCTGGACGGGCGGCGCTTGGCCGTCCCGGATTGTCCACTTGGCAAGGCCAGGCGACATCGATCACGTTAGCGTGATCGAAACTGGCGATCGTTCGGGAATAAACCGACGGTTCCACCGGTCTTCCGGGCAGATGCCGCTCACGGCGTTGCAGGAGACCGAGATGACCTATCGTGACGATGCGAATGCCGGAAGGCAGGGAAAGGGCATAAGCCGCCGCCGGCCCCTGGAGCGATTGAGCCGGACCAAAATGCTTTTGGCCTCACCGTCATGCCTCCGGGCCTGACGCGGCGATGCGCCGTTCCGTTGTCAGACGCTTGACTCCGGTGACGCCAATGCCTTCACCTCCACCAAAGCAGGCGCCTTCGCCTGCGATCGCGATCTTCTCCCGCGCAAGCAGGGACGGATCATCGCCTCCCGTTGAGGGTGGTCGCAAAGCCCTGGCGGGAGCGCCTGACGGTGGGACGGTGTTGAGCGAAAGAATGCTGGCCGCGCGTTTTGCCGAGGTGGTGCTGCCGCATCTTAGCGATGCGCTGTCGCTCGCCCGCTGGCTGACCGGCAATGCCGCCGACGCCGAGGACGTGGTGCAGGAGGCTTGCCTCAAGGCGCATGCCGGTATTGCCGGTTTCGCCGGGGGCAATCCGCGCGCCTGGCTGCTCACCATCGTGCGCAATGCCTCCTACACGTGGATGGCACGCAACCGCCCGCGCGCCGTGGTCGCCGTCGGCGATCTCGCCGATCTCGACGACGTGTCGCCGCCGGACAGCTCAGACAGCCCGGAGGCGGCGCTGATTGCCAAGGCGAACTCGGCCGCGATAGAGGCGGCGATTGCCAGGCTGCCGGAGGCGTTTCGCGAAACGCTCGTGCTGCGCGACATAAACGGCCTCAGCTACCGCGAGATCGCGGCCATGCTCGGCGTGCCGCAAGGCACGGTGATGTCGCGGCTGGCGCGGGCGCGCAGCCTGCTGATGACGGATATTGGAGGGCGCCACGATGAGCCCGCATGAAAATCGCCCGCGCGAGGACGGATTGCCGGAAGACCCGCAGGATATGAAGCTGATGATCCACGCCCTTGTCGATGGCGAGCTCGACGCCGCGGCGGCCCTTGCAGTCGAGCGGCGTATCGCCGCCGATCCCGAGCTTGCCGCCGAACATGCGCGTCTTGTGGCGCTGCGCAACGCTGTCGCCAGCATGCCGCGTCCGGCGGTCAGCAACGACTTCCTGGCGCGCATCGCGGCCATCGCCGAGGTGAAGGATCCCGAGGTCGCGGAGGCGGCGCAGGCTCAATCAGCGACGAAGCAAGTGCAGCCGTCCGCGCGGCAACAGCAGCAAGGCAATGTCGTAGAGATGCGGCCGCGCGCGTCACGCTGGTTCAACTCCTTCGACTGGCGCCAGATGGCGGCCTCGATCGTGCTGACGGCGTTTCTCGCCAGCGGCGCGACGCAATGGCTGATGGTGGAGAATGCGACCGACAGTTTTGCGGTCGACGTCGCCAACGGCCATCGCCGCAGCCTGCTTGCAGCGACGCCTGTCGATATCGTCTCATCCGACCGGCATACGGTGAAGCCGTGGCTCGACGGCCGCATCGGCGTATCGCCGCCGGCGCCCGACATGGCCAAGGACGGCTATGCGCTGCTCGGCGGACGGGTCGAGGTCATTGGCGACAGACCGATGCCGGCTCTGGTCTACCGCCATCACGAGCACCTGATCACCCTGGTGGCGGCGCCGCGGCAGAACGAAGCCAAATCCGTGCCGGTGGCGGACAACCTCTCGGCCGGCGGCTTCCTCTTGGTCCACTGGACCGACGATGCCTTCTCCTACTGGGCGATCTCGGATGCCGAACGCCCGGCGCTCGACGACTTCGTCGCCCGCTTCCGGGCGGCGATCATCGCCAATCCGGCGGCGGGCAGCCCGGGTTAGGGGAACTTCTTTATCGCCTCCTATTTCGAGGCCCATAACCGTTTGGCGGGAAGGCAGATGCCTGTCCGTCCGAGACAATCGCGCCAAAGCACTTGCCCCGTTGCGCCGGCCCCCTGGTGCGCAAGTAGATAAGTCGAGGTCGACTTTGGTATGTTATACACGCTGCGTTCTCGGGGCGGATACGAGGCGATGGATCAGGAAAGACTTCTAGCCGCAGTCCTCTTGGCTGATGTCGTGGGCAGCACGCCGCTCTATGAGCGCATCGGCGACGATGCCGCTCTACGGCAGGTCTCGGATTGCCTCGACGCGATACGCGAGATCGTCGCCCAGCACGGCGGTGACTTCATTTACTCGAAAGGCGATGACGTGCTCAGCCTGTTCGAGAGTCCGGAGGCGGCGCTGAGGGCCGTCTGCCAAATCAACAGCCAAATGACGAGAGCGCCGTTGAACGCCCGGATCGGATTGCATTTCGGGGCGGTCATCCGCGCGCGGGGCGCGGTGTTCGGCGACGTTGTCAATGTCACCGCAAGGCTGTCCACCACGGCCAACCCCGGGGAGGTGCTGATCAGCCAGAGCTTCTTCGAAGCGCTTTCCGCGGGCAGCCGCGGTGCCTTGCGGCTCCTCGACAAAATGGCCTTCAAGGGGAAGCAGGAACTCTTCGATGTCTATACCCTGGGGAGCGACGATGGGGCCCTCAGCACGCACATCGCCAGCCGGGGCACCATTATCGAAAGGCGCTCCGCGCCGCCGCGGCAGATCAATCTGGTCATCCGCTATGGAGATCAGTTGGGATCCTGCCGAAACAACGAATTCGTGACGATCGGCCGATCTCCGGAATGCGATATCGTCGTCCAGCGGCCATGGGTCTCAAGGCACCACGCGACCTTCACCATTTCGAATGGCAAGGCCCGGCTTATCGAGCGAAGCTCGTCGGGCACATTTGTGTCGATGGGACCCGGCCATGAAGTATTCGTGCGCCGCGAAGATATTCTCCTCTTCGGCTCCGGCGTGATCTCGCCTGGACGCAGATCGTCTCTCGGCGACGCCCAGATACTTCACTACGAGATTATCTCAGGCTGACCCGGCCGGCTCGTTAGAGCATTTCATCGTTTCACGGAAACGCTGAACCGCTCCAACTATTTGTTTTTAGAGTCCCCGATAGGGGATCAGGAAACCCCACGCCTTTAGGCGGCTGGGATTGCGACGTTTGCAGTGTAGATTGGCTGGATGGAAGCGTACAAGCGCGGCAGCCATACGGTTTGGGACTGCAAGTATCACCTGGTGTGGGTGACGAAGTACCGCTACGCGGTGCTTGGCGGCGACGTTGGAAATCGATGCCGGGAACTGTTGCGCGAGACGGCGCAAGCGCACGAGATGGTGGTGCACGCCGGGTCGATCAACCGAGACCACGTGCACATGCTTGTATCGATCCCGCCCGGCCTGTCGGTATCGCGTGCCGTGCAATATCTGAAGGGGCGCAGTTCGCATAAGCTGCTGAGCGAGTTCGGGATATTGCGCAAGCGCTACTGGGGCCAGCATCTGTGGGCGAGGGGCTATTGGGCGGCGACGAGCGGGAACGTTACCGACGAGATGTGGGTTGAGTACATCAAGAACCAGACACCACCTGAGCCTGACGACAACTTCAACGTGACATGAGTTGGCGCCAGTCCGCCGGCGGGCGGACTGATCCGGCTTTAAGCCGTAACCTGAAGCCACCGCCTTGTAGGCGGTGGAGCATTCACGCAATTCCGGACGGAAAACCGCTACACACTTTTCCTGGAATTGCTCTAGCCGCGACCGGCTTCAAAACGCCGGTTTCTGCACGCTTTCGGACATTTCCGAGATCGACGAGGTGATCACCGACGAGGGCGTGTCGCAGGACGCGCTATCTTCGCTATACGCCGCCGAGCGAAAGGTGACGGTGGTGCGCGTCGGCGGCCTGACAGGGACGCGTCGCCCGGTCGGCAGCCTTCGACCACTGTAGACGTCTATTCGACCATGAACCGTGAGCTGAAGGGAAGGCTCGCCGCTCCTACCGCCTTGGGCGAACGCTCGATGTTGCCGGCGATGGCGGTTATGCCGGGCATGGCCTGCTCCAGCTCGCGGCAGATCGCCTTGCAGACCGCCTGCGGCGCGTAGGAGGACAGGACGACCGAGGTTACGGGAACGAACTGCTTCAGCGCCGCTATCGACAACTTCATCTGCTCCACCAGGTCGCGTTGCCATGCGGTCTCGGCATCGCCAAACGACGGCCAGTCGGCGCCTCGTTCCCAGAGCTCGGAGGGCGAGCCGCCTGTCTTCCGGATCTCCTCCTCCAGACGCAGGATGCCGACGTCGAAGCTCACCGCGGCGGCGGCGTTGTAGATCTGATGATTGAGGATCAGGCGGCTGTGCAGGCGTGCGCCGAGATAGAAGAAAAGGTAGTCCGAAAGGTGTTTCGCGACGCCGAACATGCTTTCGCCGCCGGCCGCCGCGGTGATGTCGTTCTGGACATAGACAGGGTAGCCGATTTCCCTTTCGACCTCCTCCTGCAGGGCGTCGAACCGCTCGCGGGCCGCCTTCGGCGTCAGCTCGAGCTCGGCCTGATCGCCGGGCAAGGCAAGGCCGATGCCGGCGATGCGCGGGTGAAGGTGCTGCGGCAGATTGGCGATGGCCGTGGCGATGGCGCTCATGAATTGCGGATGGTTGGTGTCCTGCGCGGCCGCCGAGAACGGCAGCACCGTGCGCGAGCGGACCGAGCCGACGAAGTCGACGAGTACGACCTCCACCTGCCGATGGCCGACGCTGATGCCGACGGAGTAGGCGCCTTCCGGGTTGAGGGAGATCGGCACCGTCGGCGGCCCGACCCGACCACGCTGGGCCTCGCCCTTGGCGATCAGCCCTTCCTGCTCGAGCGATCGGACAATGACGGACACCGTCTGCGCCGACAGGCCGGTCCGCTCGCCGATTTCGAGCCGGGTGATGCCTTTGCTCTGGAGCAGCAGCGACAGCACGAGACGCTCGTTGTAGCCGCGCACGCTGACGGCATTGAGGCCACTGGCGCGGTCCGCGATGCGAAGCGGGTTGGGCGGCGCAAAGCGCATATCAGGCATTGTGCGTCCTCTCGCAATCGGTCGTGGGGGACACCCCTATGCCGCGGTCACTTCTCATCCGGCCACCCGATTGCCTCGACCTCGCGGGCCAGCGCGCTGCCCAGCAACGCATGCGCCTGCCTGTTGATGTGGAACCCGTCGAGCGGGTCGCAGGTGACGACCGAACCCGCGTCGAAGAAATGCACTTCGAGCGAATCAGCGATGATCTCGAACTCGAGCGCCAGCTGCCGCGACTTCTCCGGCGCGCCGGCAAAGATCGACCGCCATTCCTTGATGTCGTCCAGCATCGGCGGCGGAGAGACGATCATGATCTCTGGCACGCTGCCGCCCGGGCCGGGCTTCAGCTCCTTGATGTCGTAGACAAGGCAGCCCATGGCCATCGCGACTTCCGAGGCCGGCTGGTTGAAGCGCG
Source organism: Mesorhizobium sp. WSM4884 (assembly GCF_029625675.1). Classification (NCBI taxonomy): domain Bacteria; kingdom Pseudomonadati; phylum Pseudomonadota; class Alphaproteobacteria; order Hyphomicrobiales; family Phyllobacteriaceae; genus Mesorhizobium; species Mesorhizobium sp. WSM4884. The sequence continues at coordinate 56,936 of NZ_JARTVO010000003.1, forward strand.
CCTTGAGGTCGTTGGTGCCCAGCATGATGATAACCAGATCGAGAACGGCGTGGCTCTGCAGGCAGGGTTTGAGGTAGGTGCGCCCGTTCTTGTGGGCACCCTCGATCGGATCATCGCGCACGGTCGTGCGGCCGCTCAGGCCTTCCTCGATGACATGCCAGCCGGCGCCCAATTCCTTTGCCATGACGCCGGGCCAACGTTCCGAAAGACCATAACGGTCCAGCGGCGTGCCGCCGGGTACCTGCCCATGCGTGTTGGAGTCGCCGTAGCACAAGACCGATCGCATGCTCCTCCTCCGATGCTGCCAAGGTTCTGATTTGCAGAGGTTAATCGGACGAGGGTCCGTCGTCCGTCATTCAGCGACCCTGCCATTTGGCGGAAAGGTAGCGCAACCCGCAAAGATAATCCATCACTCTGAATAATTATTGACAGCCGTTCGGATCGATGGTTGAAGTGAGCCTGGGAGGAATGCCCCGAACCTTTTGCGCCGACGGGCCGCCATGACGCATGGCGGCAACGCTGGAGCCATGTCTCCAGCCGCCCTGGCGCGCAGGTTGAGCAATGAACTGCAGCAGTGCCGGAGACTCCGGCAGATGCGGCGTTCGGCCATGGCCGGACGCCGAAGGGGAAGTCGCGACCCTGACATCCAGGGTCGGTGGAGCTTGAGAAGGAGGATGGCTCAGTGAGACGGATTATCCAATCAATCGCAGCGGCGGTGATCGCGACAACGATGTTGTGCGCTCCCTCGTTCGCCGACGAGGTATCGCTGCTGGATGGCGTGACGGCCCGCGCGGGCGACAATCCGACGGTCGAGGCCGGCAGGTTCAAGAAGGATGCGCCCTGGGTCATCGGCATGAGCCATTTCGGCGTCAACGCGAACACCTGGACGGTGCAGGTCGCGCATGAAGCCGAGGCTGCCGCCGCCAAGGACAAGCGTATCGCCAAGTTCATCCTGCTCGATGCCGGCTTCGACCAGAAGAAGCAGGTCGCCGACATCGAGGACCTGATCGCGCAGAAGGTCGACGCCATCATCGTCCAGCCGGTCACGTCCACTTCGGCGGACGCCAGCATCGCCAAGGCCGTCGCGGCGGGCATTCCTGTCATCGTGCACACCGGCCGTATCGAATCCGACGCCTTCACGACCGAGATCCAGGGCGGCGCCGAGCATTTCGGCAAGGTGATGGGCGATTTCCTGGTCAAGGACCTCGGCGGCAAGGGCAACATCTGGGTGCTGCGCGGGCTCGCCGGCCATCCGGAGGACACCAACCGCTACAACGGCCTGCTGCAGGCGCTGAAGGGAACTGACGTCAAGATCGTCGCCGAGGAGCATGGCGACTGGCAGTACGACAAGGCCAAGAAGCTTTGCGAGACACTCTACCTGAACAACCCCGAGGTGGACGGCATCTGGTCCTCCGGCGCCGACATGACGCGCGCCTGCGTCGACGTCTTCAAGCAGTTCGGCGCCAAGATCCCGCCGATCACCGGCGAGGGCAACAACGGCTTCTTCGGCCAATGGATCGCTGACGGCTTCAAGTCGATCTCGGCGGAATACAGCCCGGCCCAGGGCGCCGCCGGCATCCGCGCCGCCGTTGCCCTGCTCGAAGGCAAGGAGTTGAAGAAGCACTACGACTACAACCCGCCCGGCTGGGATCTCGAGAAGGTCAAGAAATACTATCGCGACGATCTCTCGGCCAATGTCTGGTGGCCCTCGGAGCTGCCGGAAGACAAGCTCAAGGAGTTCTACGCCAAGAAGTAAAGGGTGGCGCCATCGTGGCGTGGACGGCGGCGATGCCGCCCACGCCACGGAAATCTCCTGAATGCAGCGGTGCTTGCTTCGTGAAAACCCTCGTCGAAATGTTCGATATCCGCAAGGCGTTCGCCGGTACGGCGGCGCTGAAGGGTGTCTCGATGACGCTCCAATCCGGCTCCGTGCACGCGCTTATGGGCGAGAACGGCGCCGGCAAGTCGACGCTGATGAAAATCCTCGCCGGCGTCCATCAGCCGGACAGCGGCGCCATCGTTCGCGACGGGCGCCAGGTCGTCTTCCACAAGCCGAAGGACGCGCTGGAAGCCGGCATCTCGACCGTGTTCCAGGAACTGTCGCTGCTGCCCAACCTGACGATCGCCGAGAACATGTTTCTCGGCCGTGAGCCGACCACTGCCTTCGGCGGTGTCGACCGCCGGCGCATGCGGCGCGAGGCGGGCAGGGCGCTTGCCGAGCTCGGCCTCGCGCTCGATCCGGGCACGCTGGTCTCGAGGCTCAGCATCGCCGAACGGCAATTCGTCGAAATCGCGCACGGCATCATGACAGATGCCAGCGTGTTCATCCTCGACGAGCCGACGGCGGCGCTGAATGCGGCCGACGTCGAAGTTTTGAACCACCACATCCGCAGGCTGAGGGATGAGGGCAAGGCGGTGGTCTACATTTCGCACCGCATGGACGAGATCTTCGCCATTTGCGATACCATCACCGTCCTCAAGGACGGCGAACTCGTCGGCACCAGGCCGATCGCCGAGATGACTCCGGCTTCGCTGATCGCGATGATGGTCGGCCGCGAGCTCGCCGACCTCTTCCCGCAACGCGGCAATGCCCCCGGACCCGTTGTGCTCTCGGTCGAGGATTTTCGTATCACCGAGCGTTCCAGGCCGTTCTCGCTGTCGCTCAGCCGCAGCGAGATCGTCGCGCTGGCCGGCCTGGAGGGGCAGGGCCAGCAGCGCCTGCTGCGCTCGCTGGTCGGCCAATACCATCCTTTCGCCGGCCGTGTGACGATCAAGGGCAAGTCGTTGCCGTTGCCGGTGCCGCCTGGCGGCGGGGTGCGCCGGCTGCAGACGATGGGCGTCGGCTTCGTGCCGGAGGACCGAAAGGAGGACGGGCTGTTCCTCGGCCTCTCCGTCGCGCACAACATCGTCTCCGCGCTCCATTCGAAACGGTCGGAATTGGCGCTCGCCGCCGGCTATCAGCGTCTGATCGCCGACACGATGTCGAGCCTTGCGGTGAAGGCGAGCGGCCCGGCCGCAGCCGTCGGCACGCTGTCCGGCGGCAACCAGCAGAAGGTTCTGCTCGGCCGCTACCTCGCCGCCGACATCGACATCCTGCTCGTCGAGGAGCCGACGCGCGGCGTCGCCATCGGCGCAAAATCCGAGATCTACCGGCTGCTGCGCGACTTTGCGCAGAAGGGCGGCGCGGTGCTGGTGCTGTCGCGCGAGACGGTCGAGCTGATCGGGCTCTGCGACCGCATCTGCGTCGTCCACAACGACACGATCGTGAGGGAAATGCCTGCGACCGACGCCACGGAGCACAACATCCTCGACGCGGCGCTCAGCGCCAACGGGGAGGCCAATAGTGAACGAGGGGAGCGCCGATGACAGCCATCAGCAAACGCCTGACGGGCGCAAGGGGATCGCGCCAGGGCATGTGGATGCTGCCCTTGCTGATCGCGCTGGCGATCGCGCTCTGGCTGGGCCTCGAGACCGCGCAGTTCCTCAATGGGGAGAACCTGCTCAATCTGGTGCCGCAGGCGATGCCGCTCGTCATTACCGCGGTCGGCCAGATGTTCGTCATCCTGCTCGGCGGGCTCGATCTTTCGGTCGGCTCGATGATCAGCTTCACGACGGCGGTGCTTGCGCTTGGCGGACCCGCCTGGCTGCTGATCCCGGCCGTGTTCGTGCTGGCCGCGCTGGTCGGCTTCACCAACGGCTTCATCATCACGCGCTTCAACGTGCATCCGATCATCGCGACCCTGTCGATGCAGTATATTTTGCTCGGCATCACGCGGGTGCTGCGGCCAGTGTCCGGCGGCACGGTGCCGGATATCGTCATCAGCGCCGTCGCCGGCTCGTTCCTCGGAGTGCCGATGCCGGTATTCTGGGGGATCTTCGCCCTCGCGGTTGCCTGGAAGCTCGTCTACGGCTCGCGCTTCGGGCTGCACCTTTTCGCGATCGGCGGCGGCGTGTCGTCCGGCGTGGAGGATGCGGCGCATAATTTCGGCATTGCCGACAGGCGCAACATCATCCTCGCCTATGTAATCTGCGCATGTTTCGCGGCCCTTGCCGGCGTCTTCCTGGCCGGGCGCATCGTCTCGGGCGACCCGAATGTCGGGCTGCTCTTCGAGCTCGACGCTATCACGGCGGTTGCTATCGGCGGCACCCAGCTTTCCGGCGGCATCGGCAGCCTGCACGGCACGGTCATCGGCGCGCTCGTCATGGCGCTGCTCGCCAACGGCATGAACCTGACGAATGTGTCGCCCTTCATCCAGACCACCATAAAGGGGGCGATCCTGCTTCTGGTGGTCGCCCTGCAATCGCGCAAGAAAATGGGGTTGTAAGTGGCTGCCGCTCTCGCCAACCCCGTCATGCGCCGCCTGCTTCGCATCCCGCCGGCCTACTACGTCTTTGCCGTGCTGCTTTTGGTCTTGTGGATCGCGCGGCCGAACATGCTCAACCTCAATGTCATCGGCATATTCGTGCGCCAGATCGTGCCCCTCGGCATATTGGTGCTCGGCCAGCTGCTGGTGATGCGGGTGAGAAGCATCGACCTGTCGGGCGGCGGCGTCATCCTGCTCATCAACTACACCATCTCGTCCGGCGTCTTTCCGGGTGCTTCCATGATTTTCTTCATTGTCCTGGCGTTGGCCATCGGCCTCGCCGTCGGGTTCTTCAACGGCCTGATGGTCGGGGTCAGGCGGGTCTCGGCCGTCATCGTCACGCTTGCGATCGGCATCGTTCTCGTCGGGATCGTGCAGTATCTGTCCAGCGGCAAGCCGCCCGGCGATGTGCCCGGCATGTTCGGCGACATCTACAACACCAAGCTCGGCCCGGTGCCGACGCCCGTGATCTTCTGGGTGGCGGTTTCGGCCGCGCTATCGCTGTTCCTGTCACGCACGGTCTTCGGCCGCTACGTGACCTCGGTCGGCGAGAGCGTGCAGGCGGCGCATTACTCCGGCGTCCCGGTGGCTCGCACCGTGGTGCTTGCGCACACGCTCGCCGGCCTGTTCGCGGGGGTTGCGGCGCTGGTCCAGACGGCGTCGATCGCGGTCGGCAGCGTCAGGGTCGGTCTCGACCTGCCGATCCTGGCGGTCGCCGCAACTATCCTTGGCGGCGTCGTCTTCGGTCGCGGGGAAGGTGGCGTCTGGGGTCCCTTCTTCGGCGTGCTGTCGTTTGCGCTGCTGTTCGTCGTGATGACCACCTTTGGCGTCGACGAGCCCGGCAAGCTGATCGCGCAGGGCCTCATCATCCTGCTTGCGGCGATCCTCTACGGGATCAGGAGCAGGTCGACGTGACGGCATTGTTGAGGGGACGAGGCCGGAACGGCCAATGATCAATCGCATACGGGAAAATGGATTGGAGACATGACCAAGAGATCGATTTTGTGCTTTGGAGATTCACTGACCTGGGGATGGATCCCGGTCATCGAGGGATCGCCGACGCATCGCTACGCCTATCAGGACCGCTGGACGGGTGCGATGGCCTCGCATCTTGGCGACGGATACCATGTGATCGAGGAAGGCTTGAGCGCCCGCACCACCAGCCTCGACGATCCCAACGATCCGCGCCTCAACGGCAGTGCCTATCTGCCCTCGGCCATTGCCAGCCACCTGCCGCTCGATCTCGTCATCGTCATGCTCGGCACCAACGACACCAAGTCGTTCTTCCGCCGCACGCCTTACGAGGTCGCCAACGGCATGGCCAAGCTCGTCGGCCAGATCCTCACCAGCACCGGCGGCGTCGGCACGCCTTACCCGGCGCCGCAAGCGCTGGTGGTCGCGCCGCCGCCGCTGACCCCGATGCCTCATCCCTTCTTCCAGGGCATGTTCGCGGGCGGCCATGAGAAGACCGCGGCGCTCGCGGCCGAGTATCGCGCCATGGCCGATTTCATGAAGGTCGATTTCCTCAACGCCGGAGATTTCATCACCACCGACGGCTGCGACGGCATCCACTTCACCGCGCAGAACAACCACGACCTCGGCAAGGCGATAGCCGCTAAGGTCCAGGAGATATTCGCGCGCCGGTCCGATCGCAAGGTTGCTTGAGGGCGGAGTCTCTTTGCCGCGTATCGGCCCCTCCAGACCGATGCGCCGATTGCGGGACCGGCCCGGCACCGCCGGCCCGCATTTTTCAAGGCAGTACCGTCGGATGACGGTTCCTTCGGAACGTTGACAGGCCCCTAACTCGTTTGGATTAGCTGTAGCTAAATTATCGCATTGACGAAAGTATCCAGTCGAAGCGCGATGCCAGCCATGCCGTATGCTCTCTTGGCACGCGGCAGAGGCCCTGGTGGACCCACCCAACACTACAGCACCGGGTCGGGCTGGCTCGCGTCTTGTGGAAGCAGGCGCGAGCCAGTTTGGCAACAAAAAAGCCCACCAGCAAAGCTGGGGGCAGCTTTTGGGGTAAATAGTTGGCCAGCCTGCGCAAAGGGGAGGAGCGCAGGCTGGCGCTAGAGAATACCTTGACGAGGAAGAATGTTCCCTACCCCTTTCGAGTGAGCCCTGGCCTCATCCAAATGACCGTGAACAAAAACATTAGCGGTCGCTCATGGTGGAACGTGGCGCGAACGAAAGAGAACCTTGCGGGCGACGCGCACATGGCGCGGCACGCTGGCGAGAACTCCGATCGCCAGGTCTTTAGGAAGAGGTTCTCAGGCTGCTTCTCCTTGTTGGTCTTGCAACTTCATTGGCGCTTGCTTCAGCCTGCACCGCCCAAGGCCGGGCTGGCGGACCGGAAGGTGACGCCGTTCGGTCCCTTGCCGACTTGATAGGACTTCAGGACCGACTGGTCTTTGATCGAGATTAGTGACACGGTGCCGTCGACGATGTTGGCCACGAAGACGAAGGTGCCATCATCGCTGACGGCAACGCCATGCGCTCCGGCGCCGGTGTGGATCGTCTTGACGACCCTGCCGCTAGCGACGTCGACCACCGAGACTGTGTTGTCAGGTGCGACCTCGGTGCCCTGGTTGGCAACGTAGACGAAGCGACCGTCGAGTGTGGCGTGGACTTGGATGGGTGAATGCCCGACCTCGATCCGTCCAATCACCTTGCGGGTGGACGTGTCGATCACCGCCACCTTGTTCTCGTCCCGCAGCGAAACATAGACGCGGCTGCCGTCGGGCGTGAAGCCGACCTGCACGGGAGCTCGGCCGACTTTGATCCGCGCAACTTCCTCGAGCTCGGCTGCGTCTATGACGGACACGGTGCCACTCTTGACATTGGCGACGTAGATGAACTTTCCGTCAGGGCTCATTCTCAACCCATGCGGATAGTCGCCGGTCGGGACCGTCGCGATAACCGCGCCGTTCTCGAGATCGATCACGGAAACGATATTGTGTTCGGAATCTGTCACGAAGGCCCGTCTGCCATCGGGGTCGGCGATGACATGGGCCGGATGTGCGCCAGCAGGAATGGAAGCGATCGGCCCCGTGGCGAGGTTGGCCGTGTCGAGGACGATGAGCTTGCCCCCGGCATCCATGCCCGTTTTGCCCATGCCGCCCATTTTGCCGTGCTCGGTGCTCTGGTCGGTGCCACCGTGATCGTGCGCGGAGTGCGGGATCCCTACCACAAGCAACCGGCCGGTGCTCGGGACGAACTGGACGTTGTGCGGCATGACGGCGACCGGAATGGAGTCGACCTTCCCGGTTGAAAGGTCGATCTGGCTGATGGAGCCGCCCTGCTCGTCGGCAGTGTAGACGAAGCCTGAAGCAGTGGGCTCTGTTGCTCCCACCGGCCTGACGAAGTGGATAGCAGTGGCGACGGCAGCGGCTGCCATCAGGGCCGACAATGTCGTGCGTCGGCTGACGCCCGAGCGGTTTTCGACCGCCAGGGCGACTGCACTGTTTCTGCGATTGTTTCTCATGGTGCTATCCTCGAAATTGGTCACGCGGAGTAGTCGACGACGGTCATCATGCCGGTCGCCATGTGATAGAGGTGATGGCAGTGGAGCGCCCATGTCCCTGGGTTGACGGCGTCGAACGCCACCGTCACTTCGCGCATCGGCGGCAGCCAGACAGTGTCGCGCACGGCTCCCGCGAGGCGGCGGCCGTCGATGGCGACGACCTGGAAATGGTGGCCGTGCAGATGCATGGGATGGCCCATCATGCTGGTGTTGCGCAGCGTGAGCTCGATGCGCTCACCCTTCTTGACCGAGATCGGTTGATGGTTGCCCCATGTCCTGCCATTGAGCGTCCAGGAGTAGCCCTGCATCGTGCCGCCGATCTCGACGGGCTGATTGCGGTCCGCAGGCGCCATCGCCAGGGGTTTGGCGGCGGCGAGGCCGGACTCGAATGCGAGGTCGAACCCGGTTGTCGCCTGGTCGCCAGCCGGGGCAATGCGCTTTACCGCGCCGCCCCTGGTCGCCAGCACGAAACCAGTGCGCTCGACACTGCCCTCACGCAGCGCGAGGATCGGCCAGGCTCCCACCTCGTGCGGAATACGCAGCCGGATGTCGAGGCGCTGGCCCATGGCGAGCGGAAAGCGGTAGCCGCGCACGGGAATGACAGGATTCCCGTCGACGGCGATTGCTTCGCCTTCGATTGATCCGGTGTCGATCCAGAATGCCGTGGCAGTCGCTCCGTTGATGAGGCGGAGCCGAACCGTGCCGTTCCGCTCGACTGCGAACACTTGCGGATCGTCCAGCGTATGGTCGTTCGCCAGGTAGGCGTCGTATTGGATGTCGTTGACGTCCATCGGCATGGCCATGCCCTGTCCGCCAGACATGCCTTGCATGTCCATGCCTGACATGCCCGACATCGAATGTCCGGCCATGCCACCGTTTCCCGATGCAGGCGCTGATCCGGTCAGTCGGACAAGTAACTCCTCGGGAGTCTTGAAGCTGAAGTCGTGGAACAGCACCACGACAGGCTGCTCGTCTGCGCTATCTTCCGTGGGGTCTGTGATGATCAGCGGTGCGGCAAGCAACTGCTGCTCCTGCAGCGTGTGGGCGTGCATCCAATGAGTGCCGGGTGTCGAGATGGGGAAGCCGTAGTCGTAGCTTTGGCCTGGCCGCAGCAACGGCTGCGGCAGGTCGGGCACGCCGTCCTGTCCGAATGGCGGTGTCTGGCCGTGCCAATGGATCAAGGTTGGCGCGTCCAGCGCATTTTCGAGCCGGACCCGGAAGCCGTCGGCCGCCGGCATGACAAGCCCATGCGTGCCGTCGGGCCGGACGAGACCGAAGACCTTGGCGGCACGGCCGGCAACGTCGATGACGCGGGTATCGGCCCGGATGATATTGGGGGCGGCCGCTCGCGCGGCATGAGGAATGATTAGCGGCAGGACAGCGCTCGCAGCGCCGGCAGCCGCCGTGGACGCCAGGAACTGGCGACGGGATATAGGTTGCATTGCATAGCTCTCATGTTCGTGACTTCGGGCCGTAACGGCCGATGACGAAGCGCACTGACGCGATGTCGCGTGCGCTCAGGCAGTCACGACAAGCTTGGGAGGACGCAGCCGGATCGGCAGGTCGCCGGGAGAGGATACGAAGGACGGCGCGGTCGCGACGGGGTGGCTTCCCGAAACCGCGACGAAGAGATGGCCGTCGACCGGAACGCAGAAGGAGCAGCTTGAAGCCGAGATGCCGCATGTTCCTTGATGATGCATCTGGCCAACGTCCTTGCAGGGAGCTTGATGACCATCATGTCGTATCGCCGCGGAGCCATGGTTGTGGTCCGCGGCCCACTGGGCACGCGGAGCCGCTGCCGCGTTGGCATGGCCATAAAGGACCGTGCCGAACGCCATCAGCAGGGCGAGGCAGACGGCGAGCCAACGCGGCCCGCCGAATCCTGACGAGCGCTTCATCGAACGGCCCAGCCTTGATCGGATGCCATTCCGATCCACGATCAAACCCTTCTCCTCGTGGTGCCGAACACCATCTCGAAGCTAATCATATCCCAGAGACCCGGGCAGGAATTTGCTCTAGGTCAAAGAGTTCAGGGCTCTGGAAAGAGGCCTTCCCCAAGCGCTCCTGCACAAAAGCGTGTACGTCAGCGTGGAGACTTGGCGAGATGCTTGTTGCCCCGGCATGCGTTCGGAATTGCTGCCGATCGGCTTTAAGCTTTCATGTCGGCTTAATTCGCGGCCATTGTGCCCGAGCGGCGTGATCCGCGAATTTCGCCGTACCAGCCTTCAGAAAAAGTAACGGTGGCCCGCTAAGCCATTGAAAGAATGGTGATCCCGACAGGAATCGAACCTGTGACCTACAGATTAGGAATCTGCCGCTCTATCCTACTGAGCTACGGGACCACGCGGCCAGACACATAGCCGCTTCGGGCCGGTTCGCCAAGGGGTGATGCTGCCCGGTCGCGCGGCGCCTTGCTGCGCGACGCTAGCCAGACGGGGCGGCGAGACGAAGGCTCGCCGCTGCAAAAGGCGGTCAGGCGGCCAGCGCCGTCTCCGCCAGCCTCACCCAGTAGCTCATGCCGTGCGGGATGACCTCGTCGTTGAAGTCGTACGCCGGATGATGGAGGCCGGCCGAGTCGCCGTTGCCGATGAAGATGAAGGCGCCGGGGCGCGCTTCCAGCATGTAGGAAAAGTCCTCGCCGCCCATCACCGGCTGGATGGCGCGGTGAACATGGGCGTCGCCGGCGACGGCGGCGGCGATATCGCTGGCGAAGACCGTTTCCTCCGGATGGTTGAAGGTGACCGGATAGTTAGCGTCGTAGTCGACCTCGATCGTCGCGCCGAAGGCCGACGCAAGGCCCGCGCAGATGGCGCGGATACGCTCTTCCGCCTTCCTGGCCACTTCTTTCTTCAACGTGCGCACGGTGCCGGCGATCTCGGCTTTCTCCGGAATGACGTTGTAGGCATCTCCGGCGTGGAATTTGGTCACCGACACCACGACGGCTTCGACCGGATCGGTGCTGCGCGAGGCGATGGTCTGCAGGGCGCCCACCAGCTGGCTGGTAATGACGATCGGGTCGATGGTGCCGTGCGGCATGGCCGCGTGGCCGCCATGCCCCGTGACCGTGATGGTGAATTCGGCGGTCGCGGCCATGATCGGGCCGGGCTTGATGGCGAACTCGCCGACGGGCAGGCCGGGCATGTTGTGCATGCCGAACACCTTCGAGATGCCGAAGCGCTCCATCATGCCGTCCTTGACCATTTCGTTGCCGCCCCCGCCGCCTTCCTCGGCCGGCTGGAAGATCACCGCCACGGAGCCGGCGAAATTGCGCGTCTCGGCAAGATATTTGGCGGCGCCGAGCAGCATGGCCGTGTGGCCGTCGTGACCGCAGGCATGCATCTTGCCGACAACGGTCGACGCATAGGGCTTGCCGGTGATCTCGTTGATGGGCAACGCGTCCATGTCGGCGCGCAGCCCGATGGTCGGACCTTCGCCCTTGCGGCCGTGAATGATGCCGACGACGCCGGTCTTGCCAAGCCCCGTCACAACCTCGTCGCAGCCGAAGGCCTCCAGCTTGCCGGTGACGAAAGCCGCGGTCTGGAAGACGTCGAAGTTCAGTTCCGGCGTCTGGTGCAGATGGCGTCGCCAGCCGGCGACTTCTTCCTGCATTTCCGCGGCACGGTTGAGAATTGGCATAATCGGTCCATTTCTTTGTTGGGGCAGGCGGTTCAGGCCCGCGTGCTCAGCGATTGTGATTGCCTGGCGTTTTGCCATTTTGGCGTCACATAGGGTAAATAGCACCGCATAATGCGGTCCGGGGTCGAGGGTCGGTCCGCACCATGCTGGCCATCGCGTAACGAAATCTTACGGAGCCAGCGGCGATTACGGCAAGAGGCGATTTCGGAATAGATCATGCGGCAAAGGCATTTCCTCAACCTATTGCTTGCGGGGGCACTGGCGCTACCGATGTTTTGCGGCGCGGCGCGCGCCAATCCGGTCGTGCTCTTCGACCTGAAGAGCGGCAAGGTGCTCGAGCACCAGGATGCCTTCAAGCGCTGGTATCCGGCCTCGCTCAGCAAACTGATGACGGCCTATGTCACGTTCCGGGCGATCGCCGCCGGCGAGGTGGCGCTCGATTCGCCGATCAAGATGACGAAGCATTCGGCCGGCGAGCCGCCGAGCAAGATGGGCTTCAAGCCGGGTTCGGTGATGCGGCTCGACAATGCGCTGAAGATGATGCTGGTCAAATCGGCCAACGACATCGCCATGGCGGTCGGCGAGAACATCGGCGGGTCGCAGGCGGCCTTCGCCGACCGCATGAATGCCGAGGCCGCCAGGCTCGGCATGGTCGGAACGCATTTCGTCAATCCGAACGGTCTCTATTCGCCGGACCAGTACACGACCGCGCGCGACCTCGCGGTGCTGGTGACGGCGCTCCGCAACGACTTTCCGCAATATGCGCCGTGGTTCTCCATCGAGGGGCTCGCCGTCGGCAAGAAGGCGATCCCGAACTACAACCTGCTCATCGGCCGCTATCCCGGCGCCGACGGCATGAAGACCGGTTTCGTTTGTTCGTCGGGCTTCAACATGATCGGCTCGGCGACGCGCAATGGCCGCACGCTGGTCGCCGTGGTGCTCGGCGAGAAATCCGCCATCAGCCGCGCCGAAACGGCGGCGAAGCTGCTCGACCAGGGTTTTGACACACCGGCGGCGGGCTCGACGACGCTTGCGGCGCTCAAGCCCTATGGCGACACGCTGTCGCCCAACGACCTGCATGACGAGATCTGCAAGAAGAAGCCGAAGGACGAGCAGTCCGAGGCCGCACCCACCGTGGAAGCCAAGGAGAAGCCGAAATCACCCTATCAGGTGAAGCTCGACCACCCGACGCTGATCGCGGTCGGCCTCGGCGGCGCCACCGGACCGGCGCCCAAGGCTTTCGTCGACCAGACCGATCAGAATTACGCCGACGTGCCGCTGCCGACCTGGCGGCCCGACATGCCGCTGCCGGCCGGCGCCGCGCCCGCGTCGACCCCGACGGCCGCCGCCGCCGCGCAGGGCGACCAGCCGGCCAAGGCCGCCAACTAGCCGGTGACCGGGCGGATGAGCGGCTTTCCCATTCCCGTCTCGGTGCTCACCGGCTTTCTCGGCGCCGGCAAGACGACGCTGCTCAACCGGCTGCTCAAGCATCCGCAGCTTGCCGACACGGCGGTCATCATCAACGAGTTCGGCGAGGTGGCGATCGACCACCTGCTGGTCGAGCAGGCCTCCGACGGCATCATCCAGCTTTCCGACGGCTGCCTCTGCTGCACCGTGCGCGGCGACCTCGTCGATACGCTGGCCGATCTCGTCGACCGGCTGCAGACCGGCCGTATCGCCAGGCTTGCCCGCGTCGTGATCGAAACCACCGGACTTGCCGACCCCGCGCCGGTGCTGCAGTCGGTCATGGCGCATCCGGCGCTGGTGGAGGCTTTCCGGCTCGACGGCGTCGTCACGCTGGTCGATGCCGTCAACGGCGAGGCTGCGCTCGATGGCCATGTCGAGGCGGTGAAGCAGGCGGCGGTCGCCGACCGCATCGTGCTCACCAAGACCGACCTTGCCGATGCGAACGATGTCGAGGCGTTGCGGGCGAGGCTCAGGCAGATCAATCCGGGCGCGGTGCTGCTCGACGTCAACGATCCTGCTACGGGTGCCGGGTCACTGTTCAATTGCGGCCTCTACAATCCCGAAACCAAGAGTGCCGACGTGCGGCGCTGGCTCGGCGAAGAGGCCACGCACGATCACGATCATCATCACCACGATGATGAGGACCACGATCATCATCATCACCACGACCACCGCCATGACAGCCGCGTGCGCTCCCACGCGCTCATCCACGACGGACCGGTGCCGTTCTCGGCGATCGAGATGTTCCTCGATCTCTTACGCTCGACGCACGGCGACAAGCTGCTGCGCATGAAGGGCGTCATCGAGCTCGCGGAAGATCCGTCACGGCCCTTGGTGATTCATGGCGTGCAGAAGATCCTGCATCCGCCGGCAAGGCTGCCGACATGGCCGGATGGCCAGCGCGGTACCCGACTGGTGCTGATCACGCTCGATATGCCGGAAGACTATATCCAGCGGCTGTTTTCCGCCTTCACCAACAAGCCGTCTATCGACACGCCCGACCGGGCGGCGCTCGAAGCCAATCCGCTGGCGATCGCCGGGCTGTAGACAAAAGAAGCAGGCAGGTTCAGGCCGCGCCGCCGCGCTCGACCAGGAAGCGATGGCCGCCGGCGACCGCGGCCGTCTCGATCAGCCGATGGCCGGCATCGGCACAGAAGGCCGGAATGTCGATCACGGCCAGCGGGTCGGTGGTTTCGAGCCACAGCCGGCTGCCGGGCCGCATCGCGGCAAGGCGCTTGCGCGCCTTCAGCACCGGCAATGGGCAGTTCAATCCCTTGAGATCGTAAATGACGGGCCTGGGCAAGGCGAAAGCTCTCAGCCGCCGAACATGCCGAGCAGCTTCTTCTTCAGCTTCGAGACCGTGCCCTCATCGGCGCTTGCCGCCTGTGTCTCAGCCGGCTGGGTCGGCGCCGCCTCGACGCCCGCCGTGGCCACCTGCTGCTGGGCTGCCTGCTTGGCGGCTTCCTTCTCGGCCAGAGCCTGCGCCTTGGCTTGCTCCTTGGCGGCCTTGGCCGCCTCGATCGCCGCCAGGCGCTGTTCCTCGGCCTTGCGCTTGGCCTCTTTCTCGGCGTCGAGCGCCGCCATCTTGCGGCCGAGCGGCGAATCGATGCGGCCCATGCGCACCGTCTCGGTCACCGAGCCGTCGGCATTCATCGACGGCGGTTCGATCGGCACCCGCTCGCCACGTGCGCGGCGCTTCGACCAATCGGAAACGAGGCTGGCTTCCTTGATGCCGGCAATGGTCGGCTTGGGCGCCACCGAGCTCGACTTCACTGCCGAACTGAAGGCCGCGTCGTAGCTCTTCTCATAGTTGGCATAGGCCGTCTTCAGCGAGTCGGGCTGCGTCGTTGCCGGGCAGGGGCCGGTCGGGTCGAAGGTCGTGCCTTCGGGCGCCACCTGGTTGAAGACGTAGCGCTTCTCGCAGACGTCGACCTTGGGCGGCACCTTGGTGATCTCGAAATTGTCATAGCCGACCTTCAGCATCTTCCAGAACTCGTAGTTCGGGTCGTTGCGATAGCGCGCCATGTTGGCGGCGGTCATGCGGAACGGGAAGGCCTGGATCTGGAACTCGGTCTGGCCGCCCTGGAAGGCGTCACGGCCGAAGGCATAGATCTGCTCGATTTGCGCGTCGGTCATCGAATAGCAGCCGGAAGACGAACAGGCGCCATGCACCATCAGATTGGCGCCGGTGCGGCCGTTGGCGCGGTCATAGGCGTTGGGGAAGCCGATATTGAAGGACAGATGATAGTTCGAGCGCGGATTCATCTGCGACGGACGCACCGTGTAGAAGCCTTCCGGCGCCTGGCGGTCGCCCTCGGTGTATTTGGGGCCGAGCTTGCCCGACCATTTGCAGATGTCGTAGGTGGCGACGAGATCGTAGCGGCCGTTGGTCTTGGCCTTCCAGATCTCCAGCTTGCCCTCTTCCTTGAAGATGCGCGCCATCACCGAGGAGGTGCGCACCATGCCTTTGGCCTTCATGTCGGCCAGAATCTTGTCCGGCAGCGGCTTGTTGGCCTCCGGCGCGAAATCCTTCATCGACGAATCATTGCAGCCGGCGACGCCTATCGCGGCGATCAGGACTCCGGTGCGGGCAAGCTTGGCAAACATCGATACGGCTATGTCTTTTCTCTCGGGTCAACGGCTTCGACTTGGCCGGCCCCGCAGGCTGAACACCAATGGACCGTAAGCCCGTTAACCTTGAAAATTCCTTACCGCAAGCTTCGACAAACCCCTCACGGCGATTTTCATTGAGCCGAATCCAGCGGCATTTTTGTGGCGAAATTGTTCATTGCCGCCACAGTTTACCGCGGGCAACCCGATTAAGGCGCGCCGCGTTGAAACGGATTCAGGCGACGCGCTTTAAGTTGTTGTCTTGATGCATGTCGTTCTCCCAAAACCGCTGCGCATTTTTGGGCGACATGCACTAAAGGCTGCGGCCCATCGCCAGATATTTCTCGCGGCGCTGTTCGCGGAAATCGATGTTGGCGCCGGCAAAGTCCTTCATCGTCTTGGCGATGAGGTCGCCGGTGGCGGTGATCACCTTTTCCGGTGCCCGCTGGGCGCCGCCCATCGGCTCGGGAACGATAGCGTCGATGATCTTCATCTCGAGAAGATCCTGGGCGGTGATCTTCATGCTCGTCGCCGCGTCCTTGGAGCGGGTGGTGTCGCGCCACAGGATCGAGGCGGCGCCCTCCGGCGAAATCACCGAATAGATGGCATGCTCCAGCATATAGACGCGGTTGGCGGTGGCGATGGCGATGGCGCCGCCCGAGCCGCCCTCGCCGATGACGACCGAGATCGACGGCACCCTGAGCGCCAGGCAGGCGGAAGTGGAGCGCGCGATGGCCTCGGCTTGGCCTCGCTCCTCGGCGCCGACGCCGGGATAGGCGCCGGCGGTGTCCACCAGCGTCAGAAGCGGGATCTTGAAACGGTCGGCAAGCTCCATAAGGCGCACCGCCTTGCGGTAGCCTTCCGGCCGCACCGAGCCGAAATTGTGCTTGATGCGGCTCGCCGTATCCGAGCCCTTCTCCTGGCCGATCACCGCCACCGGCTCGCCGCGGAAGCGGGCGAAGCCGCCGACGATCGCCTGGTCGTCGCCGAAATTGCGGTCGCCGGCCAAAGGCGTGAAATCGCTGAACAGGCCCTTGATGTAGTCGACGCAGTGCGGCCTGTCGGGATGGCGCGCCACCTGCACCTTCTGCCAGGGGGTGAGCGCCTTGTAGAGGTCGCGCAACGCATCGCGCGACCGCTTTTCCAGTCGGCTGATCTCGTCGGCGACATCGACCGCCTCGCCGTTCTCGGCGAGCTTCTTCAGCTCGAGGATCTTGAGTTCCAGATCCTGCACCGGCTTTTCGAAATCGAGGTAATTGTACATGCTTGGGCGGACCGATCCGTCGGAAGGCAATGGCTGGCGGAACCCTGGAAATGCTGGCTCCGGGCGGTGGAACGTCGCCCTCACATAGCGATATGAGGCCTAGTCGGCAAGCGGGTGATGATCGTTGACCAGCCGCACCAGCCGCTCCTCCAGCACATGGGTATAGATCTGCGTGGTGGAGATATCGGCGTGGCCAAGCAGTTGCTGGACGGCTCTCAGATCGGCCCCGTTCTGCAGCAGATGGCTGGCGAAGGCATGGCGAAGCACATGCGGCGAGATCTTGGCCGAGGCGATGCCGGCCCGAGCCGCTAGACCTTTGAGGTCGCGGGCAAAGACCTGCCGGGAGAGATGGCCGCTTTCGGAAGAAGCCGGAAACAGATAGGAGCTCTCGGCAAAGGCCGGGCGCTCGGCCCTGACTTCAAGCCACGCCCGCATCGCGGCGCGTGCCTTGGCCGACAGCGGCACCATGCGCTCCTTGTCACCCTTGCCGCGTACCATGAAGAAACGGTCGTCGCGCTGCGCCACCGTCACCGGCAGGCCGACCAGCTCGGAAACACGCAAGCCAGTGGCGTAGAGCACCTCGACGAGGGCATGCAGGCGCAGCGCCGCCAGCCGGTCCTCATCCGGCGCGGTGACGCCCGCCTCTTCCGCCGCGCGGTCGAGCAGGCGGCCGGTCTCGGCCTCGGTCATGGTCTTCGGCAGCGGCCGGCCCTTCCTCGGGCTGTCCAGCGTCCCGGTCGGGTCGTCGCCGCGCAAGCCTTCCGCATAGAGGAACTTGAAGAACTGGCGGATCGCCGACAGTTTGCGCGCCTGCGAGGTCGGAGCGAAGCCGCGCGCCGCGATGTCGTCGAGATAAGCACGGATGTCGGCCGCGCCCGCTCGCGCCAGCCCGCCGCCGATGGCTTCGGAGGCGTCCTCGAGGTCGCGGCGGTAGGAGGAAAGCGTGTTCTCGGCCGCCCCCCGCTCGGCACTCATCATCTCCAGAAAGGCTTCGATGCGGGCGGCGCTGTTCATCTGGCCGGGATCAGTTCTTCTTCGGATTGAGCTTCTCGGCGGGAATACGCACGCTCATTTCCGCCTGCTTCGGCTCCACGAACACCGCCAGGGCGAACATCACGCCATAGGCAATGCCTGCAAGAACCGCCAGCGTCACGACAAAGCGAAACAATGTCGGCATTAAAGTCTTCGCCCGTCTTCTTGTTCTGCGATTCCAACCCCTGTGCCCTTATGGGACGCCAATCCGGCCAATTCAAGGACGAAGGATTTGGTCGAGAAAGGTTCCCGGTGAAAAGCGTACGATGCGGTCCGCTCGCGGCGCCGTGCTTGACGCAAACTGGCTTTTGATGTCGATACGGCGCAAAGAGGGTTCCGCATGAACGCGCTGCCAGCAAATCCGCCGGACGAAGGCCGTGTCGCTCTGCTCGAGCGGCTCGGCAGCCGTTCCATCGTCTTTGTCGGCCTGATGGGCGCCGGCAAGACGGCGATCGGCCGCAAGGTGGCAACGATGCTTTCGCTGCCCTTCATCGACAGCGACCAGGAGATCGAAAGCGTGTCGCGCATGACGGTGCCGGAGCTGTTCGACCGCTATGGCGAGCCGGAGTTCCGGGCGCTGGAGCAGCGAGTGATCCTGCGTCTGCTCGAAAACGGACCGCAGGTGCTGTCGACCGGCGGCGGCGCCTTCATGAACGCGCAGACGCGAGAGGCGATCGCCGCTCACGGCGTCTCAGTCTGGCTGAAGGCCGATCTCGATCTGTTGATGGAGCGGGTCTCGAAGAAGCAGAACCGACCGCTGTTGAAGAATCCCGATCCGCGCGGCGTGCTGGAGAAGCTGATGGACGAGCGCTATCCGGTCTACGCCGCGGCCGACATCACGGTTCCGACCCGCGACGACCGCAAGGAAGTCATCGCCGGCGAGGTGGTGTGTGCGGTTTGCACCTATCTCGGTGTCGCCGCGATCGCGACCAGCGACGAGGTGGAACAGTGAGCCAGACCGAACCGGTAAAGGTCGAGGTCGGACTTGGCGACCGTGCCTACGACATTTTGATCGGGCCTGGCCTGCTCTCCGGCGCCGGAGCGGAAATTGCCGGCCGTCTTCCCGGCACGCGCGCGGCCATCATCACCGACGAGAATGTCGCCGCCGCGCATCTCGAAACGCTGAGGTTCGGCCTGGAAAAAAGCGGCATCCAGGCAGCCGTCATCACGCTCCCGGCCGGCGAAAAGACCAAGAGTTTCGCCTATCTCGAAGAAGTGGTCGACGGCGTGCTTGCTGCCAAGCTCGAACGACGCGACGTGGTGATAGCACTCGGCGGCGGCGTCATCGGCGACCTTGCCGGCTTCGCCGCCGGCATCGTGCGCCGCGGGATGAACTTCGTGCAGGTGCCGACCTCGCTGCTGGCGCAGGTCGATTCTTCCGTCGGCGGCAAGACCGGCATCAACAGCGCCCGCGGCAAGAACCTGGTCGGCGTCTTCAACCAGCCCAAGCTGGTGCTGGCCGATACCGGCGTGCTCGACACGCTGCCGATCCGTGAGTTCCGCGCCGGCTATGCCGAGCTTGCCAAATACGGGTTGATCGACCGGCCCGGCTTCTTTGCCTGGCTGGAGGAGAACTGGCAAAAAGTGTTCGCTGGCGGCCAGGAGCGGACGGAAGCCATCGCCGAGGCCTGCCGCGCCAAGGCCGACGTCGTTGCGCGCGACGAATTCGAGACCGGCGACCGCGCCCTGCTCAACCTCGGACACACATTCGGCCATGCGCTCGAAGCGGCCACGAATTATGACGGCACCCGCCTCGTCCATGGCGAGGGCGTCGCCATCGGCATGGCGCTGGCGCACCGTTTCTCGGCGCGCCTCAACCTGGCGAGCCCGGACGATGCCGAGCGCGTGGAAGCGCATCTTCGCGCCGTCGGCCTGCCCTGGCGGATGGCCGACATATCGGGCGATCTGCCGGACGCCGAAGCGCTGCTCGGCTTTATCACCCAGGACAAGAAAGTCTCGCGCGGCGCGCTCACCTTCATCCTGACGCGCGGCGTCGGCCAGGCCTTCATCGCCAAGGACGTACCGCCCTCGGAAGTGCTGGCGTTCCTGAAGGCGAGCCATCCCGAACGGCTCAAGATGAGCCATTCCAGATGATCGACGCCGGCTGGATCGCCGCAGCCGTCCTTGCCGCCGTCATCCTGCTGGCGTTACTTTTGCGCACGCACCTCCTCGCCGCGCTAGGCTACCGTCTGCAACCGATCGAGCCGATGGCGCCCGAGGACGATGAATCGGACGAGAACGGCGACGATACCCGCCGCAACGGGCAGACGCGCGAGGACCGCAACCGGCTGGGCGAGCTTTTCGAACTCGAGGAGCTCGAAGTGTCGGACGTGATGGTCCATCGCACCAATATGCGCTCGGTCAACGCCGACGATCCGCCGGAAATGGTGGTGCGCGAGATCTTGCAGAGCCCGCATACACGCATGCCGCTGTGGAAAGGCTCGCTGGACAACATCGTCGGCGTGCTGCACGCCAAGGATCTGCTGAGGGCGCTCAACGAGGTCGGCAACGACTTTTCCAAGATCGACGTGACAAAAATCGCGTCGAAGCCATGGTTCGTGCCCGACACCACCACCTTGCAGGAGCAGCTCAACGCCTTCCTGCGCCGCAAGGCGCATTTCGCCATCGTCGTCGACGAATATGGCGAGATGGAAGGGCTGGTGACGCTGGAGGACATCATCGAGGAGATCGTCGGCGAGATCGCCGACGAGCACGATGTCGACATGCAGGGCGTCAAGCAGGAGGCCGACGGCTCGGTCGTCGTGGACGGCACGGTGCCGATCCGCGATCTCAACCGGGCGCTCGACTGGGACCTGCCGGACGAGGAGGCTACGACGATCGCCGGCCTCGTCATCCACGAGACGCAGACCATCCCCGAGGAGAAGCAGGCCTTTACCTTCCACGGCAAGCGCTTCGTCGTGATGAAGCGCGACAAAAACCGTATCGCAAGGTTGAGGATTCGGCCCGCCGGCGACGGCTAAAGCGCGTCGCGATCTTTCAGATTCGCTCCCTTCGCTTTAGGTTTTTGATTCTACGCATGTCTTTGTCCCGAAACCGGTCCCACTTTCGGGAGACATGCTTTAAAGCGCGTCGCGCTGAAACGGATTCATGCGACGCGCTTTAAGTCTCTGTATTGATGCATGTCGTTCTACCAAAACCGCTGCGCGCTTTTCCCGGAATTGCCGTAGGGGTCGAGATCAGAGATCCTTTGTCGAGCGCTCGCTGAGCATCGCACCCGTTTCAGTGTCGATCGCCGCCAGGCTGACGTCGTAGCCCCACAGGGTTCGGATATGGCGCAGGGTCGCGTCACGGCTTTCGTCTTCGAGCAGGATGCCGTTCTTGACATTGTGCTGCAGCCGCAGATGCCGGTCGCCCAAGAGGTCCACGTCAACCACCTGGACGTCGGGCCGGCTCGCTCCCACGTCGTAGCTTTGGGCCAGCGCGGACCGTATCTTGCTGTAGCCGCTTTCATTATGGATCGAGGCGACTTCGTAGTGCGGCTCGTCGGCGCCGTCGGCCAGCACGAAGAGCCGCCATTTGCGGATCAGGGCCGGGCTCAGATATTGGCGGATGAAGGATTCGTCACGGTGATTGGCCCAGGCATCGAGCAGTGTGTCGCGCCAGTCGCCACGGCCGGCGATGTCCGGAAACCAGTCGCGGTCCTCCGCCGTCGGTTCGGTCGACATGCGCTGGATGTCCTGCATCATGTCGAGCCCGAGGGCATAGGGATTGATGCCGGAGAAGCGCGGGTCGTCGAAGGCCGGCTGGAAGACCACGTTCGAATGGTTGCGCAGGATCTCGAGCATGGCGCCTTCGCTGATGCGGCCACGGTCGAAAAGCGTGTTCATGATCGTGTAGTGCACGAAGGTGGCGCAGCCTTCGTTCATCACCTGGGTTTGGCGCTGCGGATAAAAATATTGCGCAATGACGCGGACGATCCTGACGATCTCGCGCTGCCAGGGCTCTAGGACGAGACTGTTCTTCTCGAGGAAATAGAGCAGGTTCTCCTCCGGCAAGTTGAGCGATTTCTTCCGCTCCGCCACGCCGTCGCCGCGCGTTCCGATCTTGTCGGCCTCATGCGAAGGCGGCAGCGTGCGCCACAAGTCGTTATAGGACCGCTCCTCGTATTCGAGGCGCTCGCGGAGCCCCTCGCGCTGCTGCTCCGACGACAGCTTCGGGGGTCGATGGTAGCGGAAGACGCCCTGCTCCATCAGCGCATGGGCGGAATCGAGGATCGCCTCCACCGCTGCCAGGCCATGCCGTTCCTCGCATCGGGCTATGTAGCCCTTGGCAAAATCGAGATAGCTCAGGATTCCCCCGGCGTCCGTCCATTGCCGGAAAAGATGGTTGTTCTTGAAGAAATGGTTGTGCCCAAGCGCGGCATGGGCGGTCACCAGAGCCTGCAGGGCCATGGTGTTCTCTTCCATCAGGTAGACGATGCAGGGATTGGAATTGATGACCAATTCATAGGCCAGCCCGCGTGCGCCCTTGCGGTAGAGAAGTTCGTCATAGAGGAAGCGTTTGCCGAACGACCAGTGTCGATACATCAGCGGCATGCCGACCGATGAATAGGCGTCGAGCATCTGCTCGGAGGAAATGACCTCCATCTGCACCGGATAGATGTCGAGGCGAAGCTCTTCCTTGCCGATCGCCTCGATCTCGTCGTAGACGCGCGACAACTTGGCAAAATCCCAGTCCGACCCGGAAAACAGCAGCTCGGATTTGCGCGCCTGACTGACCATCGGCTGTCCGCCTTCACGCGCTCTTGCGCAGGTCGGGCTGCCTGGCGAACAGCTCACGAAAGACCGGATAGATATCGGCCGGAGCAGCGATGCGCCGCATCTGGAAATTCGGCCATTTGCCGTCGACAGCGTTGTATGCGCGCCAGAGCGATGTCCCGTTCTCGGTCGAGCCGAAAATGTGGCTTTCCCGTTCGTCAATGATCTCCACATAGGCGAAATACTGGCAAAGGCGCATGAGCTTGCGGTCGAGGAGTTCTATGCAGCGCTCGGAGTCGGTGGCGAAGTTATCGCCGTCGGAAGCCTGGGCAGCGTAGATATTCCATTCCGCGACCGGGTAGCGCTCCTCGATGATGCGGTGCATTTCCTCGAGCGCCGTGGAGACCACGGTGCCACCGCTTTGCGTGTGGTAGAAGAACGTATGCTCGTCCACCTCCTTCGCCTCGTGGGTGTGGCGAATGAAGACGATCTCGGTGCGCTCATAACGCCGCGTCAGGAACAGATGCAGCAGCACGAAGAAGCGTTTGGCCAAATCCTTCTCGCGCTCTCCCATCGATCCCGAGACGTCCATCAGGCAGAACATGACCGCGCTGGCATTCGGCACCGGCTGAGGATCGAAGCGATTGAAGCGGATATCGACCGGGTCGACATAGGCAATTCGCTTGCGCCGGCGTTCGAGCCAGTCAAATTCCTTGCGTAGAGCCGCGAGGCGTTCTCGTATCGCCGGGCTTGGCGGCTTCGATCCCAACTCGGCAATCTGCTTGGCGATCGCGTCCAGCTCCGCCTGCTTGGGACGCCTGAGCGCGATGCGGCGCCCATGGCTGTTTCGCATCGTGCGTCCGACATTGATATTGGTCGGCGCCCCGCTTGCCGTGAAGCCTGCCCGTCTTGGCTTGAAACTAAGTATCTGCTTGAGATTGAGCTTGACCAGATCGGGCAGTTCGAGGTCCTCGAAGAAGAGGTCGAGCACTTCCTCGCGCGACAGCATGAAGCGAAAGTCGTCCTCGGATTCCGTGGTCCCCGGACCCGAAGAGCCAGCGCCCCCGCCGCCAGGCTTGGGGATCAGATCGCCGGGGCTGAACGACCTGTTGCCGGGCAGGACGTGCTGGCGCTGTCCGCTGTCCTTGGCGTTGTTGAAGGTTGGTTCGCCGGTGCCCTTCCGAGGCATCGGCACGGCATGCTCGCGGTCGATCTCGGCGATGCCGCCCGTGCGAACCTTATCGCGGATGCTGCGCTTGAGCTCCTCCCGGGCGCGCCTGAGGAAGCGCTGACGATTGCCCAGGCTTTTGTCCTTCGGGTTGAGGCGGCGGTCGATGAAGATCGGCATGGAACCGTTCGGGCTTGCTCAGCCCGCCTTGTTCACGCGCATGTACCAGTCGACCAGCCGGCGCACCTGCCGCTGGGTATAGCCGCGCTCCACCATCCGCTGCACGAACTCGTTGTGCCGCTTCTCTGTGACGCTGTCCTGCTTGGAACCGAAGCTGATCACCGGCAGCAGATCTTCGACCTGGCCGAACATGCGCTTCTCGATGACTTCGCGAAGCTTTTCATAGCTCGTCCAGGACGGGTTGCGGCCGTGATTGCGCGCGCGTGCGCGCAAGGTGAATTTGACCACTTCGTTGCGGAAGTCCTTGGGATTGGCGATGCCGGCCGGTTTCTCGACCTGCGACAATTCCTTTTCCAGGACCTCGCGATTGAGGATCTGGCCTGTATCGGGATCCTTGAAGTCCTGATCCTCGATCCAGGCATCGGCGTAGGCGATATAGCGGTCGAAAAGGTTCTGGCCGTATTCGCTGTACGATTCCAGATAGGCCTTCTGGATCTCATGACCGATGAACTCGGCATAGCGTGTCGCCAGTTCCGACTTGATGAATTCGAGATAGGCGGCTTCCGTTTCCTTCGGGAATTGCTCCCGCTTGATCGCCTCCTCGAGGATGTACATCAGGTGCACGGGATCGGCGGCAACCTCCTTGGTGTCGTAGTTGAAAGTCTGGGACAGGATCTTGAAGGCGAAGCGCGTGCTGACCCCGGTCATGCCTTCGTCGACACCGGCGGCATCGCGATATTCCTGGACCGACTTCGCCTTCGGGTCGATCTCCTTGAGGTTCTCGCCATCATAGGCGCGCATCTTGGTGTAGAGCGGCGAATTCTCGTGCTCGGCAAGGCGGGTCGAGACGGTGAAGCGGCTGAGAATGTCCAGCACCTCGGGCGCGCAGGGACTGTTCGCCAACTCGCTCTCGCGCAGCAGCTTCTCGTAGATGTGCCTTTCCTCGGTGATGCGGAGGCAATACGGCACCTTGACCACCAGGATACGGTCGAGGAAGGCCTCGTTGTTCTTGTTGTTCTTGAATTGCTGCCATTCCGATTCGTTGGAGTGCGCTACGACGATGCCCTGATAGGGGAAGGAGCCGAAATTCTCGGTGCCGTTGTAGCTGCCTTCCTGGGTTGCCGTCAGCAACGGGTGCAGGACCTTGATCGGCGCCTTGAACATTTCGACGAATTCGAGCAGGCCCTGTGTGGTCCGGTTCAAGCCGCCGCTGTAGGAATAGGCATCCGGATCGGACTGGCTGAAGTGTTCCAATTGCCTGATGTCGACCTTGCCGACCAGGGCGGAAACATCCTGATTGTTCTCATCGCCAGGCTCTGTCTTGGCGATGGCGATCTGACGCAGACGCGACGGCGACAGCTTGACCACGCTGAATTTGGAAATGTCGCCGGAAAGCTCGTCGAGGCGCTTGGCCGCCCAAGGCGAGATAAGGCCGTACAAGCGACGGCGGGCTATCCCGTATTTATCTTCCAGCAAATCGCCCATCCGGTCGGGATGGAAAAGGCCGAGCGGCGATTCGAAAATCGGGCTGATCTGGTTGCCGACCTTCAGCGTATAGATAGGACGCTGCTCCATCAGCTTCTTCAGCCGTTCGGCGAGCGAGGATTTGCCGCCGCCGACCGGGCCGAGGAGGTAGAGGATCTGCTTGCGCTCCTCGAGACCCTGCGAGGCATAGCGGAAATATCCGGCGATGCGCTCGATCGTATCCTCCATTCCGTAGAAGTCTGAGAAGGAGGGGTAAATCTTGACGGTGCGGTTCGAGAAGATGCGGCCGAGTCGCTCGTCCTTGCTGGTGTCGATCAGGTTCGGCTCGCCGATAGCCTCGACCATACGCTCAGGTGCCGAGGCATACATGGATTTGTCCTCTCGGCATCCAAGCAGATACTGTTGGAGGCTGATCTCTTCCTGGGCCGCGTTGGCGTAAATCTCCGAAAACAGATCGAAGACGTCTGATTGGTTCTCGCGCATGATGTTTTGCCTCGGAGCCGATAGGCTGCCAATCGGCTCATCGTTCCTTCAACTGTCGGAAAGCGCCGTTTGTTCCCGACAAACGCAATAAGCCAGCTGCGATCACTGAGGTTTGAGGAACCGCGCCGCGTGGCCGGAAAGAAGCGCCGCGTTGCGCGTCCCGATGCAGACTAAAATCGCCCACCCGAATCAACAGCCAAGATCAGTGTGCGCTCGGTCGACCCATTTGCCAACCCATAACGGACGCGTCGACGCTGCGGTGCATTGTCGCCGCGCGGCGCCTGGGGAAAACTGGTTATGGATCGCCAGCGGTGCGATGCTGACTGCTGCCGCATCGACCGCCTGACGGCTGCCGGAGCCAACGATGCGGAGGTTCGATCGGGCACCCGAGGTTTTGGCAAAGCACCGATGCAAACGGCATGCCCACCCAGAGCTTCAAGGAGGATCTTGATCGGTCTTGAACTTACATGTCGTGATCGGGAACATAGAGGCAGAACGAATGCTGCGACTTCGCGTCGCCGCCTGGCTTGCATTCGTGAAAGAACTCGTCGCGCGAGCGCTTGATCCGGCTGTCGGAGTAGGGGATGAGCTCTCCGGTAGAGAGCTGGTATCCATACTTCGTTTCCTTAACATCGGACGTGGGTGCCTGGTAGCAGTCCATTCCCGAGCAACATGAGCTGTCGTATTGCCAGCCCTTGGGCGACTGATGCGCGGTCGCCGGAGCCGAAAGGAAGGCCGCGAGCGCAATTGCCGCAAGCAGCCGCAGAAGCCGCAAGCCGCCTCGGCGCCCGTTGCTGTGCGCGGCTGGAACTCGATACGTCTTCATCATTGGTGGTCACCGTTCGGAAGCGCCGGCCGAGGGCATCGGCTCTCCGGTCTGACTAGCAATCCGCCCGGCAATCAAACTGCCGGACCGGGGAAATGTTCCATGGTCGTGCTCGGGCGGCCGGGTTGCGCGCCGGCGCATTTGATGGTGCGAAAGGGGTGCCGGCCCACCGCTGACGAGCCGGCCATGCGGCCGATGAACAATCCTTAACTGGACGCTCGCCGAGCTTGCATGCACTCTGGCCTTGTCTGGGTGGGGCCGAGGCGGTCGGGGCAGAGGGGCAGTCAGGAGATGATGATGATCGATCGGCGCCACTTTGTCCTTGCGTCCGTTGCCGCGCTCATGCCGATGGCTGCGTCGGCAGCCTGGCGCTTGCGCCAGCCGGCGCCACGGACGCTCGACTATGGACCGGCCAAGCTCGATGTCTACGCGCGGGAGGATGCCAAGGGCAATCCAGTCGTATTCTTCATCCATGGCGGCGCCTGGCGGATCGGCAACCGCTCCAATGTCAATGCCAAGCCGGGCTTCCTGCTCGCCGACGGCTTCCTGTTCGTCTCGATCGACTACCGCATGCTGCCCACGGCCGATGTCGCGACCCAGGCAAGCGACGTCGAGAAGGCCTACGGCTATGTGCGGGCCAACATCGCCAAATATGGCGGCGATCCCGACCGCATCGTGGTGATGGGCCACTCGGCCGGTTGCCATCTCGCGGCACTGACGGGGTTTCGCGGCGGCTTGCCCGGCGTTGCCGGGCTGGTGCTCGATGACACCGAAGCCTATGACATCGAGGCCCTGGCCAAGGCGCAGGGCGGCAAGCTGCGGCCGATCTACGCGCAGGCGTTTTCGGATCCGAGCCAATGGCGTGCGTTGTCGCCAGCAACCTATATCGGCAAGGGCAAGCATCCGCCCGTGTTCATCGCCTATTCGAACGCGTCGATCCGCGCGGCCATGGCCCATGATCTCGCGGACCGGCTGCGGGCAGGGGGCACCAAGGTCACGCTGTTCGACGGCAGCGCCTATTCGCATATGGCGATCAACCGCCGCGTCGGTGAGGACGGCGATGCGCTGACTGCAGCGGTTATGGCCTTCCTGAAGGCAACGGTCGCCTGATCGCCGGCGAAACTGGATCACGTCAAGTTCGGTGGAAGCGGCTGCGCCGACACACGCGAACGCTTCGAGGCGGTGCTCGACAGCGCGCTGCCGCGCCTGGGGAAGCGGTGATCTGGGGCGATTCATCGTTTCGCGGAAACGCTGAACCGCTCTATCCCTTTGTTTTTGAAGCAATTCCAGACGGAGGCTACGGCGAAGCCGCCGAGCCTAAGAACAGCCTGGTGCTGACTGGGCGGTGCCGCCCTGCGTGCTTTCAGTTGCCCAGTCGATCGTGCTGTACTTTACGATCGAACGGCCGGCGCAGCTTGCTGCGCCTGTCCCGAAGCGTCGATGACAAGGTTCGCTGCTACCAGGGGGTCTTCTCGCCGGGCGCGGCCGGCTCGATCGCCAGCGCGTGCACGCCGGCCTTCAGTTCGTCGGCAAGCAGCTGGTTGACGGCGCGGTGGCGGTCGATGCGGCTCATGCCGGCAAATTCCGGGGAGACGATGCGGACACGGAAATGCGTCTCGCCGGTGCCGTCGAAGACGGCCTCGTGACCCGACTCGACGTGATGATGGCCGGCGTGAAGGTGACTTTCGTTGATGACGGAGAGCCTCTCCGGCGAAAATGCCGCCTTCAGCTTGTTTTCCATCGTCGACTGTATGGACATCGGGGGTTCCCTTCACCACATCTGCGGCACTGCCGCAAAATCTGCATTTTCGACCGCTTTTAAGCCGCGATTCAGCGGTTAGGGCGATCATCGGCGAAATGTCAATTCTTGTTTCGCACTAGCGAACAGCCCATAAATGGGTGAGATGAAACCGTATCCCAAATATTTCGAGAAAATCCGTATCCGGCCGGAAAAGGACGCGGAGCTGAAGTCGCGCGCCCCGATCTGCCAGTGGGACGGCTGCAGCGAGGCCGGCACGCATCGCGCGCCGGTCGGACGCCTGAAGGAGGGCGAGTATTTCCGCTTCTGCTTCGATCACGTGCGTGAATACAACAAGAGCTTCAATTACTTCTCGGGCGTGTCGGACAGCGAGATCGCCCGCTTCCAGAAGGAGGCGCTGACCGGCCACCGGCCGACCTGGCGCATGGGCGCCAATGGCGGCGGAATGCGTTCGGCGCCCGATTTCGCGCAGCTCCGTTCAGGGCGCGCCGGCTACTACAATCGCATGCGCGACCCCTTCAACCTGTTCGGCGGCGGCCCGCGGGAGGTGCGCGAGCGCAAGGCAAAGCCGCTTGAGGCCAAGGCGCTGGAAACGCTTGGCCTTGATACAAAGGCGACTGGCAAGGATATCAAGGCGCGCTATAAGGAACTCGTAAAGCGCCACCATCCGGATGCGAATGGCGGCGACAGAGGTTCGGAAGACCGGTTCCGCGATGTGCTGCAGGCCTATCGCGTGCTCAAGCAAGCAGGATTGTGCTGAGCGGCCCTACGGTCCGTGTCGTTTTCCAACTTTCATAAGGTTGGAAAAGGCTCTAAGACCGCCCCCGGACAAAATCGATTGCCGGCGAAACGCGGCGTTTCGCCCGTGGAGACGTTGATAGTGATGAACAAGGTCGATCGCGACATCGCCAACCTGCCGGACACGACGGTGTCGGTGAAGGAGAAATTCGGCTTCGATTCCAAGATGGTGGTTCCCGCCTATTCGGTCTCGACCGAGCATGTGCCCGACATCGACCCGGACTATCTGTTCGACAAGGCGACGACATTGGCGATCCTCGCCGGCTTCGCGTACAACCGCCGCGTCATGGTGTCCGGCTATCACGGCACCGGCAAGTCGACCCATATCGAGCAGGTCGCCGCGCGGCTCAACTGGCCCTGCGTGCGCGTCAACCTCGACAGCCACGTCAGCCGTATCGACCTCGTCGGCAAGGACGCCATCGTCGTCAAGGAAGGCCTGCAGATCACCGAGTTCCGCGACGGCATCCTGCCCTGGGCCTATCAGCACAATGTGGCGCTCTGCTTCGACGAATACGACGCCGGCCGCCCGGACGTGATGTTCGTCATCCAGCGCGTGCTGGAATCGTCGGGCCGGCTGACGCTGCTGGACCAGAGCCGGGTCATCCGCCCGCATCCGGCCTTCCGGCTGTTCGCCACCGCCAACACGGTCGGCCTCGGCGACACCACCGGCCTCTATCACGGCACGCAGCAGATCAACCAGGCGCAGATGGACCGCTGGTCGATCGTCACGACGCTCAACTACCTGCCGCATGACAACGAGGTGAGCATCGTGCTGGCCAAGGCCAAGCACTATCGCGACAGCAAAGGCAAGGAGATCGTCAACAAGATGGTGCGCGTCGCCGACATGACGCGCTCGGCCTTCATCAACGGCGACCTGTCGACGGTGATGAGCCCGCGTACCGTCATCACCTGGGCCGAGAATGCCGAGATCTTCGGTGACATCGGCATGGCGTTCCGGCTGACCTTCCTCAACAAGTGCGACGAGCTGGAGCGTTCGGTGGTCGCCGAATTCTACCAGCGCGCCTTCGGCGAGGATCTGCCGGAGAGCGCCGCCAACGTGGTGCTGGGGTAGGCGCGTGCCGGAAGGCCTGGCCTTTCGGACCAAACCGCGCAGGGAATGATCGATGGC
The DNA here is from genome assembly GCF_029625675.1 of Mesorhizobium sp. WSM4884. Taxonomy (NCBI): domain Bacteria; kingdom Pseudomonadati; phylum Pseudomonadota; class Alphaproteobacteria; order Hyphomicrobiales; family Phyllobacteriaceae; genus Mesorhizobium; species Mesorhizobium sp. WSM4884. The sequence goes on from NZ_JARTVO010000003.1 coordinate 87,381, forward strand.
GGGTCCGGGCGACAACACGCGCAACAAGCCGAAGAACGGGTCTGAAGCGGACAGCTTCAAGCGCGCCGTCACCGTCTGCATGCGCGCTGTCGCCGGCGACAAGGACCTCGAGGTAAGCTTCGCCAAGGATCGGCCGGCGCTGGCCGGGAATCGCGCCCGCCTGCCCGAACTGCCGAAAAAGGCTTCGCGCAACGACATCGCGGTCACCCGCGGCATCGGCGATTCCATGGCGTTGAAGCGCGCCTGCCATGACCAACGCATCCACAGCAAGCTGGCGCCGGAAGGCAAGCTAGCCCGGGCGATCTTCGACGCCGTCGAGCAGGCGCGCGTCGAGGCGATCGGCAGCCGCGCCATGCAGGGCGTGGCCGACAATATAGGCTCCATGCTCGAGGACAAATACGCAAGGGCGAACCTCGTCGACGTCAAGGACAAGGCCGACGCGCCGCTCGAGGAGGCGGTGGCACTGATGGTGCGCGAGAAGCTCACCGGCCGCCCAGTGCCGAAGAGCGGAGAGCGGCTGGTCGATCTGTGGCGCCCCTGGGTCGAGGAAAAGGCTAGCGGCGATCTCGACGGCCTGTCGTCCAAGCTCGACGACCAGCAGGCTTTCGCGCGCGTCGTGCGCGACATGCTCGTCTCCATGGAAATGGCCGAGGAGCTCGGCGACGACCAGGAGACGGAGGACTCCGAGGACAACGAAGAGAACGAGCAGCAAGGCGAGCAGCAGAGCGAGGAAGGCGGCGAGGACGATTCCGGCTCGGAGCAGTCGCAGTCGGAGGACGCCGAAGCTTCGGCCGATGAGGAAGAGTCCGCCGAGACGGAAGCGACCGACGCCACATCGGACGACCTCTCCGACGAGGACGATTCCGACGCCGAGACGCCTGGCGAGGCACGCCGCAACGACAATCCGTTCCTCAACCTGCCGAAGGAGATCGACTACAAGGTCTTCACCACCGCTTTCGATGAGACGGTCGGCGCCGAGGACCTGTGCGAGGAAGAGGAGCTCGACCGGCTGCGCGCCTTCCTCGACAAGCAGCTTGCCAATCTCTCGGGCGTCGTCGGCCGCTTGGCCAACCGGCTGCAGCGCCGCCTGATGGCGCAGCAGAACCGCTCCTGGGATTTCGACCTGGAGGAGGGCTATCTCGATCCGGCGCGGCTGGTCCGTGTCGTCATCGACCCGATGCAGCCGCTCTCCTTCAAACAGGAGCGCGACACCAAGTTCCGCGACACGGTGGTGTCGCTGGTGCTCGACAATTCGGGCTCGATGCGCGGTCGGCCGATCACGGTGGCCGCGACCTGCGCCGACATTCTGGCGCGCACGCTGGAGCGCTGCGGCGTTTCGGTGGAAATCCTCGGCTTCACCACCCGCGCCTGGAAGGGCGGGCAGGCACGCGAGAAATGGCTGAAGGACGGCAAGCCGCCGAATCCCGGTCGGCTCAACGATCTGCGCCACATCATCTACAAGTCCGCCGACCATCCGTGGCGGCGCGCGCGCCGCAATCTCGGCCTGATGATGCGCGAGGGCCTGCTCAAGGAGAACATCGACGGCGAGGCGCTGCTGTGGGCGCACAATCGGCTGATCGGCCGGCCGGAGCAACGCAAGATCCTGATGATGATCTCGGACGGCGCGCCGGTCGACGATTCCACCTTGTCCGTCAATCCCGGCAACTATCTGGAGCGGCACCTGCGTGCGGTGATCGATCTCATCGAGACGCGCTCGCCGGTCGAGCTTTTGGCCATCGGCATCGGGCATGACGTCACCCGCTACTATCGCCGCGCGGTCACCATCGTCGATGCCGAGGAATTGGCTGGCGCCATGACCGAGCAGTTGGCCTCGCTGTTCGACGAGGAGAGCGCGCGCGACATGCGCCGCGGCGGCTTGCGGCGCGCCGGATGATCTTTTCGCGGGGCGGCGATTGCGGACCAGCGAGCTCCGGTCGAGGCAATAGAGATTTCGGCGTAGCTTATCTGGAATTCATCCTGCATCAGGACTGACCAGCGCTCAGCTTCTTTTTGAGGCGGACGCAAAAACCGTTACACAGTTTTCCTGGAATTGATCCTCAGCGGACTTTGTAAATCTCGACCGGCTTGTTCGCCGTCGTGCCGTCCAATTCCAGCCAGTCTGGGACGTCTCGCTTCAGCAGCCGCGCGGCCAGGCCCGTGGGAGCCTCGACGGCGAGCGACAGCTCTTCCGAATTGCCGCGGCATATGGCGACCAGCCCGACATGTTCGCGCTGGACGATGGCGCGGGCCGCGTCCGGCGTTCCCATGAAGGCGTCAAGCATGGCGAGATTGCCGCCGACATTGCGATGATAGGGGCCGGCCAATGCCCGGTGGCCGGTAAACATCACTATGGCGGAGCCGAGATTGGAAGACGCAAGCACCGTCGTCGCCGGCATGGCGGCAAGATCGCTGAAGTCTTCGGCCTTACCGCAGGTCAGCGCATGATCCGCGTCGGAATTGATGCCCGTGGGCGCCCGCTGGACCACGGACTGCGCCGCGACCGCGACGCCGGCCCAGGTCGCGTTGAGCGACACCAGCCATGCCGCCGCGATGCGGGTGGAGACGCGCCATGACTGGGCGGCGTTTGCCTGCAGGCGAATCCCGGCGATCCAGGTCGAGAGAGGCAGCACCGCGAAGGCGACCGAGAAGGTCGAGCCGCGCACCTGCCAGAGGCTGACGACGAAAGCGACGATCAGCAATGCAGCGGCAAGGACTTCCTCGCGGCGCAGGCGGCGGCCGCGCAGCTGAAGGCCGATCAAGAGGATCGCGATGAAAGGCGTCACATAGCGCGCCGCCATCAGCTTCGGCTGATTGACGGCGACGCTGAGGAAGGGCTGCGCCTCGACGACGTCGTTCAGCCAATAGGTGCGGACGCGCTCGTCCATGCCGGCATAGGGCGATGCCAGGCATTGCGGGAAGAAGACGATCGCAACGGCCGCGACCGCCAATGCCAAAGCCGACATCCAGACAAACCGCTTCCTAGCCGTCGACGGTCTGGACAGGCCCGCAACCGCCGCCACGCCGAAGCCCGACAGCGCCGCTATGACAAATTGGAAGGCCGAGAAGGCATCGCACTGGGTTACGCCCCATGCCGATGGCGGTATAGTGGCGACAAGGACGACCGAGGCCATTGCAGCAAATCCGATGCCGAAGCCGTGCGCGGTCTGGCGCTCCCTTTCGTCAAGGATGAAGAGCACGGCAGCACAGGCGCCAAGTGTGGCCACATAAGGCGCGGTCTCCATGCCGACGGCAAGGGTGAGGCCAGCGCACAGGCCGGACAGGAGGGCCGCGGGCCGCCAGAAGGGAGCCTCCATCAAAAGGTAAAGGCTGGCCGCCGTCAAAAGGAGCTGGACATTGTGGTGGTCGAGCGTGCCGGGGTTGAAAATGCCGAGAAAGAACAGCGCCGCAGTCGCCAGCACCACCGACGGCATCGCCACGTCCGCGCCGGCGAAACGCCGCGAGGCACGCACGATGACGAATATGGTTAGTCCATAAAGCGAGAGCGGCCAGATGATCTGCGCGGCTTTTTCAGCGGCTGCCGTGCTGGTGCCCACCGCCTGGAAGGCAAGGATGATCAGCGCGATCGGCGTGTCGACCAGCCGCGACCAGTGCATGACGAAGCCGCCGGTCAGGCCCATCCGGTATTGGTGAAGATCGAACCAGCTCTGCCCCGCCAAGAGGTCGCGAACCTCGACCAGCCTCAGCATGCTGTCGTTGTCGGCGCCAAGGTCCGCGATCGTCGGGAAGCCGGAGACCGCATTGATCGCAAACACGACCAGCATCGCGCAGAGCGCGAGCAGGAGATCATGTTTCCAACCGGTGCCCTGGATGGCCATGCCGTCGCGATGTCCTGGATCGTTTTCGCAATCCTGCATCATCGGCCGTAACAAAGCGTAAAGCCGCTGGCGATGGCCGGCGTTAAAGCGCGTCGCGTTGGAACGGATTCAAGCGATGCGCTCAAGTCTCTGTTTTGATGCAGTCGTTCTCCCAAAACCGCTGCGCACTTTTGGGCGACACGCATTGGGGGATCAGCGTTCGCTGGCCGCGATCCAGATCACGTGGCGGGCACCGCGCTTGCCGTTGGCGCGCGTGTTGATCTCCTCGACCACGAAGCTGGCCTGCTTCAGCCGCCGCGTGAAGCCGCTGTTCGGTCCCTGCGACCAGACCGCCAGCACGCCGCCGGGTCTCAACGCGGCACGCGCGGCTGCGAGGCCGGCCGCGCTATAGAGCGAGTCATTGCCCTTGTAGACGATGCCTTCGGGACCATTGTCGACGTCGAGCAGGATGGCGTCCCAGGCGGCTGCGTCCGCCTTTATCAGTTGACCGATATCAGCCTCGCGAATGGTGACGCGGGGATCGTCGAGGCAGCCGTCGAAAATCCCGGCCATCGGGCCGCGTGCCCAGGCGACGACTTCTGGGACAAGTTCTGCGACGGTGACGGCCGCGTCTCCATCAAGCGCCGCGAGAGCGGCGCGCAAGGTGAAGCCCATGCCGAGCCCACCGATAAGGAGTCTTGGCTGCTTGCGGCCAGCGATCCGTTCGCAGGAAAGTCTGGCGAGTGCCTCCTCGGAGCCGCTCAGGCGGCTGTTCATCAGCTCATTGGTGCCCAGCATGATCGAGAATTCATTGCCGCGCCGTTTCAGGCGAAGTTCCTGAGCGCCATCGGGCGTGCGGGCTGAAGCAAGCTGAACCCAGGGGATCATGCTCTCTCTTTTTGTTGGAGCATGATCTGTTCCAAAAACCGGTTCCCACTTTTTGGGATCATGCTTTCAGACCGCGAGTGCCGGCTGGCTCCAGCGGGCGGCGAGCAGCCGGTAGGGGATCAGCGCCACCACCGCAATGATCAGCTTGACCGACAGATCGCCCAGTGCCCAGGAGACCCAACGCATCGTCTCGACCGGCAGCACGCCCATCAGCGGCGCCGTCTCCAGCGCGAAGCTGTCGTTCGGCCCGACAAAGGCGAAGGCGGTGGAGAAGGCGACGCCGAAGAAAACGACGGTATCGAAGATAGAACCGGCCAGGGTGCCGACGATCGGCGCACGCCACCAGCTTTGCCGGCGCAGCCGGTTGAACACGGTCACGTCGAGCAGTTGCGCGATGAGGAAAGCGGCGCCGGAAGCGGCCGCTATGCGCACCAGCCGGTCCGCGGCGGTCTCGAATTCGATCAGGCCGTGACGGAACAGGAAGGGCGGAACGAGGATCGAGCAGGTCACCGCCGTCATGAAGCCGACGAACACCACCTTGCGCGCCACGGCGGGACCGTAGCGGCGGTTGGCAAGGTCGGTGACCAGGAAGGAGAAGGGATAGGTGAAGGCGCCCCAGGTGAGCAGGTCGGCCAGCGACAGGCCGCCGATCTGACCTTGCATCGGGAACTGGACGAGGATGTTCGACGCCACGACAACAAGCGCCATGGCGGCCACGAAGGGCAGGTATCGCGTAAGGAAGTTCATTTTTTTATCCTGGGTAATGGAACCAGCTGAGCGTCCAAGCGGACGCTCGCTCTGTTCGAGAACCGGATTGATCCCAAAGCCGCATCGCGGCTTTCGGTCCGGTGCTCGAGGCGGTCGTCCCCCGCCTCAAAGGCGCTTCAGGCGGCCGACTGCTCGGCCAGCTTCTTGGCGATCTGCTTCTTCAGGAGGCGGGCGCGCTGCGACAGTTCCTTAGCGTCGGCCTTGGCCAGGAACGCGTCGAGACCGCCGCGATGCTCGACCGAACGCAGCGCGTTGGCCGAAATGCGCAGGCGCACGTTCTGGTTCAGCACTTCGGAAATCAACGTCACATTGACCAGGTTCGGCAGGAAGCGACGCTTGGTCTTGTTGTTGGCATGGCTCACATTGTTGCCGGTCTGGACTGCCTTGGCAGTGAGCTCGCAGGTACGGGACATCTTGTCTAACCTTCAGTTCTAAACCTGCCAAACCATTCTGCTCGCGCCAGGCGGCGCGCGGTCTCGGTCAGGCGGCCTTTGGAAAAGTTGGCGTTCCATAGTTGCATTTCGCCACTACGTCAAGCTCCGGCACGTGCGCTGCGACATGGCGCGCTCCATATAAAGGTCGGATTTCGCCCTATAAGCCCTTCGCGAAGGGATTGCCAGGCTGGAACCATTGCATTTCCGGCCAGTATCAAGGATTCGCCGCCGCCATGCTTCGATCATCCTACGCCCTTGCCGCGCTTCTCGTCGTCGCCGTGCCCTCGACAGGCTTCGCCGCGGCCGCGCCGCAAGCCTTCAAAGGCGAATATACCGTCTCCTTCCTTGGCCTTTCGGTCGCCAAGGCGACGTTTTCGAGCCGTTACGACGGCGACACCTATGCCATCAACGGCACGGTCTCGGCCGCCGGCATCGCCAAGCTGTTCGACGACACGAAAGGCACGATCTCATCGAAAGGCACGATTTCGGGCCAGCAGATGCGGCCCCAGGCCTTCCGGGCCGATTACATTTCCGGCAAGAAGGCCTCGGCGGTCGACATACGCTTCGCCAATGGCGGGGTCGCTTCGACGAAGGTCGTCCCGGAGCCAGGCAAGCGCGATCCGAAGAGCTGGGTGCCGGTCGGCGACGGCGATCTGAAATCGGTGCTCGATCCGATGGCGGCGACCGTCGTCCACGCCGACAGCCTGGACAAGGTCTGCGGGCGGACCGTCAAGTTCTACGACGGCGAGATGCGCGCCAACCTGTCGCTGACCTACGCCTCGAAAGGCTCGATCTCGGTGCCCGGCTACAAGGGCGACACCGTCACCTGCAAGATGGGCTTCGAGCCGGTGGCGGGCTACCGCAAGGGGCGCAAGGCGCTGGAGTTCCTCAAGAACAAGAGCCGCATGATGGTGACATTTGCACCGCTCGGCCAATCCGGCGTATATGCGCCGATCCGCGCCACGGTCGGGACTCAGATCGGTCCGCTGACCATCAGCGCGAGACGTTTCGAAGCAGTAGACTAGGCGCACGGCGCGCCGCCGGGGACAGGTATGGGGCGCGCAACACTGATCGGTTTCTCGGCGGTCGCCATGTGGGCGCTGCTTGCACTGCTCACCGACGCCTCCGGGCAGGTGCCGCCGTTCCTTTTGTCGGCCATCACCTTCGCCATCGGCACCTGCGTCGGGCTTGTCGCCAGGCTGGTGATGCCTTCGCCAGACAACAACCAGAAGATTCCGCCGCAGGTGTGGCTGATCGGGATTGCCGGCCTGTTCGGCTACCATTTCTTCTACTTCACGGCGCTGCGCAACGCGCCGGCGGTCGAGGCAAGCCTGATCGCCTATCTGTGGCCGCTCTTGATAGTGCTCGGCTCGGCGCTGATGCCGGGCGAGCGGCTGGCCTGGAACCATGTCGTCGGCGCGCTGCTCGGTCTTGCCGGCACCGTCCTCATCGTCACCAAGGGCGGCGGGCTCGCCTTCGACGCGCGCTACGCCTTCGGCTATGCGATGGCGGGCGTCTGCGCACTTTTGTGGTCGTCCTACTCGCTCTTGTCGCGGCGCTTCCCATCGGTGCCGACCTCGATCGTCACATGGTTCTGCGCCGCGACGTCGGTGCTCTCGTTCGTCTGCCACCTGTTGCTCGAAAAGACCGTGCTGCCGGATGGTCCGGGCCAGTGGCTGGCGGTCGTCGGGCTCGGCCTGATGCCGGTCGGCGCCGCCTTCTACGCCTGGGATGTTGGCGTCAAGCGCGGCAACATCCAGGTCCTGGGGGCGGCAAGCTATGCCGCACCGCTTTTGTCGACGCTGGTGCTGATCGCCGCGGGCGTGGCCGAGCCGTCATTGCGCATCCTCGCGGCCTGCGTGCTCATAACCGGCGGGGCGGCGCTCGCCGCGAAGTCGCTCTTGCTGCACAAGCCGGCGACCGGCGGAGCAAGCGCATGATGCCGTTTCCGGGCGGCATCGACGCCAACCCGAATGCGACGCTTCTGTTCTCGGTCGCCGCCGCCGCGATCTATGCCCTGGCGCTCGAGCTGTCGCCCCGCATCGCCCGCTCCGCCGCCAAGACTCTGGCCGTAGGCTTGCTGGCGGCGCTCGCCGTCATGCAGGGCGGTCCGCTGCTGCTCGTCGCGGCGCTGGCGCTCAGCTCGGTCGGTGACGCGTTCCTGTCGCGCGACGGCGAGAAGGCCTTCCTTGGCGGGTTGGCGAGCTTCCTCGTCGCGCATGTCGCCTACGTCGCCCTGTTCCTGGAGGTGGGTGGCGGGATCGGGCTGCTCGCCGCCGAGCCGTGGCGCGGCGCGGTCGCGCTGGCGATGGCTGTGTTCGCTGTCGTGATGCTCGCCACGCTGTGGCGTCGCGTCGGTCCCGCCTTGCGCGTTCCGATCGCCGTCTATGTCGCGGCGATCCTTGCCATGGGCATTGCGGCGCTCACCACCTTCCATCCCTGGGTCGTTGCCGGCGCGGTGCTGTTCATGGCCTCGGACGGGCTGCTGGCGGCCGAGCGCTTCCTGCTTGCCGCGATCTCGCCGCATCGCGTCTGGATGCGTTACGCGGTCTGGGTGCTCTATTATGCGGCCCAGCTGGCGATCACGCTTGGTTTTCTCTTGAGTTAAGCGGTTTTCGGCTGCCAGCCGGGCTCGGCCAGCTCGAAAGCGGCGAAGTCGAAGCCAGGCGCCACCGTGCAGCCGACCAGCGTCCATTCGCCGAGGCTGCGCGCCGACTGCCACCAGCCGGCCGGCACGACGATCTGCGGCCGCTCGCCCGCGGCAAGGGCCGTGCCCAGCACCTGTTCGATGACGGCGCCGGCGCCTTCCTCATGCATGGCGAGCGCCAGCGGCGCGCCGGCATAGAAATGCCAGACCTCAGCCGCGTCCTTCACCCGGTGCCAGGCCGAAAGCTGGCCATGCTCCAAAAGGAAATAGATCGCGGTCGAATGGCCGCGCGGGCCTCCTGAGCCGTCGCGAAAAGTCTCGGCATACCAGCCGCCTTCGGGATGCGGCTGGAGACCCAACGTTGCGATGATTTCAGCGGCGCCGGTCATGCAGGGAAATCTCTATTTTGATGCATGCCGTTGCCCAAAACCGCCATGCACTTTTGGGCGACATGCATTGAGCTTGATGCATGTCGTTGTCCCAAAACCGCTGCACACTTTTGGGCGACATGCATCAGAAATGGTCCTTGCGCTTGCGAACCTCGGCGAACACCTCTGCGTCGCTCGCTCTCTCCATGCCGAGATGCTTGCGGATCGCCGGGTCATGCCAGCGCAGGAACGGATTCGTCGACAGTTCCTCGCCGATCGTCGTCGGCAGGGTCGGCTTGTTGTCGGCGCGCAGCGCCTCGATCCTGGCGGCGCGCTCCTTCAAGGCCGAATTCGTGGGGTCGACGGTCAGCGCGAAGCGGGCATTGGCTAAAGTATATTCGTGGCCGCAATAGATCACCGTCTCGGCTGGAAGAGCAGCGAGCTTCTTCAGCGATTCATACATCACGGGCGGCTTGCACTCGAAGATCCGGCCGCAGCCCAACGCGAACAGCGTGTCGGCGGTGAAGGCCACTTTCGAGGCCGGCAGATGGTAGGAGACGTGGCCGGCGGTGTGGCCGGGCGTTTCGATGACGTCGATCCTTTCCTCGCCAAGGCGGATGACGGAGCCTTGCTTGACGGTCTCGTCGATGCCCGGGATCTTTGCCTTTTCCGCCTCCGGCCCGATGATGGTGAGCTTGAAGCGCTCCTTCAGGGCCAGATTGGCCTCGACATGGTCGCCATGATGATGCGTGGTCAGGATCATGGTCGGCGTCCAGCCGGTGCGCTTGATCGCGGCCAGGATCGGAGCTTCCTCCGGAGCGTCGATGATCGCGGTCTGACCGCTTTCGGGGTCATGGACCAGCACGCCGAAATTGTCGGTGCGGCACATGAACTGTTCGATTTCGACCGGCATCTCGTCGCTCTCCGTTATCACCGCAGACATAGGGCGGCCAGCCGCCGATGTCATCCGCCTTTGTTGAACTCGACATTTATCGCGGCTACCGTCCGGCGCATGCATTCGGATATCGTCGACCTCCGCTCCTTCTATTCGACCACACTTGGCCGCCTGGCCGAACGCGCGATCACCATGGCGCTGTCGTCGATATGGGCAACCGTTCCGAACGAACGTCTGGTCGGCCTCGGCTATACGCTGCCCTGGCTGGAGCGGTTCGGCAGCGATGCCGAGCGGGTCTTTGCGTTCATGCCGGCGACGCAGGGGGCGGTCGTGTGGCCGGCGACCGGGCCGACGGCGACGGCGCTCGTCTTCGACGAGGAACTGCCGCTGGTCGATTCCTGCATCGACCGCATGTTGCTCGTGCATTCGCTCGAACATGTCGAAAATCCGCGCGAGACGCTGAACGAGATCTGGCGCGTGCTGTCGCCTGCAGGCAGGGTTGTCATCGTCGTGCCCAACCGGCGCGGCGTCTGGGCACGCTTCGAGCACACGCCCTTCGGCAACGGCCGGCCGTTCTCGCGCGGGCAGCTCACCGAACTGCTGCGCGAGGCCAATTTCACGCCCGCCGCATGGTCGGACGCGCTGTTCTTCCCGCCATCGCCGCGACGCTTCATGATGCAGTTCCACAACGTGCTGGAGCGCGCCGGCCGGCGCCTCTGGCCGATCTTTTCCGGCGTTATCGTCGTCGAGGCGCAGAAGCGGCTCTACCAGGGCGTGCCAGTCGCGCAGCGCGCGTCGCGCCGGGTCTTCGTCCCGGTCTTCTCGCCGCAGGGCGCGACAACGCTCGGGCGCCGCGCCGCCAGCCCGGTGACGCCGGCCAGGCGGATGACGCGTTCGTGATCGGGGACAAGCCTTGCGCCGCATGGCGATCGTCACCCTATCTCAGGGGCGGCGGGATGCGGCATCGTCGTCGATGACCGTTCCCGGCAGCAGGGATCTAGCGTATGGATGACACGCCCAGCATAGAACAGGCCGCGTTCTCGATCGAGTCGAGCAGCCTCTCGGACCAGGTGACGACGATCAGGCTGGCGCTGAAGACGTCGCCGGTGCGCAGGCAGCTTCTGTGGGTCTCGATCGGCATTGTCGGCGTCATCGTCGCGACCTCGATCGGGCAGGTGCTGCTCAACCGCTGGAACCAGCCGTTCTACGACGCTCTGGCGCGGCGCGACCTGCAGGGATTCCTGCACCAGCTGATGGTGTTTGCCGTGATCGCCGGCAGCCTGCTGGTGCTCAATATCGGCCAGACCTGGCTCAACCAGACGATCCGGCTGAAGCTGCGAGAGGCGCTGACGCTGGACCTGATCGATGAATGGATGCGGCCGGCGCGCGCCTTCCGGCTCACCCACGCCGGCGCCATCGGCGTCAATCCCGACCAGCGCATGCAGCAGGACGCGGGGCATCTTTCCGACCTGTCGACCGATCTCGCCGTCGGCCTGCTGCAATCCTTCATTCTGCTTGTGTCCTTCATCGGCGTGCTGTGGGAGCTCTCCTCCGGCTTCGTCTTCCATGTCGGCGGCCGCTCCTTGGAAATACCGGGCTACATGGTCTGGGCGGCGCTCCTCTATGCCGGCATCGCCTCCTGGCTGAGCTGGCTGGTGGGCCGGCCGCTGATCCTCTTCAACAGCGATCGCTACACGCGCGAGGCGGAGCTGCGCTTCTCCATGGTCCGCGTCAACGAGAATGTCGACGCCATCGCGCTCGCCCATGGCGAGGCGGACGCTCGGCGGCAGCTGGAGTTCGACCTCGGCAACGTGCTCGGCGCCATGCGGCGCATCTACGGCGCCCAGATCAACCTGTCCTGGGTCACCGATGCCTATGGCTGGATCACCGTGGTGGCGCCGATCCTTGTCGCCGCGCCGGTCTATTTCGCGGGCGATATCAGCTTCGGCGGGTTGATGATGGCGGTCGGCGCCTTCAACCAGGTGAATTCCTCGCTGCGCTGGTTCATCAACAATATCGGCGCCATCGCCGATTGGCGGGCAACGCTGATGCGCGTCGCCGACTTCCGCATCGCGCTTGGCGAAACCGACATCCTGCATGCCAAGGAAAGGCGCATCGAGTTGAGCGAGAACGCGAATGGCACGCTGACATTCGAAAAGCTCGAAGTCGCATCGCCCGATGGGTGCACGAGGCTTGCCGAGACAGATGTCGAGATAAAGGCCGGCGAGCGCGTCATGATCACCGGCGATCCGCGTGCCGGCAAGACGCTGTTCTTCCGCGCCATCGCCGGCCTCTGGCCGTGGGGAGGCGGGCGCATCGGCATGCCGGCCGGGGAGAAGCCGTTCTTCGTGCCGCGCATGCCTTATTTCCCGCTCGGCACGCTGCGCGATGTGCTCAACCATACCGAAGGCGGTAAAATCGAGGACGCCGAGATTTCCGCGGTGCTCGGCGAAGTCGGGCTGGAGCGCCTGTCGTCGCAGCTCGACCGCTCGGCGCGCTGGGAGCACGAGCTGGCCGACGACGAACAGCGGCTGCTCGCCTTTGCCCGGCTGGCGCTGCGAAAGCCGAAATGGGTGATCATCGACGAAGCGCTGGACACCTTTGACGGCGCCACGCTGCGGCGCGTGCTGGCGATGCTGCAGGCCAGGCTGCCGGATGCAGCCATCCTCAATATCGGGCGCGGCCTGCACAACATCCAGTTCTTCCCGCGCGCTCTCACCATCGTCAAGGACAGCGGCCGATCGGCGCTTAAGCCGGCCCGTCTCCGCGCCGGGGCGATCGAACCGCCACCGCGTGCGGTGCGCGCCAAGAAATAGCTTTATTTCGCCGCGATCGCCGGGAAGAATCTCGGCCTAAAGCGTGTCGCGCTGAAACGCATTCAGGCGACGCGCTTTAAATCTTTGTCTTGATGCATGTCGTTCCCCAAAACCGCTGCGCACTTTTGGGCGACATGCATCAGTCGGAGCCTGCCATGCTCAAGCTGCTCAGCCTGCTTGCATGCCTTGCCTGCGCCGTGGCAGCGCCAATGCCTGCAATCGGCGACGGCACCCCTGTCGATGTCGAACTCGTGCTAGCCGTCGACATCTCGCAATCGATGGACGAAGAGGAGTTCGCCCTGCAGCGTGCCGGCTATGTCGAGGCGCTGCGCCATCGCGACTTCATCAGTGCTGTGCGCTCGGGCCCGAAAGGCCGCATCGCGCTCGCCTATTTCGAATGGGCGGGGGTCGTGCGCGACGACGGCGTGATTGCCTGGCAGCTCATCGACGGCGCGGACAGCGCCAACGCCTTTGCCGACAAGATCGCCGGCCGGCCGTTCCGGAGCTTTCGCGGCACGTCGATCTCGGGCGCTCTCGGCTTCGGTGCGGGGCTTTTGGAGAAAAACGGCTTTTCGGCGCCGCGCCGGGTCATCGACATATCGGGGGACGGGCCGAACAACGCAGGACTACCTGTCGCTATGACCCGCGACGCGGCTTTGGCCAAGGGCATAGTCATCAACGGCCTGCCGATCCTGATCAGTCCCTCGCCGAGCGTCAGCCGTCTCGATCGCTACTATGCCGACTGTGTCACCGGCGGTCCCGGCTCGTTCGTGCTGCCGATCTATGCGGCGTCCGAATTCTCGACCGCGATCCGCCGCAAGCTGATCCAGGAGGTGAGCGGCCTCACCGACGCCAGATCCATCCGCGTCGAGGATGCGGCGCCCGTCGATTGCCTGCTGGGCGAACGCCTTCGGCAGCGGTTTTCCGATCCCTATTTTCCGGAACTCGACAGATAGCAGTCCGTCTCAGACCGCCCGGGCGCCATATTTGGCGCGGAACTCGCCATAACAGTCACGACGCCAGCGGCGCCCGACGACGTAACCGCGCAGCAATTCGGGCAGCGAGTAGCCGAGCGCCTTGGACGACCGGTTGGCGAGATAGCCGGAAAAAGCCTGCGGCAGCCTGCCCTTCAGTATATCGGCGATAATCTGCCGGGCGATCATATAGGGCGGAACGTCGGGATAGCGGTCGGCTATATAAGGGTGTTTGCCGATCAGGTTGGCATAGGCCTCGACATAGCCGTCGCGACGACCGGAGATCGAATTCTCCGAATTGTACTTCTTCCAGTCGATATCCTCCGACAGCAAGGCACCGCTGCGGCGGGCAAAACGCAGCAGCAATTCGCGATCCTGCATGCGCGTGATGTCGCTGTCATAGCCGCCGATCGCAAGCAGCGATTCGTGCCGGGCGGTGATCGCCGAGCCGGCAATGAAGATCGTTTGCGAGACCAGGGCGCGCTGCAGCGTGCTCTTGTCGAGCAAGGCCTCGCGGTTGATGCATTTAGTGCTGCGCTGGCCTTTCACCGAGACGTAGGAACTGATCAGCACTTCGAGCGACGGGTTCTTGTCGAACCGCGCCAGCGTCCGCTCCAACCGGTCCGGCAGATAAACATCGTCCGAATCAAGGAAGGTCACGATCGGCGCCCGCGCGCGCTCGATGCCCGCGTTGCGCGCGGCATTGGCGCCTCGCCATTTCGCTCCGACATAGATCAGCCTGGGATCGCGAATCTCGGCCAGGGCCAGGGCCGTTCCATCGGTCGAACCGTCATCGACCACGATGTGCTCGAAGCGGGTAAGTGTCTGGGCAAGAACGCTTTCTACCGCACGCACAACCTGATGGCGCCGATTGTGCGTCGGCGTGATCACGCTAATCAACGGAGCGATTTCGCTCGACATCCGGCTGCCGCTGCCACCGGTCGCGCCCGGCGTTTGTTCTAAGGGTCTGATGGCTACCTACCATTCCCCCCGGAATCGCAGCCAAGCTACTAAAAAGCGGTCTCCGTGTCACCCAAGCGCAGCGGGAGAGGAGACGGATTCCGGTCGGTTTCCGCGCCATTGCGGTCTGAAGGCAACACCAGCGTCTGTCCGTCTTGCCAGGCAGTTCGCTGGCCGGTCAACCCACGCCTCGCGGCGCAAGCCATCGGCGACGTTCCTTGATGACCTCGAAGGTAATCGACCGGAATACCTATCCTTGTGCAAACTGCTCCAAGAAGCCGGCCGGCCGGCTTCGATCAAAGGAAGGAGCACATCATGACCGCTTACGCCGTTGCCCACATGCGCCACGTCACGCCCGGCCCGTGGATGGTCGAGTACCTCGAAAGGATCGACGCCACGCTGGCGCCTTTCGGCGGGCGCTTCGTCGTCCATGGCGGTGAAGTCGAGGTGGTCGAAAACAGCTGGCCGGGCCATGTGATCGTCATCGAATTCCCGGACAGGCAGCATGTGCGCGACTGGTACCGGTCGCCCGCATATCAACAGATCCTCCCGTTGCGCACCGGCAATTCCGAATCCGACGTCATCTTCGTCGACGGCGTCGAGCATCCGCACAAGGCTACCGATGTGCTGGGCTGAATGAGGCGGCGAGGATGCGGACGATTAGCGGCGAGTCCGAGCGATCGTGGCTACAATTGCAGATAGGCTAACTGCGGTCGACATAGTCGGGCAAGATTTCGATCTCGTCGCGAACGAGGCCCGTCGCCAGGCCGAAATGACCGAAAAACGCCAGAGTGTAGAAGGCCAGCCCGACAATCAGTGACAACGGGATTTGCCAGAGCGACATGCCTGTCTGCGGCGCATGGCGTATCACCCGTCGTACCACGCGCCACGAACTGGTCACCCATCGGCTGAACGACTTGGCGATGCGTCGAGAGCGACTGGGGGACTTGATCTCGACGAACTTCCTGTCGGCATCCCTGCCGGTCACCAGTGCGCGCCACAAGAAGAAACGCCAACCGCGCGGGGGATAGTGATAGACGCGTGCGCCGGCATGGACGATTTCGTGACCCTCGCGGCGAAGCTGATGCATTAGCAGCGTGCAGGAAACCTTGAAACCGTTGTTCTGCGGGAAGGGATGGCTGGCAATCCAGTCGCGCCGGAAGGCGACGTTGTTGGCGTTGATCGCCCGTTTCGCGGCGAATTTCTCGTCTCCCCGAGCCATAGGGAAGAACCAGATCAGCGCAAAGGTTCGCGAGAAGAAATCATCGTAGAAAAGGTAGGTATAGCCGTTGACGCAAACGGTCCCCGGTTTCTGAAACGGGCCGAGCAGGATCGAGAGCCAGCCCGGCTCCGGAACCGTGTCTGAGTCCATGAAGATCACGATGTCCGTGTCGGTTGCCAAGACTCCGTTGTTCTTGAGTTCGTAATAGCGGCCGCCGGGACAGGCGGCGAAGCGAAGCTCGGCCACCTCTTTCAGCCGTGGTGCTTCCCTATTGACGTGGTCCTGCAGCGACGGGGTGTCCGCGTCGTGCCCAGCGTGCGAGATGACGACTTTCGGGCTTGCGAGACCGGCCGCCGAAACCGAGGCGATTTCATCCGCCAGGATGGTCAGCCCAACGCCGATCTCGTCCCAGTCGATCGACTTGGCATTTTCCATTTCCACGACGACTGAATAAGTCGGGAGATCGCCGACCATCACTGTTCACCCACCATGTTGCCTGATTGAGGTCAGTATAGCCGTCTCAATTCGCTGTCAAATGAGAGAAACAACAATGCAAATATTTGGTGCTCACCGACGTTCGCGGCTGTGCTGCGAGCGAGGAGAACAGATTCGAGCGCTACTATCGCCGCAGCAAGAACACCGCTTGCTGGCCGAAGAAGTTCCAGAACCACCACGGCATCGACAGGCCGATCTTCTGGCCGTTGGCGTCGAGCGCGGTCGCCTTCTCGACCGTCGCGCCGAGCTCCTCGCACAGATTGACGAAGTCGCGGATGGTGCAGAAGTGGATGTTCGGCGTGTCGTACCAGGAATAGGGCAAGTCCTTGGTGACCGGCATCCTGCCCTTGATCAGCAGCGAGAAGCGCACCCGCCAATGGCCGAAATTGGGGAAAGAGACGATGGCGCGGTTGCCGATCCGAAGCAGCTCGTCGAGCACCAGCTTCGGATTGCGGGTCGCCTGCAGGGTCTGCGACAGCACGACGAAGTCGAAACCCTTGTCGGGATAGAACTCGAGGTCCTTGTCGGCATCGCCCTGGACGACGGAGAGGCCGCGCGCCACGCATTCGTTGACGCCGCGCTGCGACAATTCCAGGCCGCGGCCGTCGACCTGCTTGGTCTCCTGCAGCAGTTCCAAAAGCACGCCATCGCCCGAGCCGACATCGAGCACGCGCGAATGCGAAGGGATGAGATCGGTGACGACCTCGAGGTCGACACGCTGGGCGCGGTTGACGCTCATGCGCATACCTCGGGTCTCAGAGATCGCGAGCCACTCATAGGCTGAGCCCCCTGGCGCGGGCGGCAGAGGCAATGAAGCCGTTGATGGCTGCGAACAGTTCCGGCTCGTCGAGCAGGAAGGCGTCATGGCCGCGATCGGTCTCGATCTCGACGAAGGAGACGGAGGCGCCGGCGGCATTGAGCGCATGCACGATCGAGCGGCTTTCCTCCGTCGGGAACAGCCAGTCGCTTGTGAAGGACACCAGGCAGAAACGCGTCCTGGTTCCGGCGAAGGCATCGGCCAGCCGTCCGCCATGGTCGGCGGCGAGGTCGAAATAATCCATCGCGCGGGTCAGATAGAGGTAGGAGTTGGCGTCGAAGCGATCGACGAAAGTCATGCCTTGGTGGCGCAGGTAGCTTTCGATCTGGAAATCGGCATCGAAGCCGAAGGTGAGCGCCTCGCGGTCCTGCAGGTTGCGGCCGAACTTGCGGTGAAGGGCCGCCTCCGACAGATAGGTGATATGGGCGGCCATGCGGGCCACCGCGAGCCCCTTTTCCGGACGCCGGCCGAAATCGAGATATTTACCGCCGTGCCAGTCCGGATCTGCCATGACGGCCTGCCGTCCGACCTCGTGGAAGGCGATGTTCTGCGAGGAATGGCGGGCGCCGGTGGCGATCGGCAGCGCGCAGAAGACGCGCTCCGAGTGGCTTGCGGCCCATTCCAGCACCTGCATGCCGCCCATTGAGCCGCCGATCACGCAAAACAGCTTCTCGATGCCGAAATGGTCGACCAGCATCAGCTGCGCGCGCACCATGTCGCGGATGGTGATGATCGGCAGGTCGAGGCCATAGGGCCGGCCTGTCGCCGGATTGGTCGAGGCCGGACCGGTGGAGCCGAGACAGCCGCCGACGACGTTGGCGCAGATGACGAAAAAGCGGCTGGTGTCGATGATCTTGCCGGGGCCGATCAGCACCTCCCACCAGCCCGGCTTGCCGGTCACCGGATTGGTGTTGGCGACATGCTGGTCGCCGGTCAGCGCATGGCAGACGAGGATCGCGTTGGAGCGGGCGTCGTTGAGGGTGCCGTAGGTCTGGTAGGCGACCTGAAACGGCGACAGGATCGTGCCGGCATCGAGCTTCAGCGGCTTGTCGGGACCGAACTGCAGCACCGGGCTCGACGGATGGTCGGCCTCGTTGTTGGTCCTTGCAACGCGCTGAGCGGACATTTGCATTCCCCATCCAGTCCGGCCGGCGGCGGACAACAAAAAACCGGCCTGCCTTCGCAAAGCCGGTTACAGGTTGCAAACGGCCCTTTAGCGAATTGTTTAACGTGGCTGCAAGCCGACCGGCCAAATCACCACGGGAAGTCCGGCTGCTCTTCTAGGACCAGCGCCGCGCTTCGTCAACGGGCAGCAACCTGAGATCGGCATCGTAGCGCAAGCACCGGCACTCGACATTCGGGGCCACGGCCTGTATTTCCGCTGCGGCCTCGAAGGCCTTCTCGACGGATTTGTAATATGAAGCAGGATCAGGCACGTCCAACACCTCGCGCGGGCATCATGGACATCGAGGCATACGTGCCGGGCAAGAGCACGGCGCCGGCCGGCGTGACGAAGGTCTATAAGCTGTCGTCCAACGAGAATCCGCTCGGGCCCTCGCCGAAAGCGATCGAGGCCGCGCGGGACGTGGCTGCCAGGCTCGACGTCTATCCCGACGGCAGCGCCCGCCGGCTGCGCGAGGCGATCGCCGAAGTGCACGGCCTCAACCCGGCAAACATCGTTTGCTCCAACGGCTCCGACGAGATCCTGGGGCTCTTGGCGCAGACCTATCTTGCGCCGGGAGACGAGGCCGTGTTCACCGAACACGCCTTCATGGTCTACAAGATCTACATCCAGGCGGCCGGCGCGAGGCCGGTGGCGGTCAAGGAAACTGACGAGCGCGCCGACATCGACGCGATCCTCGCCGCTGTGACGCCGGCGACGCGGATCGTGTTCCTTGCCAATCCCAACAATCCGACGGGCACCTACGTGCCGTTCCAGGAGGTGCGCCGGCTGCATGCCGGACTGCCGAAGAACGTGCTTCTGGTGCTCGACGCCGCCTATGCCGAATATGTACGCCGTAACGACTACGAGGCCGGCATCGAGCTGGCGGGCAGTTCCGAGAACGTCGTCATGACGCGCACCTTCTCCAAGCTCGGCCTCGGCGGGGCGCGCGTCGGCTGGATGTACGGGCCGGCGCATATCGTCGATGCCATCAACCGGGTGCGCGGTCCCTTCAACGTCAACGCAACCGCGATCGAGGCGGGCATCGCGGCCATTCGCGACCGCGCCCATGTCGAGCGCAGCGTGGCGCACAACGAGAAATGGCTGGCCTGGGTCAGCGAGCAGGTGACCCTGCTCGGGCTGCGCGTCACGCCCAGCGTTGGCAATTTCGTGCTGATCCATTTTCCCGATGACAAGCGGCATTCGGCGGCGGCCGCGGACGACTATTTGAGTGCACGCGGCTACATCCTGCGTCGCGTCACCGGCTACGGCTTCCCAAATGCGCTGCGTATGAGCATCGGCACCGAAGAGGCCAATCGCGGCGTCATCGAAGCGCTGACGAGTTTCCTGAAAAGCTAGAGCACCATGACGTCACCGATGTTCGAGAAAATAGCGCTGGTCGGCATCGGCCTGATCGGCTCGTCGCTCGCCCGCGTCATCCGCCGCGAGCGCCTGGCGCGTCATATCGCCATAGCGACGCGCAGCACATCGACGCTGAAGCGGGCCGAGGAACTCGGTCTGGGCGATTCCTACACGACCGAGGCCAAGGAAGCGGTGCGCGATGCGGATCTCGTCATCGTCTCGGTTCCGGTCGGCTCGTCCGGCGAGGTCGCCGCCGAGATCGCGCCGACACTGAAGACGGGCGCCATCCTCACCGATGTTGGCTCGACCAAGGCCTCCGTCATCGCGCAAATGCTGCCGCACGTGCCGGAGGGTGTGCATTTCATCCCCGGCCACCCGCTGGCGGGCACGGAAAAATCGGGCCCCGATGCCGGCTTCGCCGATCTTTTCGACAACCGCTGGTGCATCTTCACGCCGCTGCCGGGCACCGATCCGCAAGCGCTGGAGAAGCTGTCCGAATTTTGGCGGCGCTGCGGCTCGAACATCGATACGATGGACCCGCAGCATCACGACATGACGCTGGCCATCGTCTCCCACCTGCCGCATATCATCGCCTACAACATCGTCGGCACCGCCGACGACCTGGAATCGGTGACCAAGACGGAAGTCATCAAATACTCCGCTTCCGGCTTTCGCGACTTCACCCGACTGGCTGCCTCCGACCCGACCATGTGGCGCGACGTGTGCCTGCATAACAAGGACGCGATCCTGGAGATGCTGGCGCGCTTCTCGGAGGATCTTGCCTCGCTGCAGCGGGCGATCCGCTGGGGCGACGGCGAAAAGCTGTTCGACCTCTTCACCCGCACACGCGCCATCCGCCGCTCGATCATCGAGGCCGGCCAGGACATCGACGTGCCGGATTTCGGACGTCAGGCGGTCGAGCATCCCGGAGTCAAATCCTAAGCCATTCGCGTGGCCGTTACGACGACGGCCAGTGGGCCGCCATCATCGCCAGCGTCTCGGCCCTGTTCGGCGCGCCGAGCCGGCCGCCGAAGCGCAGGCATTTGAGCGCGGCGGCGGCACTGGCAAAACGCAGCGCCTGCTCGGGCGGCATGGCTTCGGCAAGACCAACGGCAAAGGCGCCGTGGAAGACGTCGCCGGCCGCCAGCGTGTCCACCGCCTTGACCTTCGGCGCCTCGACATGGCGGATGCGGCCTGTTTCCCGGTCGCGCCACCAGGTTCCGGCGGCGCCTCCCGTCACCGCGACAAAGGCGTCGGTGCGCGAAGCGAGGTCGGCGCAGGCGCTTTCCGGGTCGAGCGCATGACCGCAGACGATACGCGCCGCCGGCTCCGAGGCTACGATATGCGAGGCTAAAGGCAAAAGCCGCTCCAGCACCTCGACCGGTGCGGTGTCGGCGTCGAGGATCGCCGGGCGACCCGCGTCTCGGGCGGCCGTCAAGGCGAGCGCGGCGGCGCCTGGCCAGCGCACGTCCACCAGCACGGCGTCAAAGGCGGAAAGATCGGCAAGCGGCAGCGTCTCGGGATCGGCCTGCGCTTGTCTGTCATAGAACGGTACGATGACGCGCTCGCCATGAGCGTCCACCAGGATCGCGGCCAGCGCCGAGCGCGCGCCGGCGACGCGGCGGATCAGGTTGCAATCGACGCCTTCCGCCTCGATCTCGGCGATGAGCCGGTCGCCGACCGCGTCGTCTCCCGCGCTTGCCCAAAGCGATACCTCAGCGCCGAGGCGGTGCGCGGCGCAGGCCGCACTCGTCGCCATGCCCGAGGCGATCTGGACGCCGTCGCCGGCGATGAACTTGCCCTGATGCGTGGGCAGCGTGTCGACACGCAGGATCGTGTCGAGGGTGAACGCGCCGACGCTGAGCAGCCTGACCGGCTCCGACATCTAATGGCAGCCGTCTTTTTGGGTGAGCATGGTCTTGTCCGAAAATCGGCTCCCACTTTTTGCTGCGCTGACCTCCCGGTTCGGGACCCTGCTCTTAATCGACCGGCTTGATCTTGCCCAGTGGGATGAAGCCGAGCGAAGCCTTGCCCTTGACGATCCTGAGCGGCATGGACGGCTCGTTGCCGAGCATGGCCAGGCCGGCAAAACCCTGCTCGATCTCGCTTTTGTGCTCGGGAATGGCGCCGCCAAGGATGGCCGCCACCGCCTTCGGATCCTTGAGCTTGATCGTCAGATTGGCGTCGACCAGGCCGTCCGCGTCGACCGAGATCGGTCCGGACACGGTCACGCGCGCCGTTCCCGCCGACAGGTCGAGCTTGGCGATATCGATCGATTGGCCGCGCAGGCTTTTCGGCGGCGCCGCGATCAGCGCGACACCGTTCTTCACCGTGGCCTCGCCGCCGCCGTCCAGCGCCGGCAGCTCGCGGCCGCCGATCGCGTTGGCGTTGATCTCGAGATCGCCGACGCTGCCGGTATAGACGACGTCCTGCTCCTTGGGTTCCAACTGCCCAGCCGCGTTTGCCGCGTAGAACAATTCAGCCGGATCGGAATCGTCAGCCGGATCGGTCTGGCCTGACAGGCCTTCGGCTTGCAGCAAAACGCGCCGCGGCAAAGGCCAGGATAGTTTGACCGTCGCGCTCAGCCTGTCCCAGTCGACCCAAAGCGGCGGCATGCCCGGCACCGAGGTTCGGAGCGGGCCCCGCACATCGGCCACCGGCGACAGAGGCTGTGTGATCCCTGCGACGGCGTTGAAGCTGCCGGTGGAGGCGGCAATGCTCTTGGCGTCATCCTGATAGGCCAGGCTGTCGCAGGAAACGGCGAAGCTCAGCGGATAGCCGCTGACGGTAAGGTTGGCGCAGCCGGCGGCGATGCCTTTGGTGCCGAGGTTGGCCACGGCCTGGTCGGCCTCCGTCTTGAGGCGGCCGGCTAGATAGAACCAGCCGGCGCTATAGATGGCAAACAGCGCGACAATGAACGCGGCAAGCCAGAACAGCCGGCGGCTAGGTTTGCGCGATGGCTCGTCACTTGACGTCATGCTGCGGCTCTCGTTAACCCGCTGCGGCGAGCGGGCTGTTAATCTCACGCACAACAAGCGGGGACGGAAGAAACACCTTACGGTGCGACGTCGTCACTCGAGCGCGATCAGGCTTGGCGATATGGGCGATTTTTGGGTTTTTGGCTACGGGTCGCTGATCTGGCGGCCGGGATTCGCACATGTCGAGACGCGGCGAGCCCGTCTTTACGGCTATCGCCGGTCGCTTTGCGTCTATTCTTTCGTGCATCGCGGCACACGAGAGCGGCCGGGACTGGTGCTCGGCCTCGACCGCGGCGGCTCATGCATCGGCCTTGCCTTCCGCGTGCCAGGCGATTTGCGGGACGAAGTGCTTTCCTATCTGCGCGAGCGCGAGCTGGTGACCAACGTCTATCTCGAACGCATGCTCGATGTCCGGCTCGACGGAAACGGGGCGGGAGGGGACCGAACGGTCGAGGCGGTCGCCTACATCGTCGACCGCGCGCATGAGCAATATGCCGGCGGGCTCGACGCCGGCCATGCCGCGGCAGTCGTTCGCGGCGCCGTCGGCCAGTCGGGCAGGAACGAGGATTATGTGCTCAGCACGCTCGAGCACCTGAAGGCGCTCGGCATCCGCGACCATTGGCTGGAACAGGTGGGGCGGCAGGTCGCGCCTTCGTGACGGCCTGGCCCGATCAAAAAGCAAAACCATGCCTTTAACCTCGGCAAGGCACGACCTAGCTTACCGGCAATCCATTCCCGGGCGTCGCGGCCCATCCCAGCATCACGGAGATCAATCTTGCAGAAACGCCGTCTCGGTCGCACCGACCTTTCCATCGCGCCGCTGGTTCTGGGGGGCAACGTCTTCGGCTGGACCGCCGACGAGAAGACCTCCTTCGACCTGCTCGACCGGTTTGTCGAAGCCGGCTTCAATTCCGTCGACACCGCCGATGCCTATTCACGCTGGGCTCCGGGCAACAAGGGCGGCGAATCCGAAACCATCATCGGCAACTGGATGAAAAGCCGCGGCAACCGCGACAGGATCGTCGTCATCACCAAGGTCGGCTCCGATATGGGCCAGGGAAAGAAAGACCTCTCCGCGGCCTATATCGAAAAGGCGGTCGATCAATCGCTGAAGCGGCTGCAGACCGACGTCATTGACCTCTATCTGTCACATTGGCCGGACCCGACCACGCCTTACGAGGAGACGCTCGGCGCCTATCAGCGCCTGCTCGAGAAAGGCAAGATCCGCTATCCGGGCTGCTCCAATCTCGATGCCGGGCAATTGCGCGCTGCTCTCGATGTCGCCAGCCTGCGAAGCCTGCCACGGTACGAGGTTCTGCAGCCGGAATACAATTTGTACGACCGCGCTTCGCTGGACGGCCCGCTGCTCGATCTCTGCAAGGCGGAGGGCCTTGGCGTCATCACCTATTTCAGCCTCGCCAAGGGATTCTTGAGCGGCAAATACCGCGGCAAGGCCGATCTCGGCCAGAGCGAACGCGGTGAAGATGTGGCCGAGTATCTCAATGAGCGCGGCATGCGCATCCTCTCCGCGCTCGATGCCGCGGCTGCGCGCCATTCGGCCAAGCAGGCGGAAGTGGCGCTCGCCTGGATCATGGCGCGGCCGGGCATCACCGCGCCGATCGCAAGTGCCACGACGCCCGCTCATATGGACAGCCTGATCCGCGCCGCCTCGCTCAAGCTTTCCGCCGACGATATGGCAGCCCTGGACCGGGCCAGCGCCTAGGCGTCTAAGGCGGCGCACGATCGTCCAAGACCTTGTTGGTGCCCCGCGATAGTTCCTAGCCGCATCGCGGCAGGAATTGAGGTTCGGCATGGCCGGAGGAATTGGCGCGCAGTCCTGGCAGCAATTGCTGGCGCTGGTCATGGCGGCGGCCGTCGTCATGGGCAGTCCCGGTCCGGCGACGATCAGCGTCACAGCAATCGGCGCCGCCTTCGGGCTGCGGCCTTCGTTGGGCTATACTTTGGGCGTCGTGCTTGGAACGACCGTCGTGCTTCTGGTGGTGGCCGCCGGCCTGGTCGCTGTGCTCGCCTCGATGCCGGGGCTGGCGCCGCTGCTGACGGTCGCTTCGGCCGCCTACATCCTCTACCTCGCCTTCAGGATCGCGACGGCGCCGCCTCTTGCGGAAAACGAGAACAAGGCGGCGCGCCCTACTTTTCTCGGCGGCTTGATGCTCGCCGTCGCCAATCCGAAGGCCTATGTGGCGATCGGCGCCGTGTTTGCCGGCGCCTCGGCACAGGCCGATGCGCTCGGCGTGCCAACCAGGCTGCTGGTGCTGGCAGCGATGATCGTTGCCATCCATGCGATCTGGCTTCTCGCCGGCACTGTTTTCGCGCGATTGCTGGGCAATCCGCTGGCGTCGCGGATCATCAACCTGGTTTTCGCGGCGACGCTGGTGCTGACCACCGCGCTCGCGGCACTGCCGTGAGCAGGATCAAGCCTTTGTCGTTGACGCAGCGCCGAGCTCCGCTAGCCGCTTCATCGCCGTCGGCGGCAGAGGCGGCGGGTTCGGCGCGCGCGCTGCCTCGACGAGCAGCTCGTCGCAGGAGGCTTCCGTCTCGCCGATCAGCCGCTGCATGAATTCGTCCTTGCCGAGGCCCGGAGGAATGGGCGGCAGGAAGCGGGCCTTGATGGTGCCGGGATAGCGCATGAATTTGCGGCGCGGCCAGTAGAGGCCGGCGACGTGGGCGACCGGCACCACGGGAACGCCAAGCTGGGTATAAAGCTCGACGATGCCGTATTTGTAGGACGGCTCGGCGCCCGGCGGGCGGCGCGTGCCTTCCGGATAGATGATGAGCTGACGAGGATTGCGCGCCATCTCCTGCCTGGTCGCGGCGACGACCGCTTTCAACGCTTTCGAGCGGCTGCCGCGGTCGACCGGGATCATGCGCATCTTCATGATGTACCAGCCGAAGAAGGGGATCCAGGTCAGCTCCCGCTTCAGAATATACAAGGCGTCATCGAGATAAGGAAAAAAGGCGATCGCGTCCCAGAAAGACTGATGCTTGGGCGCCAGGATGAACGACCCTTCCGGCAGGTTTTCGACGCCCGTGATCTCGCTCCTGGTGCCGGCGATCTTGTCGTAGAGCCACATCGAGGTGCGCGACCAGAATTTCGGCACGAACCAGGCGCGGTGACGCGGCGACAGGAAATAGAAGGGTGTCCAGAAGATCATCTGGACGACCAGGCTGAGATAGAAGGCAAGGTTGAACGCCAGTGAGCGGATATAGAGCATGCGGGAAAGGGCCCGGTGTGGAGGTGTGCGTTGGTTACACCAAGCGCGGCCAAAAAGAAAACGGCGCCGTGGTCGAACCGCGCCGCTCCTCCAGGCGCGGCGCGGTGAAATCGAGGAAGGCGCGCAATTTCACCGGCAGCAGGCCCCGGCCGGCATGAACGAGGCTGACCGGTCAGGGCGGCTCGAGCAGCGGCACGCCGGCATACCGCGCCGCAGCGGAAAGACTGCCGGCTTCCACCGTAGCGACGAACAGGGACATGGCGTCGAGGCGGTCCATCCATTCTTCCAGAAAATGGAAGCTTAGATTGCAGATATGCCTTCTTCCTCCGGATTTCGGAAGGGATTAGATAAGGTGCTACTTCGTCCGAGGAGTGCCGCCATGAACGCTTTCACCAGCGATGTTGCCTTCACGCCCACGGTCAAGGCCATCCAGTCCCGCAAAGGTTCGCGCGAGTCCTACGCTCGCGTCGAGCAGCGCGGCGGCTGGCGGGCGGCGATCACGCCCGATCTCGCCGCCTTCGTCGAGGCGCAGACCAGCGTGTTCCTGGCGACGGCCAATGGCGGCGGCCAACCCTATATCCAGCATCGCGGCGGCCCCGCCGGCTTCCTCAAGGTGCTCGACGAGCATACGATCGGCTTTGCCGATTTCTCGGGCAACCGGCAGTTCATCACCCAGGGCAATCTTGCGGACAATGCCCAGGCCTTCCTGTTCCTGATCGACTACATGCTTCGGCAGCGCATCAAGATCTGGGGCCGGGCGCGGGTCGTCGAGGACGATCCCGACCTGACGGCAAGGCTGATGCCGGCAAATTACAGGGCGCGACCGGAGCAGGCGATCCTGTTCACCGTCACGGCCTGGGACGCCAATTGTCCGCAGCACATTCCGCAGCGTTTTGAGGCAGCGAATGTGGCTGCGGCGCTTGCCGAGCGAGACCGGCGCATCGCAGACCTCGAGCAAGAAGTTGCGCGCCTGCGTGGAGTTGCGATTAAGGGATGACCTGGCTTGGCTGCTTCTCGTCTTTGGCGATCGAGGCTTCGGCGAGGGTGACGCCCTCGGCGGTCGGGCGAAGCGGAACGATGCCGCGCGCCAGCGCCAGCACATATTTGCTGTATTCGGTGAGCAGCACGCGCAGCGCTTCCGGCTTGGTCAGCCAGCTGCCGTTGGCGAGCTTGGTGTTGACCACCGGATATGGTTCGAGCCGCGCACCATGCAGCAGCCGGCCCATTTCCAGCAGGCTGCGCGGCATGTGGTAGTTATTGGTGACGAGGATGATGCTGCCATAGGCGTGGCTTTCCACCCATTTGGCGCTTTCCTCGGCATTGCCGATGGTGTCGAGCGCGGCACGGTCGATGTCGACGCAGCAGGAAAACAGCTGCTTGTCGCCGCCCATCGCCATTTGCAGCTGGCGGCGGCTGGCCGAGGGATGGACGCCGCTTATCAAGAGCCGCTCGCCCTTGCCCGACGCCAGCAGGTCCATGGCTGCGTCGAGCCGCGATTGGCCGCCGGTGAGCACGATGATGGCATCGGCCTTGGCCGGATTGACCGGCGTCGTCATGCTGCTGACCTTGTCGGCAAACCAGCCGAAGCCACCAGCGAAAAGCGCCAGCAGGGCAAGCACGAAGAAACCGCAGATACGAAGCGCAAATCTGAGGCGACCAGAACTCGCAGACCCAGCGCCGCGCGAAAGCGCCGCTGGCATCCGTCCAGCCGTTCCGATCGAGTCCCGCGCGTCCATCATCCTCAGGTTAATCCTGAAAACATCCTATGGTTAACTCCGAAATGCGGCCTTTCATAGATAAGGCGGCGCACATTGCGTTACGGCAGCTGCTCGGTCCGTGATCGTTTTCCTTCCTGAATATAACGGTTTAGGCCGATTTCCATTTCGTCTCACGGGGTCTCGTCATGATCAGCCCGAGTCCGGCTGGCGGATGTCGATATCGCTGAGATAGGCGACGACGGTGGCGTGCGAGGTCGCCGCCGTGAGCGCGCCGATCACCAGCACCATCAGGCCGACGCCGATATAGCCGGTGGAGCCGATGGCGAAATTGCCGAACAGCGCGGTCGCCTGGTCGGCCTCCGGCGTTGCCATGTTGCGCGATGACCACCAGGAAAAGACGATGAACACGAGAATAGCGGCGGCACCCCCGGCGGCGGCGCCCTTCATGCCGGTGACCAGGAAATGCCAGCGGAATTCGCGCGCGATGAAGCGGGCCTCGGCGCCAACGAAATGCAACACCTCGATGATGTGACCGTTGCCGGCCATGGCGCCGCGCGTGGCGAACACGACCGTCAGCACCGTCGCCGACAATATCAGCGCCAGCACGGCAAAGCCGATC
This sequence comes from Mesorhizobium sp. WSM4884, assembly GCF_029625675.1. Lineage (NCBI taxonomy): Bacteria > Pseudomonadati > Pseudomonadota > Alphaproteobacteria > Hyphomicrobiales > Phyllobacteriaceae > Mesorhizobium > Mesorhizobium sp. WSM4884. The sequence continues at coordinate 115,552 of NZ_JARTVO010000003.1, forward strand.
GTCACCGTCGTGTGCGCCATGGCGACCAGCCGGTCGACCCACGTGCGATGGTCGTCGAGCGCCGCGCTCGGCAGCTTGGGCGTGATCGCGGCGCGCATGGCGGCGAAGTCGGGCGGGCTGGCCTCGTCGATGGTGACGACGATGAGCCGCGGCACCGGCAGTTCATCGATATTGAGGCCGGTGCCCAGCCACGGCTCCAGAAGCCGCGCCGTCGCATCGCGGTCGACGATCTTCGTGCCTTTCACGCCAGGGAATTCGCTGGCGATCTGCGAGGCCTGCGCGAGGGCCGCCTCCATGTCGAGGCCCTCGACCGGCTTGATCTGGATCGTGGCCTCGCGCGAGATCTGGTTCTCCCACACCGAAGCGGTGTCGCGCACCAGCGTCACGGCACCGAAGGTCAGGCAGGACAGGAAGGTCATGATGGCGATGACCAGCACCAGCGCCCGGCCGGCGATGTTCTGCGCCGGCACGATCGGCGCCATCTTGCGCTGGACGCGCCGAACGGTTGTCGTCGGCGTCGTCTCGACGGCTTCGTCATGCAGGTGATCGGCCGGGAGGTCAGTCATAAACGTCCAGCCTTCCGCCGGCGAGAATCATGCGCCGCGCATCGACCTGCTCCATCAGGCCGAGGTCGTGGGTGGCGATCACCACGGCGGTGCCAAGCCGGTTGAGCTCGATGAAGAGCCTCAGCAGCCGGCGCGCCAGCGGCGGATCGACATTGCCGGTCGGCTCGTCGGCAAGCAGGATCTCCGGTTGCTCGATCAGCGCGCGCGCGATCGCGGCGCGCTGCTTCTCGCCGCCCGACAGTACCGGCGGCAGCACGTGCATGCGGTCGCCCAGCCCGACCCATTTCAGAAGCTCGGCGACGTCGGTGCGATAGCTTGCCTCCTCGCGCCCGCGCACGCGCAGGGGCAGCGCGACGTTCTCGTAAGTGGTCATGTGATCGAGCAGGCGGAAATCCTGGAACACCACGCCGATGCGGCGCCTGAGCAGCGGCAATTCGCTGCGCGAGATGCGCGAACGGTCCTTGCCGAAAATGGTGATCAGGCCGCGCGTCGGCTTCAGCGACATGAAGAGCAGGCGCAGCAAGGTGGTCTTGCCGGCGCCCGAAGGACCGCTCAGGAACTGAAAGGAGCGCTCCGGAATGTGCAGGGAAATGTCGCGGAGGATCTCCGGACCCATGCCATAGCGGAGGCCGACATTTTCGAAGCGGATCACTTTCGGCGACCTGAAACCTTAGGCGGCGTCCTGCCGGCCTGTTCTCTGCCAAGACCATCGGCCGGCATGGTTAATCGTTGGTTAATTTCTGCGCTTTTTCGACGTTTCACAATGGTTCCGGTGGGGAAGCATTAACCATTTGCGTTTACCCAAAAGCAACGAAGATTGCACTGGGGCCGTAATGGCTGAGGACAGAACCGCGCGCCCTGTTTCCGGCGAAATCATGACCGGCACGGCGGCAAATGCCGCGCCGGAGCGCGTCATGCTCGACGCGCCGGCCGACATCGTCGACGCCGACTATGTGGTGCTGCCGCGTTTCGCCGCCCGTTCCGAGCCGACGGTGGCGCCGCCACCGCCGCAAGCGCCTTCGACGCCATCCATCGAAGGCATGGGCATGCTGCGCAAACCGGAGGCCGCGCCCACGCGGCCGGTCTCGCGCGGCGGTCCGATCTTCTGGATCGCCGGAGTGGGCGCCGCACTCGTCGCTTTCTGGATCTCGGGCGGGCATGCGCTGGTGCGTCAGAGCCCCTTCTGGGCGACTGCGCAGCCGGCAAGCGCGCTCAGCATTTCCGGCGTGACCTCGCGAATCGACGTCTCGGGATTGAAGCCCGTCCTGTTCGTCGACGGCGAGGCAGCCAATGACGGCGCAAGAGCGGAAGCGCTTCCGCCGCTGGAAATCCGCGTCACCGACAAAGCCAGCAACGTCATCCGCTACAGGCTGGGGACATCCAACCGCTCGCTGGCGCCGGGCGAAAGATTCGGCTTTTCCAGCCGCCTCGATGTGCCTAGAAACGGCGTGAAAACCGTCTCTGTAATCTTCGCCGGCTAGGCGAATTCTCAAGAAAGGCAATCGATGCCAGTTGTGCGCGGCAAGGACATCGAGGTCCTGTTTTCGGCCTCGGCCATCGCCCGGCGTAATCTCGAGCTCGCCAAGGAGATCGCCGGGCGCGACTATCACGACTTGCTTGTGATCTCGATCCTGAAGGGCTCGTTCGTCTTCGCCGCCGATCTCATCCGCGCCATGCATGATGTCGGCCTGTCGCCCGAGGTGGAGTTCATCTTCATCTCCAGCTACGGCGCCGGCACCACCAGCGGCGAGGTCAAGGTGCTGCGCGACATCGACAACGAGGTCGCCGGACGCGACGTTCTGCTGATCGATGACATCCTCGAATCCGGCAAGACGCTTTCCTTCACACGCGATCTCATGCTGTCGCGGGGCGCCAGGAGCTGCGCCATCGCGGTGCTGCTCGACAAGCGCATGCGCCGCCAGACCACGCTCAACGCCGACTATGTCGGCTTCGACTGCCCCGACTATTTCGTCGTCGGCTACGGCATGGATGTCGCGCATGCGTTCCGGGAACTGCCGTTTGTCGGGGTCGTGAAGGGCGACGCGTAAGGTCGCGCTCTAAAGATCGCATTGATGTTTCGAATTTTCAGAAAACGTCAACGTTTCGGCGGCATCTATCTCGTCATGGCAAAGCTTCTGATCGTCGAGGACGATGAGTCCGTCCGCACCCTCGCCGCCCGCGCGCTGGAACGCGACGGGCATAATGTGGCCATCGCCGCCGACGGCGCGCAGGGGCTGGCGTTGATCCAGCAGAACCGCGGCGGCTACGATCTCGTGGTGTCCGACATCCGCATGCCGGAGATGGACGGCATCGAGATGGCGACGGCGGCAGCGAAACAGTACCCGGCGATGAAGATCATGCTGATGACCGGCTACGCCGACCAGCGCGAGCGCGCCGAGGAACTGAACGGCATCATCCTCGACGTCGTGCAGAAGCCCTTCACGCTGGCAGAGATCCGCGCCCGCGTCGGTCGGGCATTGAGCTGCTTCGCTTGACCGATTAGACGGCATCGCCGGTCGCGGCGAGCGCAGGCGCTGCGCTGCGCCGGCGTTCGCCGTTGAGTGCGACAAGACCGGCGCCGATGATCAGCGCCGCGCCAAGCACCGTCGTTGCCCGTGGGACCTCGGCGAAGAACAGGAAGCCCCACAGCGGCGACCACAGAATGCCGGTATATTCGAAGGTGGCGACGCGGTTGGCGGGCGCCATCCGGTAGGCTTGCGACAACAAGACCATGCCGGCGGAGGCGACGAAGCCGCAGGCGGCCATCTTAAGGAAGTCCGGCAGCGTCGGCCACACCCATGGCCGCACGAGGAAATCGAGGCTCGGATGGTCCGCGTGGGTGATGCTAGCCAGATGAAATATGATGGCGACGGCCGCTGCGCCGGTGAGGTAGGCGCCATTCTGGTAGAAGGCCATGACGGTCGAGGATTCGGTATCGCCGATCCGGCGCGCCATCAGCTGCGAGAAGCCGTAGAGGAATGCCGAGCCGAGCGACAGCAGCGCCGCCCAGTCGAACAATCCGGCGCCCGGGCGCAGCATCACAATCACCCCGACAAGGCCGATGAGCACCGTCGTCAGCGTCCGCCAGGAGACGTGCTCGCCGAGATAGGGCCCGGCAAGCGCCATGATGAAGAGCGGCGCCATGAAATAAAGCGCTATCGCGTCGGCCAGCGACAAGGCGGCGATCGCCAGATAGTAGACGGTGTAGGAACTGAACTGGATGAAGGCGCGCAGCGTCAGCATACCCGCTCGCTTCGACAGCAATGCCTTCAGGCCAACATCGGCCTGAACGACAAGGATCAGGATCGGCAGCGCGACGATGGCACGGATCGCCATCACTTCCGTCACCGGATAGCCGCCCGAAACCGCCTTCACCAGCGGATCCTGCAGCGAAAAAACGAGAACGCCCAGGCAGAGGCTCACAATGCCAAGCACCATCCGGTTCTGCATGTTCATTCCGGCGAAAAAGAGCCCGCTACCGTTGCGGGCAGCGGGCACGAGTGAGGACTCTTCGAATTGGTCCGCGGCCGATTTCGCGACCACATATCCAATGGGAGAGACGACTATCCTGTGGCGTTTGACATGTTGCAAACGAATTGGAATGATATCAGCAATCAAAATTTCTTATGGCGCACCCATGAAGCCTACCCTCGACAGCGACCTCCTGCGCACCTTCGTGGTGGTGGCCGAGACGGGCAATTTCACCAAGGCCGCCGAAAAGGCCGGGCGCACCCAGTCGGCCGTTTCCATGCAGATGAAGAAGTTGGAGGACATGGTCGGCGACAGCCTGTTCGAGCGCGGCTCGCGCGGGGTGGCGCTGACGCGCCGCGGCGGCGAGCTCATCGGTAACGCACGCCGAATCGTCTCGCTGCTCGACGAGACGGCGGCGTCGCTGGTGGCGCCGCCGCTCGGCGGCCTGGTGCGCATCGGGATCCCGGCCGAGTACGGACGCTCGATCCTGTCGCGGGCACTCGGCGAATTTGCCAAGCGCCATCCGCGCGTGGAGGTCACGGTGCGCTACGCCCATTCGGCTTCGCAGGTGAGGTCGCTGGCGGCGGGCGAGCTCGATCTCGCCGTGGTGTTCGAGTGGGAAGGCTTTTCCGGCGGCGAGGTGCTGATGCACGATCCGACGGTATGGGTGACATCGACGCTGCACCACATGCATGAGGAGCGGCCGGTGCCGATCGCGCTCTACAGCCGCGACGGCTGGTGCCGCGACTTCGCGATCAAGTCGCTGCAGCAACGCGGACTCGACTATCGCGTCGCCTATACCAGCGACACCAATGGCGGCCTGACGCTCGCGGTGACTTCCGGGCTGGCGATCGCGCCGATCTCGCGCAGCAACATCCCAGCCGACTGCCGCGAGCTGACCGCCGCCGACGGCTTCGGCGACATCGATTCTTCCAACGTGGTGCTGCACCGTAATCCGCTTGCGACCGGCGAAGCGATCGACGGCATGGAGAACGCGATCCGCGAGGCCTTCATGCTGACCAGGCAGGCGCAAGCCACGGCCAATCTTTGATCCGCAACTTTGGCAAGACGCTTTGGTCGGTCCGACCTATTGGCGAATCGCCAGCGCGGCCGGCGGAGCTTCGACAAAATGGCCGTGTGAACTATTTCAGCTCGAGCAGCCGTTCGAGATAGCTGCGCTCGATATCGGGGCTCAGCGCGTTGCCGAGGCGCTTGCGGATCGCCTCGAGGATCTGGCGGGCGCGCTGCACGTCGATCTCGTCCGGCACCTTGACCGAGTTGCCGTCGTCGGGGCCTTTCGTGGCGCGCGGCCGGCCGAGCGGATCGCGGTCGGCATCCTGCTGGCGTCCGCCCTGCTCGCTGCCGCCCTGGTCGCCCTGCATGGCCTGCATCTGCTTCATCATGTCCTTGGCGCCGCGGCGCAGCGCCTCCAGCGCGCGGCCCTGGTGGCCGACCGCCTGGTCGCCCTCGCCTTCGCCCAGCGCATGCTCGGCATCGCCCATGGATTTGCCGGCCTCGCCGAAGCCCTCATTGGGCTGCATGCCCATGCCTTCGAGGCCTTTCTTCAGCTTGTCCAGCTCGCTCTGCAATTGGCCCTGGCCCTCCTGCAGCTGCTTCAGCGCGTCGGAGAATTCCTGCGGCGTCATCGGCTTCTGCCGGCCGAGCGGGTCGCGATCGTTGCCGGTGCCTGGCTGCTGCCCTTCCTGCGTCTGGCCCTGCTGGCCATCCTCGCCCATCTGCTGGTCGCCATTCTGACCACGCTGGCCACGTTGCATCTGGTCGAGACGGAAGGTGTCGTTCATCATCTCCTGCTGACGGCGCATGATCTCGCCCAGCTTGTCCATCTGCTGGCGCATCTCGCTGTCCTGCTCGCCGCCCTGCTGCTGGCGGCCGGCCTGCAGGTTGTTCATCATGTCCTGCAGCTCCGACAGAAGCTGCTGGGCCCGGTCGCGGTCACCGGATTTGGCGAGGTTCTCGATCTCGTCCATCATCCGGTTGATGTCGCTCTGGCGCAGTTCCCGGCCGTTCTGCTGCATCTGCGGCGCGTTCGGGTTCTGCTGCGCGCGCTGGGCGAATTCCTGCAGGAACTGGTTCATCGCCTCGCGCAGTTCCTTCATCGCCTTGTTGAGCTCTTCGTCGCTGGCGCCGTTCTTGATGGCGTCCTGCAGCGCCTGCTGCGCTTGGCGCAGCCGCCGCTCGGCGGCCGACAGATTGCCTTCCTCGATGCCGAGCGCGATCTCCCACAGATAACCCACCTCGTTGCGCAGCTGATCATCGGTCTCGGCAAGCTTCAGCCGGCTCCTCGCACTCATGATCGCGAGATAATGCGACATGTTGTCGAACGTATCCTCTGGGCGCAACGTGATCGCGTCCATCAGGTCGAGCACGCGCGGCTTGGCGTTGGTGTCGAGCGCCAGCAGCCGGCGCTGCTCGATCACGGCGCGGGCTAGCGGATTGGAGAAGGGCCGCTCCGGCATCAGCAGCGTCTTGGTTTCACTGGTGGCGGTATGGCCGGCATCGTCCGTGGCCGACAGCGTCAGCTTGATGGTGCTGCCTGCCCAGACGTGCTCGGTCAGATCCTTGGTCGTCTTGGCGGCGCTCGCCTTGCCGCCGCGGCGCGGCAGCGTCAGCGGCATGTCGGGCGGGCCGTAGAGCGGATGCGCATTGGCTGGCGGCGGATCCGACAGTTCGAAGACGGCCTTGGCGGAGGCCGCGCCATAGTCGTCGTCGATCTGGTAGTTGAGCTCGATGGCTCCGTTGACGGCGCGCTTCGGCTCGCCGACGAAACGGATCGTCGGCGGCTTGTCCGGAATGATGGCGAAGGCCCAGTGACCGAGATCGTCCTCGCCGGATTTCAGCGTCAGCGTGCCATCGGTGCTCAGCTTGCCGGAGAACTGCCGCACCTTGAGTTGGGCAGCGGCAGGGGGCACCGGTTGGGCGGCGGCGGATGTGCCATCCTTCGGCGCGGCCGGCTCGATCGCGCGGTCATTGCCGTTCGTGTCGGCATAGTTCAACGTTTCCTCGCCGGTTCCGCCGGTGACGCGCAGCGAGACGTCGCTGCCCTGCGGGACGCTGAAGGTTTGCGCGGCCTGATTGACGTCGGCGGTCAGGAACAGCGGCGGCTTGCCGGTATAGGCGGGCGGCGTCACCCAGGCATCGATGCGCGGCGGCACGGTATCGCGCACGGCACGCGCGACGAAGCCGTCGCCGATCCTGCCGCCAAAAGGCCCGAAGGAGAAGGCGAAGGCGGTGACGAACAGCAGCCCGACCAGCGCCCGCAGGCCCCAACGGTCATAATCCGGCACGCTTGAGCGCGGCCTGTCGGCGCCGAGGCTGGAGAGCCGCTCGGCCATGCGCTTCTGATGCTCGCGCCACAGCGCCTGCGAGAAAAGGCTTTCCGCGCCGCTCGGCCGGTCGGTCTGCACCTGCACCGGGCTGTGCAGCAGCTCGTTCGCGGCTTCGATGCGCCGGTCGACCTCGGCGGCGGAAGGAATGCGGAAGAAGCGCAGCGGATAGAGCGCCGCCAGTGCCGATATGGAGAACAGGATCAGGAGCCCGATCCGCGCCAGATCCGGCAAGCGCTGGAACAGACCCAGCCACGACACGCTGAGAAACAGGCCGGCGACCACCGCCAGCGGCAGCAGCAACGGCCAGCCACGCTCGAAGATCATCGAGGTCCGCGTCGCCAGTCGGCTCAGGGCAAGTCGCCCGGCCAGGCCGCGTACGCCACTGGAAATGGGTCGTTCCGTCATCGGCCCTTCCTGCCCGGGCGGGATAGCCCGGACCTCATGAGCAGAGGATAACACCAAACACGGCGAAGGCGAGGCAGGTTCCGAAAACGTGAAGGGCTCCGCCCCGTTTATGGTCAGAAATTCGCGGGATTTGTGTTGGAGCCGCAGACCAGGACGGCCACACGCTCGCCGGGGGCCGGCGCATAGCGGCCGGAAAGCACCGCGGCGAAGGCTGCGGCTCCGCCGGGCTCGGCGATGATTCGGGCGCGATCCCAGAGCGCTCTCTGGGCCGCCACGATGTCGTCGTCGCCGACCAGGATCGAACGCTCGACGAAGGCTTCCGCGATCGGGAACATCATCTCGCCGACGCGCTTCGGCGCGAGCGAATCGGCGGCGATCCCTTCGGCCGGCGCATCGACCGGCTTGCCGGCCTCGAAGGCGCGATAGAGCGTCGGCGCGCCCTGGGGCTCGATGGCGACGATGCGGATGCGGCCAGAGAACCAGGCGGCGATGCCGCCGATCAGGCCGCCGCCGCCGACGGCGACGAGAAGCGTGTCGAGCTCGGGCAGGTCGGCCTCGATCTCGAGGCCGAGCGTGCCCTGGCCGATAAGCGTCTCTTCCTGGTTGAAGGCATGGATCTGCAAGGCGCCGGTCCTGGCGGCGAAATCCTCGCTGGCGGCGAGCGCCTCGGCGTAGCGCGCGCCGCCGACGACCAGCTCGGCGCCGTAGCCGCGGATGCGCTCGAGCTTCGCCGGCGGGCTGACTTCCGGCACGAAGATGGTGGCCTTGTGGCCGAGCTTCATGGCGGCGTAGGCGACGGCGGCGCCATGATTGCCGCCTGAGGCGGCAACGACGCCGGCTTCCGGCACCTGCCGCTCGAGCAGGTTTGTGAAAGCGCCGCGCGCCTTGAACGAGCCGGAATGCTGCAGGCATTCGAGCTTGAGATCGATCGGAAAGGCAGGTCGGCCAAAATCCGCCATGTCGACGCGCATCACCGGCGTGTGCCGCACATAGGGGCGGATGCGCGGTTCCACTGCGGCAACGCGCTCGCGCGTGAGCGTCCCTTTGTCCGACGTATTTGTGTTCAACATGGTTTGCTCCTCGGGATTGACTTCAATTAGTAACTTAGCAAAATGGCTAAATGCAAGAGGTCGACATCTTAAAAGCAATGGCCAACGAACGCAGGCTGCAGATCCTCGATTGGCTGAAGGATCCGCGCCTGCATTTCCCGCCCCAGACCGATGGCGATCTGGTCGAGGATGGCGTCTGCGCGCTGCTGATCGCCGAAAAGCTCGGCATCACCCAGCCGACGCTCAGCGAACATATGCGCGTCTTGACCCAGGCCGGCCTGCTCAGCGCCAAGCGCACCAGGCAATGGATATTCTATCGCCGCGACGAGGAGAGGATCGCCGAAGCCAAGGCGCTTATCCAGCAGCGGATCTAGCGCCTGGCTACTTCAGCCAATCGGGCAGCGAATCCAGTCCGATCAGTTCCTCATAGGTCCGGCGCGGCCGCACGACATGGAAACGATCGCCGTCGACCAGCACTTCCGGGACCAGCAGCCTTGTGTTGTAGGTGCCGGCCTGCACCGCGCCATAGGCGCCGGCGGTGGCGACGGCGATGAGGTCGCCGGACTTCAGCCTGGGCAGATCGCGGTCGAGGCCGAGGAAATCGCCGGTCTCGCAGACCGGCCCGACAATATCGACTTTCATGCGCGGCGTGGCGGCCGGCGGCTGCACCACCGGCTTGATATCGTGGAAGGCGTCGTAGAGCGTCGGCCGGATCAGATCGTTCATGGCGGCGTCGACGACCAGGAAGTTCCTGGCGTCGCCTTCCTTCACATAGATCACTTCGGAAACCAGGATGCCGGCATTGCCGACGATCAGCCGGCCGGGCTCGAACATCACCTTCAGGCCGAGCCGGGTGACATGTTTCCTGACGATCTCGGCATAGGCGTCGGGCAGGGGCGGCGGGCTGTTGTCGACACGATACGGGATGCCGAGGCCGCCGCCGAGATCGACGTGCTCGATTGAATGGCCATCGGCGCGCAGCACGCCGACCAGCTCCACCAGCAGCGCGAAGGCGTCGTCGAAAGGCTGCAGCTCGGTGATCTGGCTGCCGATATGGGTGTCGATGCCGGTCACCCGGATGCCGGGCAGCTCCGCCGCGCGGGCATAGACCTGGCGCGCCCGCTGCCACGGGATGCCGAACTTGTTCTCGGCCTTTCCGGTCGAAATCTTCTTGTGGGTCTTGGCATCGACGTCCGGATTGATGCGCAGCGAAATCGGCGCCACCTTGCCGAGCGCCACCGCGCGCGCCGAGAGCAGTTCGAGCTCCGGCTCGGATTCGACGTTGAAGCAGAGGATGCCGGCGGAAAGCGCGAAATCCATTTCCCACGCGGTCTTGCCGACGCCGGAAAACAGGATCTTGTCGGCCGGGATGCCGGCGGCCAAGGCGCGGCGCAGTTCACCTTCCGACACCACGTCGGCGCCGGTGCCTTGCCTGGCCAGCGTCTTCAGCACGGCCTGGTTGGAATTGGCCTTCATGGCGTAGCAGACCAGCGCGTCGAGCCCGGCAAAGGCTTCCTTGAAGACGCGCAAATGCCTGGTCAGCGTCGCCGTCGAATAGCAATAGAAGGGCGTGCCGACGCTGGCGGCGATATCGGGGATTGCCACATCTTCGGCGTAGAGCACGCCGTCGCGGTAGTCGAAGTGGTTCACGGGAAAAGGTCCGAAAATTGGAGCACGATGAGATCGGACGATCTCATCGGCTCTAGAGCAAGGGGTCGAGGATGAACTTCTTGTCCTTGACCGGTTTCTCCGGCTCGGGCGGCAGCGGCTGCTTGGCTCGCTCCGCATCCTTGCGCGCCTGCACTGCCGCTTCGTAGGGGGTATCGAGGCCGCCCCTCCTGCCGCAGGCCGTCACGGTGACAACCGCCGCCAGCAGCGCGAGCGTCACCAAAATCCTGCCTCGGGTCATCGATCCATCCGTTCGAAACTGTTTTGTCCAGCCGCCGCTTTTAGCCGAGTTTGCAGCGCATTGCATCCCGGCATTACGCCTTGGCCAGGCGCTTTTTCCAGTAGCGGATTTGTTTCTTCACTTCCGACGGCGCAGTGCCGCCGAAGCTCACACGGCTCTTCACCGAATTCTGCACGGCGAGTACCGAGAAGATGCCGTCGGTGATGCCGGGATGGATCGAACGCAGGTCCTCCAGCGAGAGCTTTTCCAGGCCGACCTTCTTCTCCTCGGCAAGGGCGACGGCGCGGCCGGTGACGTGATGGGCCTCACGGAAGGGGAGGCCGAGATTGCGCACCAGCCAGTCGGCGAGGTCGGTCGCGGTGGCGTGACCAGCGCCGGCGGCCTTCTTCATGGCGGCGGCGTTCACGGTCATGTCGCGCACCATGCCGGTGGTCGCCGCCAGCATCAGGTCGAGCGTCTCGGCGGCGTCGAAGACCGATTCCTTGTCCTCCTGCATGTCCTTGCCATAGGTCAGCGGCATGCCCTTCATCACCGTCAGCAGCCCGACGAGGTGGCCATTGACGCGGCCGGTCTTGCCGCGCACCAGCTCGGCGGCGTCGGGGTTCTTCTTCTGCGGCATGATCGAGGAGCCGGTGGAGAAGGAGTCCGAGAGCCGGACGAAGCCGAACTGCGGCGTCGACCAGATGATGATCTCCTCGGCGAGCCGCGAAAGATGCGTGCCGCAGATGGCGGCGATTGACAGGAACTCAAGGGCGAAGTCGCGATCCGACACGCTGTCGAGGGAGTTGCGCATCGGCTCGCGGAAGCCCAGTGCCTTCGCCGTCATATGGCGGTCGATGGAAAAGCTGGTGCCGGCGAGCGCGGCGGCGCCCAGCGGGCTTTCGTCCATGCGCACGATGGCGTCGTTGACGCGCGACAGATCGCGGCCGAACATCTCGACATAGGCCATGCAATGGTGGCCGAAGGTCACCGGCTGCGCCGCCTGCATATGGGTGAAGCCGGGCATCACCGTTGCCGCGTGCTCCTCGGCGCGTTCGAGGAAGGCGGCGATGAGGTCCTTCAGCGCCTGGGCGACGCGCTGGCATTCCTCCTTGACCCACAGCCTCAGGTCGAGCGCCACCTGATCGTTGCGCGAGCGGGCGGTGTGCAGGCGGCCGGCGGCCGGACCGATCAGCTCGGCAAGGCGCGCCTCGACATTCATGTGGATGTCTTCGAGCTTGGTCGAGAATTCGAACCTACCAGCCTCGATCTCTTTCAGGATCGTGTTCAAGCCGTGAGCGATTTTTTCTTGATCGGCCGGCGAAATAATGCCCGTCTGCGCCAGCATCTCGCTGTGGGCGATCGATCCGCGGATGTCCTGCGCATAGAGTTTGCGGTCGAAGGAGATCGACGCGTTGATCGCTTCCATGATCGCGGCCGGACCCGAGGCAAAACGTCCGCCCCACATCTGGTTGCTGGCCTTCTTGTCGCTCATCGCTATAACCCGTACTCCGGAGCAGTTCTAAGAAAAATGGCAGACGGCAAAAAATTCTTCCCGGCCCCGCGCCTCATCCTCGCCGCCATGGTGGCGGGCGTGCTGGCCGGCGCGGTCGCGGTATATGTCAGCGAGAGCGGTTCTGGCAACAATGCCCAGTCGCCGCAGGCTGCGGCAGACAACAGCAAGGATGATGTCGCCTGCAAGGCCAAGGCCGGGCGGGCCAAGCAAGTCGCCGCGAAGGCCGTCGGCCAGGTCGCGGCGCTGCAACCGGCGGACCCGCCGCAATCGCTGAAAAGCCTTGCCTTCAACGGACCGGACGGCAAGCCGATGACCATCGCCGACCATGCCGGCAAGACGGTGCTGCTCAATCTCTGGGCGACATGGTGCGCGCCCTGCCGCGCCGAAATGCCAGCGCTCGACGCGCTGCAGAAGGAGAAGGGCGGCAATGCCTTCGAGGTCGTCGCGGTCAATGTCGACACTGGCGACGACGCCAAACCGAAGAAATTCCTCAAGGAGATCGGCGTCGAGACGCTCGGCTACTATCGGGATCCGACGATAGCTTTGTTCAACGAGGTCAAGACACGCGGGCTGGCGCTGGGCTTGCCGGTCACCATGCTGATCGACGGCGAGGGTTGCCTGATCGCGCATATGAACGGCCCGGCGGAATGGTCGAGCCCCGACGCCAAGCGGCTGGTGGAAGCCGCGCTCGGGCCGTGATCCTAGAGCGGTTCATCGTTTCACGGAATCGCCGAGCCCGCTCTAAGTATTTGTTCTCACGCAATTCCGGACGGAAAACCGTTTCACACTTTTCCTGAAATTGCCCTAAACGGGAAGCCGGGTTCGCTTCGTCGACCTGCGGCTTGAGGTGATCAGTTCGAGCGAAGCGCGGCGGCGGGCTCCAGCATCAGAATGCTGCCAGCATGCGGCTTGACATGGTCGTTGGCCGCCGGCGCCGGCACGCCGGTCAGCTCACTGAAGGTTTCGATCGGGCCCGGCCTGCCAAGATAATATCCCTGGCCGATCTCGCAGTCCTCGGCATCGAGGAAGCGCAGTTCGTCCAGCGTCTCGACGCCTTCGGCCAGGACCGGGAGGCCCAGGCCGCGTCCCAGCCCCAGCACGGCGCGCACGATGGCCGCGACCTGCCCGTTCCTGTCGACCGACTTGATGAAGGAGCCGTCGATCTTGATCTTGTCGAAGGGGAAGGCGCGCAGATTGGAAAGGGATGAGTAGCCGGTTCCGAAATCGTCCATCGCGACGCGGACGCCGAGCGCCTTGACCTGCCGCAAGGTCGCGAGCGCCCGCGGCATGTCCTTGATGAGCGCCGTCTCGGTCACCTCGAGCTCGAGCCGGCCGGCGGGAAGGCCGGACCGCAGCAGGATCTGATGCACCTTGCGGCTGAAGTTCGGATTATGGAGCTGCACGGCCGAGACATTGACGGCGATCGTCAGCGGATTCTTCCAGCGCACGGCCTCCTCGCAGGCCGTCGCCAGCACCCATTCGCCGATCTGGGCGATAGCGCCGCTGTCCTCGGCCACCGGGATGAAAACCGACGGCGGGATGTCGCCGCGCTCGGGATGATGCCAGCGGATCAAAGCCTCGAAACCGATCATCTTGCCGCTGCTGATCTCCTTCTGCGGCTGGTAGACGAGCCGGACCTCGCCGCGCGACACCGCCTGGCGCAGATCGTGCTCCATGGCGCGCCTGTCGCGCGTCTCCGCGCCCATGGAGGCCTCGAAATAGCGGTAGGTGTCCTTACCCTCGGCCTTGGCGCGGTAGAGCGCCGTATCGGCGTGACTGACCAGCGCCGCCTGCTCATCGGCATCGAGCGGGTAGAGGGCGATGCCGATGCTGGCCGATACCAGCTCGCCGCCCGGCGACAACCCACCTTCCTGGCGCAGCTTTGCAAGCACCGCCTCGGCGATGCGGCCAGCAGCCTGCGGATTGGGAAGGTTGGGGGCGATGATGGCGAACTCGTCGCCGCCGAGGCGGGCAAGCATCTGCCCGTGGCGGAGCACGCTCGAAGCGCACTGCGCCACTTTTTGCAGCACGGCGTCGCCGGCCGCGTGACCGAAGAGATCGTTCACTTCCTTGAACCGGTCGAGATCGAGAAGCATCAGCGCAAGCTGGCCGTCCTTGCCGCTGCCGTCCGCTGCGGCGATCTCGCCTTCGAGCCGGTTGGTGAAGCTGCGGCGGTTGGCAAGCCCGGTCAGCGGGTCGAAATGTGCAAGCCGCAGGATTTCCTGCTCGGCCTTCTTGCGCTCGCGTATGTCGCGCACCGCGACGACGTCATGAGGCTTGCCGCAATAGTCGATGCTGCGGGCGATCAGCTCCACGGGAATTCGGGTGCCGTCCTGGCTCAGCAACTCGGCTTCCTGCGCCTGGCCCTTGCCGGCGGCGATGCTCGAGGCAATGCGCTCGCCGAAAAGATCGCCGAGTGTCATCGTGTTCAGCGTGCCGGCGGCGACGCCGCTCAGCGCCGCGATGCTGTCGTTGGCGCTGACGATGCGGCTGCCGTCGCAGACGATGAGCCCTTCCACGGCGGCATTCGCCAGGCCATGCATGCGCTCGGCCTCGACCCGGTGGCGGCGGAAGCGCAGATCGATGCGGAGCGCCGCGGCCGAGAGCACCAGGATAACCAGGCTCGCCGCCGCGGCGGCGAAGGCCTGAGACATCGGCGCGATGGTGAATTGAGAGATCTCTATCGAGGAATCCGGATAGATCGAGACCGCCGCCATGGCGATGAAATGCAGCGTGCAGATCGCCAGCGTCATCAGGATGGCGGCGGCGACTGTCGTCAGCATCGACGGGCGGCGCAGCACGACGAACAGCGAGAGCGCGGCAAGCGTGACGCCCGCCGCCAGCGAAAGGGCGACGAGCAGCTCGTTCCAGACGATCCTGCCCTGGACCTCGAACGCCGCCATGCCGGTATAATGCATCGCGGCGATGCCGATCCCGAGCACGGCGCCGCCGACCAGGGTATGATCGATGCCGCTACGCAGCGTGGCGATCCACATTCCCGCTGCGGTCAGAAGAACGGAAATCGCCAGCGAAAGCGCGGAAAGCTCGGCGTTATAGGCGTTGGGTATTCCCGGCGTGAAAGCGGTCATGGCAATGAAATGCGTCGCCCAGATGCCGAACCCGGTCGCCGTGGCCGCGATCGACAGCCATGCGTAGCGGTTTCGACTGGTCGATTGCTCGACATGGCGAAGGAGATTGACCGCTGAGAAGGACGAAATTCCGCAGATGAGCGCCGCAAGCGCGACCAACCTCAGATCGTGCTGATGCACGATGCAATTATAGACGGTCAACATCCGGCTTCACCTGATCTTCCCGCATCAATCAAGTTAAGATTGATTAAGGCTCGACGGCTGAAGAATCGATTAGCGCGCCTGCAACCGAGGCGTGCGTCTCAGGTTGTATCATTCGACGATCGCATCGACATGGCAGGGACGCCCGACGTTCCAGGCCATCACCGTCAGGCTTCCGCCTGCGCCGTCGCTGGACGTCCTGCCGCCGATCTCGATCTGGCCCAATGCCGGAATGGCGGCAGCGTGGCGCATATGGGTCGCGCTGTCGCGCAAGCCGTCCCGCATTGCCTGGCGGTCAGCCATCGGCACATGGGTCAATTGCGCGACAAGCATGTCATCGGTCCAATTTGGCCGGCGCTCAATTTAGCCGGTTAATCATGAGTGGTCTTTACGCCGCTTCGCCGCGCCCTAGCTTCCTAGACCGCCGATATGACGATTTCATGCCGGCGCGACCGCCGAGGGGGAGGAGAGACTGGCTGTCCACAGGGCCTTACCTACCGGTCCAGGGGCCACAACAGAACTGTCACATACCTTCTCTAAGAGAGCGGGCAAGGACTGCGCAAAACCTTGTCGAACTGCCACTCAAGAGGGAAAAACCATGACCATCATCAAGCGGGGCCTCGCTGCCCTTGCCGCCGCGCTCAGCACCGCGCTCGCGGTTCCTGCCTTTGCAGAGCCGGTGAAATTCGATTTCTGGTTCGGCCTGTCGGGCGATCTCGCCCGCGTCGTCGACACGCTGTGCAAGAACTTCAACGCCTCGCAGTCCGATTATGAAGTGGTCTGCACCAGCCAGGGCAATTATGACGCCACGCTGCAGAACACGATTGCCGCCTTCCGCGCCGGCAAACAGCCCACCGTCGTCCAGGTCTATGACGTCGGCACCGCCACCATGATGCTGTCGGGCGCCTATAAGCCCGCCGACAAGCTGATGGAAGAGAACGGCTACAAGATCGATTACAGCGACTATTTCCCCGGCATCGCCCGCTACTACGCGACCTCGAAGGGTGAGATGCTGTCCTTCCCGTTCAACTCGTCGACGGCGCTGATGTACTGGAACAAGGACGCCTTCGCCAAGATCGGCAAGACCGAGGCGCCGAAGACTTGGGAAGACGTCGGCGCCGACCTCAAGGCGCTGAAGGACGCCGGCTATGATTGCCCGATGGCGATCAACATCTCCGGTAACGAAAGCTGGCAGCTGATGGAGCAGTTCTCGGCCATCCACAACCAGCCGATCGCAACCAAGAACAATGGCTATGACGGCCTCGACGCCCGCCTGGAGATGAACAAGACAAAGTTCGTCCAGTACGTCACCGACCTGAAGAAGTGGTATGACGACGGTCTGATCAAGATCAAGTCGAAGGACCTCGGCCAGGACATGGTCCAGGCCTTCGCCACCGGCACCTGCCAGGTCATCATGACCTCGGTCGGCGACCACGGCACCGTCGGCAAGACCCAGAAGGAAGGCATGAACTGGGATGTCGCCGAGCTGCCCGTCTATGCCGGCACCGAGCGCAAGAATTCGCTGGTCGGCGGCGCCTCGCTGTGGGTGCTGTCCGGCAAATCGGACGCCGAATACAAGGGCGCGGCCGCCTTCCTCAACTTCATCCACGACCCCAAGACGGCTTTGTTCTGGTCGACCAACACCGGCTACATTCCGGTGACCAAGTCGGGCTTCGAGTACATGAAATCCAGCGGCTTCTACGACAAGGCCCCTTACAAGGGCCGTGAAGTGGCGATCGCCAGCCTGACCGCCTCGGAGCCGACCGAGATCACGCGCGGCATTCGCCTCGGCAACTTCACCCAGATCCGCGCCGAATTCGGCACGCAGATGCAGGCGATCTTCGCCAACAAGGAAAGCGTGCAGGACGGCATCGACGCGCTGGTCAAGAACGGCAACGCTATCCTCGACCGCTTCCAGCAGACCTATCCGAACAAGACGCTGCCCTAAGCAGTAGACATTTTGAGGCTGCCCGTCGAAACTCGACGGGCGGCCGTTTCATATCCGAACCAGGCATCGTCGGCGGATCGATGGAAAAACGCGTCACTTTCGGCAGATGGACGATCGGCATCCTGTTCGCGGTGCCGCAGCTCCTCCTGATCTTCACCTTCTTCTATTGGCCTGCCGGCCAGGCGGTCTACTGGTCGCTGACGTTGCAGCAGCCCTGGGGCGGCGGCAACATCTGGGTCGGCCTCGACAATTTCCGCTCGATCCTCGCCAATGCCGACTATTGGAATTCGATCACCGCCAGCATGATCTTCGCCGGCATCAGCACGGGTCTTGCGATGGTCATCGCGCTGGTCCTCGCCGCCTTGACCGACCGGCAACTCGCTGGCTCCTGGCTGTATCGCGTCGTGCTGATTTGGCCCTACGGCATCGCAGCGCCGGCTCTGGCGCTGGCGTTTCGTTTCATCCTGGCGCCGGAAGCCGGTTTCATGGCCGCTGTCAACAAGTTCTGGCCCGGCTTCTGGGATCCCGGCCTCAACGGCGCCGACGCCATGGCCTCCGTCATCATCGCCTTCTCGTGGAAATATGTCGGCTACAATTTCATCTTCTTCCTGGCCGCCCTGCAGGCCATCCCGCGCTCGCTGATCGAGGCGGCGGCCATGGATGGGTCAGGCGTCGTCCGCCGCTTCTGGGACATTCAGTTCCCGCTGATCACGCCGACCATCTTCTTCCTGCTTGTCATCAACATCACCGAAAGCTTCCAGGATTCCTTCGGCATCGTCGACATTATGACCGCCGGCGGCCCGGCCAACGCCACCAATTTGATGGTCTACAAGATCTATTCCGACGGCTTCAAAGGGCTCGATTACTCGGGCGCGGCTGCGCAGAGCATCATCCTGATGCTGCTCATCGTCCTGCTGACTATCGTCCAGTTCCGCTTCATCGAGCGGCGCGTGCATTATCGTTGAGGCGGCCATGGTCGAGCGCACCCCGATCCTCAACTTCTTCACGCATCTCATCCTGTTTGCCGGCTTCGTATTCTGCGTGGCGCCGTTTGTCATCGTGGCGATCGCGGCCTCGCACAATCTGAAGGACGTCAACGACGTCCCGATGTCGCTGCTGCCGGGCAGCGACTTCTGGGTCAACATCAAGACGGCGTGGACGACGGCCGATCTCGGCCCGAAGCTGCTCAACTCCTTCATCATGGCGTTCGGCGTCGCCGCCGGCAAAGTAATCGTGTCGGCGCTGACGGCCTTCTCGATCGTCTACTTTCGCTATCCCGGCCGCATGCTGATCTTCTGGCTGATCTTCATCACGCTGATGCTGCCGCTCGAAGTGCGCATCGTTCCGACCTACGCGGTGGTCGCAAACGTGCTCGATCCCTATCAGGCGATCATGGATCTGACGGGGCTTTCCTGGCTGATCCAGAAGGTGTCGGGGGTTCAGGTCCAGCTCAGCCTGGGACTGCTCAATTCCTACAGCGGCCTGATCCTGCCGCTGGTCGCCACCGCCACCGGCACATTCCTTTATCGCCAGTTCTTCCTGACCGTGCCGGACGAATTGACCGAGGCCGCGCGCATGGACGGCGCCGGCGCGCTGCGCTTCTTCGTCGATATCCTTCTGCCGCTGTCGCGTAACAACATGGCGGCGCTCGGCACCATCATGTTCCTGTGGGCCTGGAACCAGTATCTGTGGCCGTTGCTCATCACCACCGACCAGTCGCATGCGATGGCGGTGACAGAGCTGAAGCAGCTCATCCCCAACGTCGGCGGCGCGCCGGAATGGCATATCGCCATGGCCGGCACGCTGATCATCATGGTGCCGCCGATGATCGTGGTGGTGCTGATGCAGCGCTGGTTCGTGCGCGGCCTGATCGCCACCGAAAAATAGGGAGACGATAAAAAATGGCCTCCATTGTCATCCGCGACGTCCGGAAGAGCTATGCCAAGATGCAGGTCGTGCACGGCGTCAACCTCGATATCAGATCCGGCGAGTTCGTCGTCATCCTCGGCCCGTCTGGCTGCGGCAAGTCCACGCTGCTTCGCATGATCGCGGGGCTCGAGGAGATCTCCGACGGCGCGATCGCCATCGACGGCACCGTGGTCAACAAGCTCGAGCCGCGCGAGCGCGGCTGCGCCATGGTGTTCCAGAACTACGCGCTCTATCCGCATATGAGCGTTGCCCAGAACATCGGCTATTCGCTGAAGGTGGCCGGTGTTCCCGCCGCCGAACGCAACCAGCGCATCCAGGCCGTCGCCCGCATCCTGGAGCTCGAGCATCTGCTCGACCGCAAGCCGATGGCGCTCTCTGGCGGCCAGCGCCAGCGCGTCGCGATGGGCCGCGCCATGATCCGCGAGCCCAAGGTCTTCCTGTTCGACGAGCCGCTCTCCAATCTCGACGCCAAATTGCGTGTTCAGATGCGCTCGGAGATCCGCAAACTGCATCGACGGCTCAATGCCACTTCCGTCTTCGTCACGCACGACCAGGTCGAGGCGATGACGCTGGCCGACCGGCTGGTGGTGATGAATGGCGGCCGCGTCGAGCAGGTTGGCACGCCGGCGCAAGTCTACAGCAGGCCGGCGAGCCGGTTCGTGGCGACCTTCGTCGGCGCGCCGGCGATGAACATGCTCGAAGGCACGGTCACGCTCGACGGCGTGTCGCTGCTCGGCGACAGCCGCAAGCTCAACGTTTCACGCGCCGGCCTCCCGGTCGGCTCGAAGGTCGCGGTCGGTATCCGGCCGGAGGCCGTGCGAATGGTGGCGCCGGGAACGCCCGGCGCGCTGGCCGCGACGGTCGATCTTGTCGAAGAACTCGGCGCCGGCCGGGTCGTCTACGTCGATCTCGACGGCGCGCCGTTCTCGGTGGTGACCTCCGAAACCGTCCACCCCGAGCCCGGTAGCGCCATCGGGCTGCAGTTCGCGGAGAGCGACCTGCATTTCTTCTCTTCGGAGACCGGAAGCCGGCTCGACGTGTTCAAGGCTTCGGTGCCGGAACCGGCTCTATAATCGCCGAGGCAGTCTGCCCAAAATCGCAAGAGGGTCCGGAATGAAGATCATCCAGGTTACCGACGTCCATCTCGGCGGTCGGGGCGAGGTTCGCTACGGCGTGAACCTGCATGAACGGCTCGACCGCTGCATCGACGATATCAATGCCCGCCATGGCGACGCGGCGCTCTGCATCTTCACCGGCGATCTGACCGAGTCGGGCGAGACCGAAAGCTATGCCGACCTGAAATCGGCACTCTGCCGGCTCTCCCTGCCGTATCGGCTGCTGCCTGGAAACCATGACCGCCGCACCAACCTCGTCGCCGCCTTCCCGGAAAACGGAACCGACGGCAACGGCTTCGTCCAATCGATCTCCGATACGCCCGAGGCCCGGCTGGTGTTCCTCGACAGCCTGGCCGAAGGCCGCGTCACCGGGGAATTGTGCGACGATCGGCTCACCTGGCTGGACGCCAGGCTTGCCGAGGCCGAGGGCAGGCCGGTTTACCTCTTCCTGCATCATCCGCCGGTCGAGCTCGGCCTGACCATTCTCGATCCGCTCGGCCTCGAACAGCCGCAGCGCCTGCTCGATGTGCTCGTCCGCCACGGCAATGTCCGCTACATCTTCTTCGGCCATGTCCATCGCGACATTGCCGGTACGGTCGCCGGCATTCCGTTCTCGGCGCAGCGCGGCCTGAATGCCCGCTTCATGCTCCATCTGACCGGCGACGAGGTGGTCGAGCAGGCGCCGCCGGCCTATTCGACCATCCTGATCGACGGGCAGCGCGTCATCGTGCACAGCCACGACTTCCTGGAGAACTGGCCGCTCTGGTCGCCGGCGACGGGCGAGCGGGTGCGATAGATCACCCGAGCGACAATGTGGGCGTTCCCCGTCCTTCGACCAGCTTTACCGCTTTCCTGTCGAAGGAGACGAAGGTTTCGCCACCGAGCCACTGACCATCGAACGCGATCACACCATCCGCGAAATCTCCCCCGGCGTCGAAGCGCATTATTTTCAAGGTGGAGTTCAAGCAAACACGTGCGCCTTGCCGATGACGGTGAGACGCACGATCTCGCCAATCGCCGGCGCGTCCATGCCTGTCTTGCGCAGGATGAGCGGCGTGTTGCCGATGGCCGCCGCATCCGGCGGGTCGGGGCTGTTGAGCAACCGCACCGCGATGGTGCAGATAGAGCCGGCGAATTCGGACCCCGTCACTTCGCCGAATAGCATGTCCGGCGTTCCCGACATGCCCTCGCGCGAAGTCCGTTTGAGCAGCACCTGCTCGGGCCTGAGCATGATGCGTGCGACGTCGCGCCGCTCGGCCGTGTCGACCGCGATGCGGCCGAGCGGCGAGATGGCAAAGCCGTCTGCGATCTTGGCCGGCACGATTATGGCGTCGCCGAGGAACTCGGCAACCATCCTGTCCTTGGGCTGGAAATAGAGCTCGCGCGGCGTGCCGACCTGCGAGAACGATCCGTCGCGCATGACGGCGACCTGGCTGGCAAAGGACAGCGCCTCAGCCTGGTCATGGGTGACCAGGATGGTGGTGATGCCCGCCTCTTCCAGAAGCTCGGCAACCGCCTTGCGCATGGATGCGCGCAAGCCGGTGTCGAGCGCCGAGAACGGCTCGTCGAGCAGCATCAGCCGCGGCTTCATGGCCATGGCGCGGGCAAGTGCGACGCGCTGCTGCTGGCCACCGGAGAGCTCGTGCGGCCGGCGCTTGAGGACCGCCTTGTCGAGGCCAACGATATAGGCGAGCTCGACGATGCGCTCCATGCGCTTGTCCTCGCCGCGCGCCATGCCGAAACCGATATTGTCGGCGATGGTGAGATGCGGGAACAGCGCGCCGTCCTGTGCCACCACGCCGATGCCGCGGCGATGCGCCGGCACGGCGGCGCCGCCATTGGCGAGCACCTTGCCGTCGAGCGCGATGCGGCCGCGATCCGGCGCTTCGAAGCCGGCGATCAGCCTGAGCAAGGTGGTCTTGCCGCAGCCGGACGGCCCGACGATCGCGGTGCGGCTGCCGCTTTCGACGGTAAGGTCGACGCCGGCGAGCGCGGCCACCTTGCCGTAATATTTCGCCACGTCGTTGAGTTCGAGGAAGCTCATCGTCCGGCCATCCGCTTCGACTGAACGTAGAGCATCAAGGTCATCGGCAGCGACATCGCGACCATGATCAAGGCGTAAGGCGCGGCGGAGGCGTAGTCGATCTCGCCGCTGTAGGACCAGAAAGCCATCGCCAGCGTGCGGGTGCCGTTCGGCGCCAGCATCTGGGTGGCGGTCAATTCGTTGGTGATGCCGAGCGCCACCATCGCCATGCCGGCCGCGGCGCCCGGCGCCGACAGCCGGATCGTCGTCGCCCACAGCGCCCTGAGCGGCGGCCGGCCGAGACTGGAGGCGGCGCGCTCGAGCTCCACCGGCGCCTGCGCGATCGAGGCGCGCAGGCTGATCAGCGTGCGCGGCAGGAACATCAGCGCATAACCGAAAAGGATAGTGAAGAGCGTCTGGTAAAGCGGCAGTGCGATGCGCACGGTGATGGTCACCAGCGCCAGCGCTATGACGACGCCGGGCAACGATCCGACGATGTAGTTGCAGCTCTCGAGCAGGCGCTGCAACGGACCCGGCGCGCGGATCGAGATCCAGGCCATAGGCATCGCGGCAATGGTGGCAAGCAGCGCGCCGGCGACGGCGAGGAACAGCGTCTGGCCGAGCGCCAAGCCGATTTCGTCCCAGCGCCAGATATCGGCGCCACCGGCGAGCAGCCAGCGGCCGACGGTGACGAAGGGCACGCCGAGCGTGAGCAGCGCGGTGGCGGCGGGCAACAGCAGGCAAGGCAGTGTGGCGTGGCCGAGCCGGACACGCTGCTGCTGGCGCGCCGCGCCGGAGCCGACGCGCGCGTAGCGCTCCTCGCCGCGCACGACCACCTCCACGGCCAGCAGCACAAAACAGCAGGCGACCAGCACGGCGGCGAGCATGTTGGCCGCCGGGCCGTTGAAGGTCGACTGGAACTGGTCGACGATCGCGGTGGTGAAGGTGTCGAAGCGGATGAAGACATAGAGGCCGTATTCGGCAAGCAGATGCAGGCCGACCAGCAGCGAGCCGCCGCAGATGGCCAGCCTCAATTGCGGCAGCACGACACGCGCGAAAACGCGCCACGGGCCGAGGCCAAGGGCGGCCGCCGCATCCTCCAGCGCCGGGTCGAGGCGGCGCAGCGCCGCGGCTATCGGCAGATAGAGGAATGGAAAATAGGCGATGACGGAGACCAGCACGCCGGCCCAGAGCCCATGCAGGCCGGGCACGAGACTGATCCAGGCGTAGCTATGGACGAAAGCAGGAATGGCGAGCGGCGCCACCGACAGCCACGACCACAGCCGGTTGCCGGGCAGGTCGCTGCGCTCGGTCAGCCAGGCGAGCGCCACCGACAGCACGATGGCGACCGGCACCGACACGATGACGAGCAGGATGGTATTGACCAGGAGCTCGCCGACACGCGGCCGGAAGATCAGCGCCAGCACCGTTCCCCAGCCGGTCTGGATCGCTGTCCAGACGATGAAGGCGAGCGGCAGCAGCGCGATCAGCGAAACGAGGGCGGCGGCAAGCGTGATCCATGACGCGGACCGCCGGCTCTGCCTCGCGGCAGCCGGCAGGCCTGGACGCGTGAGGTGGATCGCGGACGCCATCAGAAGGAATGTGCCGCCTTGAAGCGATGTGATGAACCGCTGGTGCGGCCGGGAACGCAGATGATCGTCATCGACGAGGCCATCTCCAAAACAAAAGCGCCCCCGCGGAAAGCGAATTCCCGCAGGAGCACGGTCGGTTGTCCTTTTAGGACGAACGCGAACTAAAGCAAGCCGGCTTGCGTCATCAGATCGATGACCTTCTTGGAGTTCAACTTCACCGGATCGACTTTCGGCGCCTGCAGGTCGGTGAGCGGTACCAGCTTCGGATTGGACTCCTCGCCCTTGCCGACCGCGTATTCATAGGATGTGCCGGTCTTCAAGACCTCCTGGCCGCCCTTGCCGGTGACCCATTTCAAGAAGGCCTGTGCTTCCTTCGGATGCTTGCTCGAGGCCAGAACGCCGCCGCCGGAGATCGACACGAACGCGCCCGGATCCTGGTTCCTGAAATAATGCAGGCCGACGCTCTTGCTGTTCTCGCCGGTCTTTGCCTGATCGCCGAAATAGTAATAGTGGTAGATCACGCCGCCCTCGATCTCGCCGGCATTGACCGCCTTCATCACCGTGCTGTTGCCCTTGTAGGCGGTGGAGTTCTCCTTCATCGCCTTCAGCCAGTCGGCGGTCGCGGCCTCGCCCTTGAGCTCAAGCAGGGCGCTGACGATGGCCTGGAAGTCGGCGCCGGACGGCGAGGCGGCCCAACGGCCCTTCCAGCTCGGATCGGCGAGGTCGAGCAGCGACTTGGGTAACTGGTCTTCCTTGAGTTTGTCCTTGTTGTAGGCAAAGACCGTGCTGCGGGCGGCGACGCCCACCCACTTGCCGCTCGAGGGCTGATATTCCTGCGGAACCTGGGCCAGCGTGTCGGCATCGACCGGCGCGAACAGGCCGGCCGCCTCGACCAGCGCCATGGCGGGCGAATTCTCGGTCAGGAACACATCGGCCGGCGATGCAGCACCCTCGGCGACGATCTGGTTGGAAAAATCGCTGTCGCCGCCATTGCGCAGCGTAACCTTGATGCCGGTTTCCTTGGTGAAGCCCTTCGCCCATTCCTTGGCGAGGCTCTCATGCTGGGCGTTGTAGACGATGATGCCTGCAACTTCCGCGTTTGCCGGGCCGGCGATCAGGCCGAGCGCCAGCGCGGCGGCGCCTGCGAGAGTGGAAAGGGCAAGTTTCATGGGCATCGTCCTCAAATCTGGAGACAGGGGTTCGGGCTCGGGTGCCACCTATAAATACCTGATTAGCATAGTCAACATTCCGGCCCTGCTTCAATCGGTCGCCGCGCCGCAAACTTTCGTGATTTTCCGGCACTTTGGCTTGGACATTATTTCGTCGGCCACGTAACAAACCAGGGCCGAGACGCGAACATCGGGGGTAAACTCTTGTGACCGGCAAGGACGAAGCCGAGCTCTCCCGGCTGCTCAAGGCCGCGATCGCTGGAGACGGAAAGGCTTATGCCGACTTTCTTCGCCGGATAGCCGCTCTCGTTCGCGGCTTCGTCCGGCGCAAGATCGTTCAGGGCGGGGTCGACCCCGAGGATGTCGTGCAGGAAACCTTGCTGGCCATTCATGTGAAACGGCATACCTGGCGCGAGGACGCTCCGGTCCTGCCGTGGGTCTACGCAATCGCCCGCTTCAAGCTGATCGATGCCTTCCGCAGGCGGGGCCGGCGCATCGAGGTCGAGATCGACGAGATCGCCGAGACTTTCGCCGAGCCGGAGGCGGAGACGGTCAGCGAGCGCGACATAAACCGGGCGCTCGACGGCCTGCCGGCTTCGCAGCGCTCTGTGGTTTCCTCGATCTCGGTCGACGGCCACTCGATCGGCGAAACGGCGGCCAAGCTCGGCATCAGCGAGACGGCGGTGCGCGTTTCGCTGCATCGCGGCCTTGCCGCGATCGCCAAAAGGTTCGGACGACAATGACATGAGAACCGAGGATCTCATCAAGGCGCTGGACGCCGATGCCCGCAACAAGGCGATGCCGCTTGGCAGGGCCTGGTGGCTGGCCGTCGGCGTGGCGGTGGCGGTCGCGGCGGCGGTCTTTTTCATGACCATCGGCCCACGTCCGGACATCATGCCGGCCATGCATACGATGCGCTTCATGTCGAAGTTCGTCTTCACCCTGGCGCTCACCGCCAGTGCGTTTGCCTTGATCCGGGCGCTGTCGACGCCCGGTGCGGCGAGCAGGCGGGCAAAGCTCTGGATGACCGCTGCCCCCGTGCTCGTCGTGATCGCGGTGATCGTGGAGTTTTTCGTCGTGCCCGAGGCTGAATGGGGGAGGCGGCTCGTGGGCTCCAACTGGATGATCTGCATGAGCTTCATCCCGCTGATCGGCATCGGTCCCCTGGCGATCTTCCTCGGCATGCTGCGCTACGGCGCGCCGACCCGGCCGGTGCTGGCCGGCGCGGTCGCGGGCCTTTTGGCGGGCGGATTGGCGGCGACCTTCTATGCCGCGCATTGCTTCGACGATTCGCCGCTGTTCGTCGCCACCTGGTACACGATCGCGGTCGCCTTCCTCACCGCGCTCGGCGCGCTTGGCGGGCGGTTTTTCGTCCGCTGGTAGGGTTGCACACCGATCCTTAATCATACCGGCAATTGTTTGCCGGTTAGTGGAGTAGCCGCCGCCGCTCACGCAACCATTCCTTAAAATCGGTCCCCCAGGGTTGCGGCAACGCGCAGCGGCGCATTGGGCGGGATCGCATTTGTGGCGTGGTTGAGTTGGAAAGGTCCGCGGGCCGGCAAGCGCGCCGTGCCCGTCTTGATGGCAGCGGGGCTCGTTGCCCTGACCGCATCGATCCTGTTGCCGGCGTTGGAACTCGGCTCGGACGCGCTGAAGGTTTGCCTGCAGATATCCGTCGCCGTCACGGCCGTCACGCTGTTTGTCTCGGCGCTGTTCATTCGCAAGATCATCGACGACCGCCGGCAGATTGCCGAAAGCGAGCAACGCTTCCGCCGGGCCATGGAGGATTCGGCGATCGGCGTCGCCATTGTCGGCCTCGATGGCCGCATCGTTCAGGCCAATCGCGCCTTCGCCGACATGCTCGGATATACCCGCGCGGAAATCGAGGCGCTGACTTTCTTCCAGATAACGCATCCCGACGATCTGCAGATCGGCCGCGAGACGATGATGAGCCTGAAGGAAGGCAAGATCAATTCCTTCCATTTCGAGAAGCGGTATCTGCGCAAGGACGGCACCCCGGTGTGGGCGCAGCTTGCCGGCTCGGTCATCCGCGAAGAGGAGACAGGCCGCCCTCTCTATCTCGTGTCGCAAATCGAGGACATCGATGCGCGCAAGCAGGCCGAAGCGCGCATCGCCGAAGCGGAGACGCGTTGGAATTTCGCGCTGACCAGCGCCGGACAGGGCGTCTGGAGCCTGGATATGCGCAAGGGCGGCACGACCTATTCCGAAACCTGGGTGAGGATGCTGGGTTATGCCGATGGCGAGCTCGACGGCGACCCCGACCGCTGGCTGACGATGATCCACCCGGACGACCGCGAGTTCGTCGCCGAGGCGGATCGGGCGCACCTTGCCGGCGAGACGCCTTTCTTCGAGGCCGAGTTCCGGATGCGCCACAAGGACGGCCGCTGGGTCTGGATCCTCGATCGCGGCAAGGCGATCGAACGCGACGGCGAGGGACGGCTGATACGCGCCATCGGCAGCCTGACCGACATCACCCAGCGCAAGGAAGCCGAAGAACGCCTCAAGGTTTCCGCAGCGATGCTGGCCGACGAAAAGGAGCGGCTCAGGGTGACGCTGCAGTCGATCGGCGACGCGGTCATCTGCACCGACGCCGCCAATCGCATCACCTTCATGAACCCGGTCGCCGAAAAACTGACTGGCGTTGCCGCCGGCGAGGCGCTGGGCAAGGTGCTTGGCCATGTCTATTGGCCGGTCGACGAGGAAAGCGGGCAGAGGATCGGCTTGACGCGACCTTCGGCAGGCGATTCCCATGACAGCGACCAGAATACCCGCGCCGTTCTCATCCGGCGCGATGAGACTCGCTGCAGCATCCGCCAGGTCGTGTCGCCGATCATGAACGACCGCAACGATTTCTGCGGGCTGGTCATCGTCTTCCAGGATTTCACCGATGCGCGCGCCCTGCAGCGCCAGCTGGCTTACGCCGCCGCCCACGACGCGCTGACCGGGCTCGCCAACCGCTCGAGCTTCATCCGCACGATGGAGGAGCTGGTCGATCAGTGCCGGCTCGATGGCGGCGAGCACCAGTTCATGTTCGTCGACCTCGATCATTTCAAGGTGGTCAACGACACCGGCGGTCACGCGGCGGGCGACGCGCTGCTGAAGCGCGTGGCCGATGCGATCCGCGACGTGCTTGGGCCCGAGGACATCGTCGCCCGTCTCGGCGGCGATGAGTTCGCGGTCGTTCTGAGGTCAGGCGCGCCGGCGCGGGCGGCAACCGCGGCGCGCCTCATCATCGACGCTATCCGCAACCTGAATTTCAGCTGGGACGGCCGTGCGCATTCGATAGGCGCCAGCATCGGGCTCGCACCGATCCGCGCCGGCTGCGGCGAGGTGGACGAGATCATCGCCCGTGCCGACACTGCCTGCTATGCCGCAAAGGCGGCCGGCCGCGGCTGCGTTTCGGCAGCACCGGACGAAGTCTCGAAGGTCGGGGCGACGCCTCTGCCGCTTGCCGCGGCATCCTGAAAGCCGCGCGGGAGGGCGTTTAATCGCTGGGCTCAGCGCGTCGGCACCGGATGGTCGCCGCGATAGTCATAGAAGCCGCGTCCGGTCTTGCGGCCCAGCCAGCCTGCCTCGACATATTTCACCAGCAGCGGGCAGGGACGGTATTTCGAGTCCGACAGGCCCTCATGCAGCACCTGCATGATCGACAGGCAGGTATCGAGGCCGATGAAGTCGGCAAGCTGCAACGGCCCCATCGGATGGTTGGCGCCGAGCCGCATGGCGGTGTCGATGGCGTCGACAGTGCCGACGCCCTCATAGAGCGTGTAGATCGCCTCGTTGATCATCGGCAGCAGGATGCGGTTGACGATGAAGGCCGGGAAATCCTCGGAGACGGTGATCGTCTTGTCGAGGTGATTGACGAAAGCCTTGGCCGCTTCGAAGGTCTTGTCCTCGGTGGCGATGCCGCGCACCAGCTCGACCAGCTTCATCACCGGCACCGGGTTCATGAAATGTATGCCGATGAAACGCTCTGGCCGGTCGGTCTGCGCGGCGAGCCGGGTGATCGAGATCGACGAGGTGTTGGTCGCCAGGATCGCTTCCGGATTGAGCTGCGGGCAGAGCTGGGCGTAGATCTTGCGCTTGACCGTCTCGTCCTCGGTCGCCGCCTCGATCACAAGGTCGGCAGCGGCGAGATCGGCCATGGCGGAGGCGGACGAGATGCGCGCCATCGCCTCGTTGCGCGCCTTTTCCTCGAGTTTCCCGGAACCGACCTGGCGGGCCATGTTGCCGCTGATGGTGGCAATGCCCTTCTCGATCCGGTCTAGCGATAGGTCGTGGATCAGGACCTTGTAGCCGGCCAGCGCCGAGACGTGGGCGATGCCGCCACCCATTTGACCCGCGCCGACAATGCCGATCGTCTCGATCTTGCTCATACCTACCCCATCCCGTCTGGGGCGCTTCCGCTTCTTCGAAGCACGGAAACGCTCCTATCTCTTTGTTTGTCGCAACTCCGAAAAGCCGCTACGCACTTTCCTGGAATTGCCTGAGCCTTAAGCGGCCTGCTTTTTGTGCAGTGCAAACTAAAAGGGCGGGGTGACTTCGTCTACCCCACCCTTCGGATTTTAATATGCCTAAGCAGAAGGCGTCAAAGCGCCTTTTGCAGCTCCGGCAAGATGACGAAGAGATCGCCGACGAGGCCATAGTCGGCAACCTGGAAGATCGGTGCCTCCTCGTCCTTGTTGATGGCGACGATGACCTTCGAATCCTTCATGCCGGCAAGGTGCTGGATGGCGCCGGAGATGCCGACGGCGATGTAGAGGTCGGGAGCGACAACCTTGCCGGTCTGGCCGACCTGCCAGTCGTTCGGGGCATAGCCGGCGTCGACCGCCGCGCGGGACGCGCCAACGGCGGCGCCGAGCTTGTCGGCGACGGGCAGGATGACTTCCTGGAACTTCTCCGACGAGCCCAGCGCACGGCCGCCAGAGATGATGATCTTGGCCGAGGTCAGCTCCGGACGGTCGTTCTCGGAGAGCTTGTTCTCGACGAAGGAAGAGAGGCCGGGGTTGGCCGCGGCGCCGACCGTCTCGACCGAGGCCGAGCCACCCTCGGGCGCGGCCGAGAAGGAGGCGGTGCGGACCGTGATCACCTTCTTGGCGTCGGTCGACTGTACCGTCTGGATGGCGTTACCGGCATAGATCGGCCGCTTGAAGGTGTCGGGCGAGACCACCTCGATGATCTCGGACACCTGCGCGACGTCGAGCAGGGCCGCGACGCGCGGCGCGACGTTCTTGCCGGCCGACGTGGCCGGCGCGACGATCGCGTCGTAAGAGCCGGCGAGCGACACAACGAGCGCGGCCAGGGGTTCGGCGAGACGCTCGGAGAGCTCATCGGCTTCGGCCAGCAGCACTTTGCGAACACCTTTCAGCTTGGCGGCGGCGTCAGAGGCGGCCTTGGCGCCCTTGCCGGCAACCAGCACGTCGACGTCCGAGCCGATCTGGAGGGCCGCCGACAGCGCCTTGGCGGTCTGGTCGGAAAGGGTTGCGTTGTCGTGTTCGGCGATGAGGAGAATTGCCATTTTCCTGTTCCTTTCCCGACCGCTTCAGAGCACGCCGGCTTCGTTCTTGAGCTTCTCGACGAGCTCGGCGACGCTCTTGACCTTGACGCCCGCCTTGCGGCCGCCAGGCTCCTCTGTCTTGATGACCTTGAGGCGCGGCTTGACGTCGGCGCCGTAGTCGGCCGGGCTCTTTTCGTCGAGCGGCTTCTTCTTGGCCTTCATGATGTTGGGCAGCGAGGCGTAGCGCGGCTGGTTGAGGCGAAGGTCGGCGGTGACGATCGCAGGCATCTTCAGTTCCACCGTCTGCAGGCCGCCGTCGACCTCGCGCGTCACCTTGGCATGATCGCCGGCGAGCTCGATTTTGGAGGCGAAGGTGCCCTGCGCCCAGCCAAGCAGCGCCGCCAGCATCTGACCAGTCTGATTGCTGTCGTCGTCGATCGCCTGCTTGCCGAGGATGACGAGGCCGGGCTTCTCGGCTTCGACCACGCCCTTCAGCACCTTGGCGACGCCGAGCGGCTCGGTCTGCTCGTCGGTCTTGACCAGGATGGCACGGTCGGCGCCCATGGCGAGCGCGGTGCGCAGCGTCTCCTGCGCCTGCTGCGGACCGATCGAAACGACAATGATCTCTTCCGCCTTGCCGGCTTCCTTGATACGGATCGCTTCCTCGACCGCGATCTCGTCGAACGGGTTCATCGCCATCTTGACGTTGGCGAGCTCGACGCCCAGTCCGTCGGCCTTGACCCGGACCTTGACGTTCGCATCCACAACCCGCTTCACGGGCACAAGGATCTTCATTTTCCTGTCACCTCTCCTGAGATAGTCGGGCGCGCTATAGCAGTGTGCGCCTTGTCAGAGTTGTCGAAAGCCGACATTCCGGGCGGAATTCTGGCCTTCGACCGCCAAGAACCTTTCCACCCCGATCTTTCGATTGCGCATGATCTTTTCCGAAAGCGGTTCCCACTTTTCGGGATCATGCCCAGGGTGGCGTTTCCGTAGTGGCGGCAATCCGGCGCGTCAATATGCACGACGCACTCAAATCGGTTCAATCCCGAGGCGACGCAGCGCCGCGGCCCCATTGCGGCGCCGGCTGGGCAGGGGTTTCGGGTGTTGCCCCCGACTCCGTCGGAACGGGCACCTGCTGGACATTCGGCGTGGGGTCCGGCTCGCCGTCGGCGCCGGCAAGCAGCGGCACGCCGCGGCTGCGCAGCACCAGAACAAGAAAGGAGCCGGCGACGATGCCGCCGATATGGCAGGCCCAGGAAATCTGGTCCTCGCCGCCGGCGGCAAACATCACGATCTGGAACAGTATCCAGAGGATGAGCGGGATGAAGGCGGGAATGCGCAGGGGAATGCGCGCAAAGGCCAATACCCAGACCTTAACCCGCGGATAGAGGATCAGATAGGCGGCGACCACGCCGGCGATGGCGCCGGAGGCACCGATCAGCGGCACCTGCGAATCCCAGCCAACCAACCCTTGAACGAAAGCTCCCGCCGCTGCGCAAGCCAGGTAGAAGATCAGGTAGCGGATATGGCCGAGCGCGTCTTCGACATTGTCGCCGAACACCCACAGGAACAGCATGTTGCCGCCTAGGTGGAAGATGTCGGCATGCAGGAAGGAATAGGTGAGATAGCTGAGGCTTTCGGGAATGACGACGAATTCGGGCGACAGCTCGACCTTGTCGTGAACCACCGAAGGGATGAAGCCGAGGCCAAGCACCGCCGCGTTGGTGAAGTTTTCGCCGCCGAGCGTGGTCGCGAAATAGACCAGCGCGTTCACGACGATCAGGCCGATCGTCACATATTGCAGCCGGATGTGGCGCAGCCTGTTGGTGTCATAGAGCGGGATGAACATAGGACCCTCCCGCCATACCCGATTGTCAGCGGTTCTTGCCGGGAACCCATAGCACGTCGGCATTTCCATTGTCATTGACCGCGCGGGCGGCGACGAACAGGAAGTCCGAGACGCGGTTGATGTATTTCAACGCCTCGCGGTTGACATGCTCGGCCGGATGCTGCGCCAGCGCAACCATGACGCGCTCGGCGCGCCGCGCCACCGTGCGCGCCAAATGCAGGGCAGCCGCCGCCGGCGTGCCGCCATTCAGCACGAAGGACTTCAGCGGCTGCAGGTGCTTGTTGAGAAGATCGATGTCCTTCTCGACGCGCTCGGTCTGCGCGGCGACGATGCGCAGCGGCTCGTAGTCGAGCGGCTTGCCCTCGTCCGGCACCGCCAGATCGGCGCCGAGGTCGAAAAGGTCGTTCTGGATGCGCGAAAGCATGGCGTCGATCGCAGGACGATCCGCTCTGGTGTGCAGGCGCGCCATGCCGATGCAGGCATTGGCCTCGTCCACCGTGCCATAGGCCTCGACGCGCAGGTCCGATTTCAGCCGCCGCGCGCCGCTGCCGAGCCCGGTGGTGCCGTCGTCGCCGGTGCGGGTATAGATCTTGTTGAGCTTGACCATGTCGTTCTCCTTCCGGCGAACGTCATTTGCGAGTGAACCAGACGACCAGCAGGATCAGCGCCAGGGCCACGGCCTGCAGCAGAACGCGCGCCTGCATCAGCTTGTTTGAGGTCACGCCGGAGCCGCCGCGCATCATGTTGACGAGGCCGCGGATCAGCACGACGACCACGGCGGCCATGACGATCAGGGCGAGGATTTTGAAGACGGTTGCCATGGACTGGCTCCAGTTCGGTTTCGGTCAGGCGCGCCTGGCGAGCACGCGGTAGAGCGCTGATGCCGGCAGGATGCGCTTGAGCAACACACCGATCTTGGCCGGCACCGTTACCACATAGTGCGGGCGTGGGCGCTGTGACAGAAGTGCGTGGCGCAAGGCGGCGTGGACCACCTCCGGCCCGGGCTTCAGCCGCGAGACGCTGCCGCCGGCCTGCAGCCGCGCAACCTGTGCCTTGTAGTCGGCGCGGTGGGCGGAGTGCTCGATGTCGATGTTCTTCAGGAACCACGCCAGGCCGTTGCTGGCGATCTTCGAGGTCACCGGCCCCGGCTCGATCAGCGAAAGGTGGATGCCGCTGCCTTCGAGTTCCTGGCGCATGCACAGCATCAGGCCTTCGAGGGCATGTTTCGACGCCGAGTAGGCGCCGCGAAAACGGACTGGAGCCAGTCCCAGGATCGAGGAGCAGTGGACGAGGCGGCCGTGGCCCTGGCGGCGCATGACCGGTACGATACGCCGCGTCAGATCGTGCCAGCCGAAGAAATTGGCCTCGAACTGCTCGCGCAGCGCCTCCACGGGCAGGTCCTCGACGGCGCCGGGCTGTGCGTAGGCGCCGTTGTTGAACAGCGCGCCAAGCGTGCCGCCTGTGCGCTCCAGCGCGGCGTCGGCCAGCGCGGCGATGGATTCCGGCTCACGATAGTCGAGATAGAAGGCCTCGATGCCATCAGCCTCGAGAGCGGCGATGTCGGCCGGCTTGCGCGCCGTGGCGAACACGCGCCAGCCTTCCGCCCGCAACGCCCGCGCGCAATAGGCGCCGATCCCT
Organism: Mesorhizobium sp. WSM4884; assembly: GCF_029625675.1. Taxonomy (NCBI): domain Bacteria; kingdom Pseudomonadati; phylum Pseudomonadota; class Alphaproteobacteria; order Hyphomicrobiales; family Phyllobacteriaceae; genus Mesorhizobium; species Mesorhizobium sp. WSM4884. Next base: position 149,868 of record NZ_JARTVO010000003.1, read on the forward strand.
GAGGAGGCGCCGGTGACGATGATGCTGCGCAACTGTTCAGCAGTGGGCAACGTTGTCTGACCCCGGGGTTGCCATTTGCAGCAATCACTTCCCATATTCGCGGCGTCGACACAATCGAGCGGAGCGCGGGTCCTTGCTGAGGAATATCGTCGCCGTCAAGCGCGTGCTCTACGATGCGATCGGCCATTTCACGACGGACGACGGCTGGGCGATGGCCAGCCATCTGGCGATCACCTCGCTGATGGCGCTGTTTCCGTTCCTGATCTTCGCCACCACGCTGGCCAGCTTCCTCGGCGCGCGCGCCTTCGCCGACACGGCCGTGCATCTGGTGTTCGACACCTGGCCGGAGCAGATCGCCAAGCCGATCGCGCGCGAGGTGCAGAACGTGCTCACCGTGCGGCGCACCGACCTTCTGACATACGGCGTGCTTTTGGCCGCCTACTTCGCCTCGAACGGCATCGAGGCGCTGCGCACCTCTCTCAACCGCGCCTACCGAGTCGCCGAGACGCGCGGCATCATCTACCGCCGGGTGCAGAGCATTATCTTCGTTTTGATCGCGACGGCCTGTTTTCTCGCCATCAGCGTGCTTCTGGTGTTCGCGCCGCTGCTCGCGCGGCTGGCCGAGGCGCAGTTTGAATGGATCAAGCCCTATATGGGCACGATCACGATATGGCGTTACGTCATCGCCTCGACGGTCATCGTCATCGGCCTTTTCGCCGTGCATATCTGGCTACCGGCCGGCAAGCGCCGCTTCGTCTCGATCATTCCCGGCATCGTCTTCACGCTGATCGCCTGGCTGGCCGGTTCGACCATCTTCGCCATCTATCTCGACCACTTCTCGTCCTACGTGACGACCTATGCGGGGCTCGCCTCCATCATGATCGCGGTGGTCTTCCTCTACATGATCTCGGCCATCTTCATCATAGGCGGCGAGCTCAATGCCTCGATCAGTCGCTATCTGGAGGCGCGAGCCCGCGTTGGCTGAGATAGGCCGATATTCAGGTGATGCCGGCCTGCAAACGGCGGCTTCCCGCGCTTCCGGCCTACGCCGGCCGAAGCCTTCATATGTGTGTCTCCGCAGGATGAAGCTACGGCCGGCGTAGGCCGGTTTTCGGAAGCCACCGTTCTCGACTCGGCCTGACCTGAATCTCAACACATCTCAGGTGGCTTTGGGCCCGGCGGTAGCCAGGCCTACGCCCAGCGTGGCTATCGCCATGCCGGCGATCTGCAGCGCATTGAGCTGTTCGCCGAACAAGGCCCAGGCGATGACCGCGGTGACGGCCGGCACCAGGTAGAACAGCGAGGCGACCTTCGACATCTCGCCGTCCCTGATCATCACCATCAACAGGAAGATGGCGCCGACCGACAGCACCAGAACCAGCCAGGCAAATGCGAAGATGAGCTCGCCGTTTACGGTGATCGCGCGCGTCTCGAAGACGAGCGACCCGAGGATCGTCACGGCGGAGCCGCCGACATATTGCCACATCGTCGCCGAGACGAGGTCGCCGCCGGAGGCGAAGCGCTTTTGCCAGATCGTTCCGGCGGCCATGCCGAGCACCGAGACCAGCGAGGCCGTCAGCGTCGCCGCGTTGACGCCGCCGCCGATCATGCCGAGCTTCGGCCAGAGCACGATGACGACGCCCAAAAGCCCGACGGCGAGTCCCGCCCAATGGCGCGGCAGGATCGCCTCGCCGAGGAATTTGCCGGCAAGCACCGCCGTGATCAGCGGTTGCAGGCCGACGATCAGCGCCGAAAGTCCGGCCGGCATGCCTCTATGGATCGCCCAGAACACACCGCCCAGATAGACGCCGTGCATAAGAACGCCGGCCACGGTCGCGTGAAGCGCCTCTTCGCGGCTCGCCCTGCGCGAGCCGAGCAGCGCGGCCAGCCCAGCAAACAGGATCGCCGCCAGCACGAAGCGTATGGCGAGGAAGGTGAAAGGTTCCGCCCACGGCATGGCATAGCGCGCGCCGATGAAGCCGGTCGCCCACAGGACGACGAAAGAGGCGGGAATGAACCGCTTGATGCTGTGCATTTTCTGGAGGAGCTCTGGCTGCGGATGAAAAGTCAATGACGGCAATTGCTCTAATGCCGTTCAATTCGGCAAGCAAAACGAAACGGTTGATCCATAAGCTCATTCGAATTCAACAAACGGTGCCAGAGGGGCATGGCGTTAAGGCACGCCATGGGCAGGCATGCTTTTGCATCTCGGTACGACCTGGCTGCTGTTCGCGGTGGCGACCGTCGCCGTCTTCGGTTTCTTCTTCGGCACCGCGCTCGATGCCATCATGAAGGACGACGGCTTCGGCTCGACCGGAAACACGCTGCTCTTCACGCTGGGCTTCTTCGTTGCCGTCATGGTCGCCAACGAGCACGGCATCACTTTCAGGGACCTCAAATTTGCAGTGGCTTGGGGCTTGAGCGGCGCTTTCGTGTTCATCAGCGTGATGGCGTTGATCAAGGCCGGGCTGGCTCGTCTGTAGCCAGTGCGTCGAAAACCCAGCTAGAGCCCGATTAGCTGCCTGACACCTTGCGGCGACACGCCTGCCTGCCTCAGCGCGGCAAGGCCGGTGTCCTTGAGGCTCTTCGACAATTTCCTTCCGTCCGGTCCGAGGATCAGGCGGTGGTGGAAATAACGCGGCGCCGGGAGGCCCAGCAATTCCTGGAGCAGGCGCTGCACGCCGGTCGCCGCGTAAAGGTCCTGGCCGCGCACGACATGGCTGACGCCCTGCAGCGCGTCGTCGACCACCACGGCGAGATGATAGCTGGTCGGGATGTCGCGGCGCGCCACGATGACGTCGCCCCAGGCCTGCGGCCTTGCCTCGACCGTGTCCGTCGCAGCCATGGTCCCGTCGGTGAATTCGATCCACGACAGGGCGCCCGCCATGCGCGCCGTGGCGGCTTCGACGTCGAGCCGCCAGGCGAAAGACATGTTGTCGGCAATGCGCCGCTTGCGCTCCTTCATCGGCAGGGCCTTGTCCAGAGGCGGATAGAGCGGCACGCCGTCGGGGTCGCGCGGCCAGTCGCGGCCGCGTTTCTCGGTCTCGGCGATGAAGGCGCGGATCTCGCCCCGGCTCATGAAGGCGGGATAGACCAGTTCTTCGGCGATCAGCCCGTCGAGCACCGCCTTGTATTCGGAAAAATGCTCGGACTGGCGCCGCACCGGCTCTTCCCAGGCGAGGCCCAGCCATTTCAGGTCGTGGTATATGCCGGCCTCGAATTCCGGCATACAGCGGGTGATGTCGATATCCTCGATGCGCAGCAAGAGCCGCCCGCCCGCCCGCGCTGCCATTTGCTGGTTGAGCAGTGCCGAATAGGCGTGGCCGAGATGCAATTCGCCGTTGGGGCTCGGCGCGAAGCGAAATGTCAGGAGCGTCATGTCTCAGGCGGCATTCGGGTTGAAAGGCGCTTCCGCCGGTTGATAGTTAGCCATCAATTGCCGATCTGGGAACAAGCAACGTGCAACGCATCGCCTCGCTCGACGACATTGCAGCAGGGCTAGACGCGCTCTGCCTCATCGATCCGCGGCTGGAGAAGGTGCGCGGCATGGCGGGCGAAGTTCCGCTCCGGCTGTCGGAACCGGGATTCGGGAGCCTTGCCTCGATCATCGTCTCGCAGCAGGTGTCCCGCGCCAGCGCCGATGCCATCTTCGGCCGGCTGACCAGGCTGGTCGACCCGCTGACGCCGGAAGGGATACTTTGCTCCGGCGAGGACATTTTTCGCGAGGCCGGCTTGTCGCGGCCGAAGCAGCGCGGGTTGATCGCCGCCGCCGAAGCCGTGGCCGCCGGGCTCGATCTCGATCACCTCTGCTCGCTCGACGCCGGCGAGGCGATCGCCGCGATGACGGCCGTGCCCGGCATCGGCCCCTGGACGGCGGAGTGCTATCTGCTTTTCGCCGCCGGCCATCCCGATGTCTTTCCCGCGCGCGACGTCGCGCTGCAGACGGCGGTCGGCCATGCGCTGGGCATCGTCCCCCGTCCGCCTGAGAAAATGCTGATTCGGCTGGCCGAATCATGGAGCCCGTGGCGGGGCGTCGCGTCGCGGCTTTTCTGGGCCTATTACCGCGAATTGAGGGGCAGGGACGCGGCGCCGCCTGTCGAAATGGCCAAAAAAGCATGAAAATCAGACGTTTTTGATCGTTTCGACGAATGACAATCCGCTTCACATCCCTGTCATGTCGGGCTTACAGTATCCGCGCCGTTCGGTTCTAGAACCAAGGAGGCCAACAACGTGACGGTTGCCGTATCTCCGGATGGGCTTCCCGCGCTGGTGCTGAATGCGGACTACCGTCCGCTCAGCTATTATCCCTTGTCGCTCTGGTCGTGGCAGGACGCCATCAAGGCCGTCTTCCTCGACCGGGTCAACATCGTTGCCGAGTACGAGCACGCCGTCTCCTCGCCGACCTTTTCGATGAAGCTGCCGAGCGTGGTGAGCCTCAAGGCCTATGTAAAGCCGTCGCGGCATCCGGCCTTCACGCGCTTCAACGTGTTCCTGCGCGACCGCTTCCAATGCCAGTATTGCGGCACGACCGACGACCTCACCTTCGACCATGTCATCCCGCGCCATCGCGGCGGGGCGACGACCTGGGAGAATGTCGTGGCCGCCTGCTCTCCCTGCAACCTCAGGAAAGGCGGCATGATGCCGGCGCAGGCCAAGATGTGGCCGCTGCAGAAGCCCTACCAGCCGACGGTGCACGACCTGCACAACAACGGCCGCCTTTTCCCGCCCAACCATCTGCATGAAAGCTGGATGGACTATCTCTACTGGGATGTGGAACTGGAGCCGTAGGGCTGCCCTCGACGATCGGGATCGGTTGGCCGTCGCCAATGTTCAGGATTACGATCGAGTGTCTTGATGTGGCGCCGGACCTGGGGCCGCACGCCGCCATCGACATCGAGCAAGAGTTTCGCGTCCATAGGGTGTGGCACAAAGAGCCAAGCTGCACCTATTCCGATGGGAAACTTTTACTCGTTGCGCTTAACGACTTTGACGTCGATGGCGGGGCGCTTCTCGACGAGTTCTGGGACTGTCTCGCTGCGTATCTTGGTGAGCAGGGTGAGACGCGTATTCTCGGTGTCGAGCAGGTCTGAAGCCGCCGGATAGCTCAATCCCGCGCGAGGGCGCTGCGGAAGGCGACGGTCGCCAGGATGAGGCTGGCGATGGCGTTCCAGCCGGCAAGCGACAGGCCGAGGATGCGAAGCGCCGCCTTGTCGCAGGAGGGCGGCACGAATTTGTCGAGCGCGTCGAGCACGCCCTTGCCGCCGGTATCGACCGGGCCGGCCCCGGCCGTGCAGTCGGCCGGTCCCGGCCACCAAGCCCATTCGACGCCGGAATGGTAGACGCCGAGATACAGGCCGTAGAGCATCAGGAGGCCGCCGATCGCCAGCAGCCCGCGCGTGACCCAGGCCGGCGCGCGCAGCATCGAGGCGATCGCCGCCACCAGCATCAACGGCGCGCCGATATAATAGGGGGTGCGCTGCTCGAGGCAGAGATGGCAGGGGATATAGCCGCCTATGTACTGGAAGGCGAGCGCGGAGCCGACCGTGGCCGCCATGGCAACGGCAAGAAAGAGTGCTGCCCGCGTCCGCTGGCGTCCGGTGTCGGCATTCATGGTCGCAGTCATCGGTCCTTGATCCGTTCGCTGGGCTTTATCCGTGGGCGTATCTGACGAGGATATAGAGCAAAATCAGGGCAGCGGCGCCGGCACCGACAATCGTTCCCAGACGCTTCTCGATGAACTCTTTTATCGACTCGCCGTAGCGGCGCAGCAGCCAGGCAAGCAGCAGGAAGCGGGCGCCGCGCGCGACGACGGCAAGCCCGATGAATAGCAAGAGGTTGACGCCGATGACGCCCGACAGGATGGTCACCACCTTGATCGGCGGCAAATGCGCCGCGCCCGAGGTGATCAGCATCAAGATGATGAAGCCGACGCCGGATGAGGTACGCAGCGCCTCGAACTCATCATACTTGCCGTAGAATTCGAGGATCGGCTTGGCGACCGCCTCATAAGCGTAATGGCCGATGAACCATCCGGCGATGCCGCCCAGCACCGAAGCGACCGTTGCGATCAGTGCATAGCGATAGGCGCGGTCGGGCCTGGACAGCGCCATCGGCAGATAGAGCACGTCGGCCGGCACCAGGAAAACGGAGCTTTCGACGAAGGCGATGAAGGCCAGCCACCATTCGGCCGATTTCCTGGCCGCCAGCGACAGGGTCCAGTCGTAAAGTCCGCGAAGCATCGGCTCTCCTAATGCGGTTGACGCAATCCGGACGGAAAACCGCTGCGCACTTTTCCCGGAATTGCTCTGATGCATGCTACCCGAAGCACTTAGCGGTTTTGGGCAACGACAGGCAGGAAGACAAGAACCCAAAGCGCCGCAGCAGACGCTTCCGGCAGAGGGCGTTTCGTCGCGCCGTCTGTCTAGAAAGATTTTGCGCGCCGCACAATGGCGGCGTCCTCACGAAACCGTAAGGCGCGGCTGGCGCTCGCAAATCAGCAACAGGCCAGTTGACGAAAGGCCCCCGGCCCGTATAGTCCGCGCCCATCCAGGCCGCCCGGCCTGAGCCCCTATGGCGGAATTGGTAGACGCGCTCGACTCAAAATCGAGTTCCGCAAGGAGTGCTGGTTCGATCCCGGCTAGGGGCACCAAGATGCCTTGGTCACCAGGCTACCGCCGCCAGAAGTCACGGTGGGCAGCGAGAAGCTGGTCTTCGATTTCGGGGAAGAGGCCGTGAACCTCGACCTTCTTCTGCCCGGAGCCGAGCGCAACGCGCGAGGACAGGCTCATCGTCGGGTTTTCGGGATGGTCCCCGGTCAGCGCGAGAAGCTTGCTCTCCTCGAAAGCGTAGACCAGCCGGCCGATATTCGCCCAGTAGAGCGTTCCGGTGCACATCGCGCACGGCTCGCCTGTCGAGACCAGCGTGCAGGTCCAGAGAAACTCCGGCGAATAGGCTGCCGCCGCGCGCCGCGCAAGTTCGGTTTCGGCGTGATGCACGGTGTCGATATTGCCCTGGCGCATGAGGATCGCGTCCTCGGGGCCGACCAGCACCGCGCCGAACGGATGATGGCCGTGCGCGGCTGCGTCGCGGGCAACGGCATCTGCCGCGAGTAGGTGGGCGATCATCCGGTCGCGCGTCATATCGCGCAGATTAAGGCACGGGAGGCGGTGCGGGAAGGGCGGGAAGTTGTCTCGACATGAAATTCCTCGCGGCCATGGGCCAGGATCACGCGATGCCTGGTCATCTTCAACCAGCCGCACCATCGACGCCGACAGCGCTGCTGCAGTTCCCAGGCGGTAGTAGGTTGGAGCTACTGCGAATTCGGTATCCCGTGCCTCTGGGTCGGACCTGCAAAGCGGGATAGAATGCCTGGCGATATGCGTCTCCGAACTGCGGAAATGCGTCGAAGCAATGGAATTCTGAGCCCTTCTTGTCCGGACGGTTGAGACGCAACCATGGCAAAAAGAAAATCGCGTGCCAGGCCCAACGGCGATCTCGTAAAGCTGATGGCGACCAGGCCGCGAGCGGTTGCCCTTGCAGCGCTGCATGTGAGTGAGTCGGTGCTGCTCGAGCTCGAAGCATCCGAACTCTTGTCAGCCGCGGAGATTAGAGGGTTGCTCAGGGACGCGTCGACGACGTTGCGCAATGCCGCCGATGAAGTGGACAACCGAAGCTGCCTCGTTGCCAGCAAAATAGTCGAGTCGATGCGGGAAAACTTCAAGAGGAACAAAAGCTGACCGGTTCGCCCCAAAACGAAATTCAAATCCTGGTGCCGGCCATTCTACGGAACAGGTGCATGTTCAACGGAAATGAGGCGTTGTACTGATCGCATCTGTTTGATGTACACTCAATCCGAGGAGGAAGTTGGGGGAGGAAAATATTGGGCGGGGCAATAGATGACATACTCTTCGCATCCTTTTTTGCGGGCAAATGAGAATCGTCCAGTACACGCCGGATTCGATGATGACACCACGGCACTGATCAAGGCGCTTGGGTTCACGCCGAGGCGCTATGCGGCGGAGACGGTGATCGTCAGGCAGGGCGAGAACAAAGATCGGATGTTCGTCGTCGAGTCGGGCTGGGGCTGCATTGCTCATGAACTCGCCGGCGGGCAACGACAGATTCTGGACTTCGCCCTGAAGGGCGATATCGTGCTGCCTCAGTTCAACGGAGGCGGCGCTCTCGAGACATTCGTGGCTCTAACAGACCTTTCGGTGCTGGTCGCTTCGACCAAGACATTCGCTCTTGCCGCCATGAAATCGCCTCCGCTTTTTTCCGTTATTCTCGAGGCACTCGTGCAGAACGGAGCGGTGATCGCCCAACATCTCACCAATGTTGGACGGCGCAGCGCGCTGGGACGGTCGGCGCATCTGTTCCTCGAACTGACCGCGCGTCTGGAACGGGTCGGCGCGGTCACCCACGACAGCTTCGAATGTCCTCTCACCCAGTACGATCTCGCGGATGTCCTCGGCCTCACTCCGATCCATGTCAATCGGATGCTGCGGGAGTTGCGCGAGCGCAAGTTTCTCGAATTCCGGCATGGGCATGTTCGCATGCTCGATCGAGAGGGGCTGATAAAGTTCGCCGGGTTCGCGGGCGAATATGTCGAAAGTTGAGGCGCCTAAAGGGTTTCCGAGTCCACTGCGAGCATACACCTCACCGCATATTCCCCGTATGCCCTTGCGAATACCGCCCTGGCTGCGGCCAGACCGTCAGGCCATGCGGCTCGACACCGACGCGGATCTTGGTCACCGCGCCTGACATCGTGTCGATCATATAGACCTCGCTGTCGAATCGGCCGGACAGCCATAGCTGCCTGCCGTCGGCGCTGACATTGCCCATGTCGGGGCTGCCGCCGTCCGGGATCGGCCATTGCGCGACGACCGCGCGGGTCGCGAAGTCGATCACCGTGACGCTGCCCGGCCCGCCGGCGCGGCCCTGCTCCATCTTATGCGAGCCGCGGTTCGAGACGTAGAGCCGCTTGCCGTCGCGGCTGACGACGAAGCCGTGCGCGCCGATGCCCGTCGGGATGAAGCCGATTTCCTTGAAGCTGTCGCCGTCGATGAGGAAGACGCCGTCATTCATCATGTCGGCGACGTAAAAGACCTTGCCGTCGGGCGACAGCCTTATGTCCTGCGGCATGCCCATCTTCGAGAGGTCGAGATGGCCGAGGACCTTCCGGTTCCTGAGGTCGATCTTGGCCAGCCCGCCGTCGCCATATTCGCAGGTGAAGATCGCGTAGGAATTGTCGGCCGCGAAGTCGGCATGGTTGATGCCGGGGCAGGTCGGGGTCGGGATGATCGATTTCAACGCCATGGTCTGCGGGTCGCGCAGGTCGAGCTGCTTCAGGGCCTCGTCGACGATGATGGCGGCGCTGCCGTCCGGCATGAAGTACATGTTGTAGGGGTCGTCGACCAGCACCTGCTTGCCGGGCTTGGCGGTCGTCGGATCGACCGGCGTAAGGCTGCCGTTCCTGCCGGTGCCGTTGTTGGCCACCCAGAGCGTCTTCAGGTCCCAGGACGGGACGACGTGCTGCGGCTTGCTGCCGACCGGAAACCTGTCGACCTCCTTCAGCGTCGCCGGGTCGATGACGGAAACGCTGTTCGAGGAGCGGTTGGGCACGTAGACGCGCGGCAACGCACCCGCCGTGGCCGGGCTCATATGGCCGGCGGTGGTGTGGACGTAGATGTCGACGAGCGAAGGCGGAGGCTCGCTGCAATCCTCGGGGCAAGCATCGGCCAAGGCCCGGGCCGGAAGCATGGCGAGCAGGACGAGCGGCGTACAGAGGCGGGCTAAGCGCAGGAAGGTTTCGATCATCGGGAAATGCATTGTGGTGAAGGTTGGCCGGATCCGGCCGCCGGATGCCATAGCCGGTGTGCAGCCTTTCATCTAGCGCCTTTTTAACAGGCTCCGCATGCGGTTGCGCAGGATGCGCGCCATGTTGCGGGTCTCGCGGTAGAGGTGGAACTGCGAGGCCGCCTGGCGGGCCAGCCGGTCGGCGTCGGGCGTCAGGCCGACCACCAGCGTGCCCATTGGCTTGCGCTCCGTCCACAGCCGGCTCATCACCGGATGGTCGGGCACCGCGCAGGAATCGGTCATGACGATGTTGGGGTCGTCGAGGTGCTGTTTGGTCACCTCGATCATCAGAAGCGTGCCCGGCGAATAGGCGGAGAGCGCCTCGTCATAGGCCGTCTTCCAGGTATAGGCGACACCGGCCTCGACGAACACCACGAGGCAGGCGATGGTGCGGCCGTCGAGCGTCAGCGAATGGATGCGGCACATGTCGTGCTCGGCGAGCCGGTGCACGGCCTCGCGGGCGAAGGCGGCGCGGTAGCGGTCGATCGCCATGGCCGTGCGCTCGCGGCCCTTCCAGCCGGCGGCCTCCAGCGTCAGGAAGCCCTCGATGGCGTGGCGGATCTCGTCCTGTCCGCGCGCCACGACATGCTCGAGTTTGCCGAGGCCGGCGAGGCGCCGCTTCAGGCGGCGGAATTCGCGATGGTGGTGCGAGCGCAGCGAGGCCTTGAGATAGCCGTCGCCGTCGGCGTCGCTTTCCAGCACCGGGCGCTCGACCCTGCCGGTGGTGACCAGGGTCAGGCCGCGGCTGTCGGCAAAGGACGTGAGCAGGCTCGCCACTGGACCGTCCAGCCGCATGTCGGGCAGCACGAACACCTTCGGCAGTCTGAGATGCGGCCGGGACAGCATTGAGAAGAAATCCTCGATGACGCCGACCGGATCGTCGCGGTCGACCAGCGGCGTGCCGAGCGGGCCGAACGGGCTCGACCAAGTGCGCATGACCGGGACGCCGAGCGGGATCGCCGGCCGCTCGACCGAGAACGGCACCAGAAGCCGCAGCCGGTTGCGGAACTCGTCGCCATCGCGGATCACGGCCAGCCGCACCTCGCGGTCCTCGAGCCTCGGCATGGCGGGGGCCAGGAAGCGCGGGTTGAAGAATACGTTGGGCTCGATCGCGCGGGCGCTGAGATAATCGAGCTCCTCGACGAGATCGAAGCCCGCGGATGCCGGATAGATCGCGAGCTTGCGCTCCGGCCGGTTGTTGGCGAAGAGCTCGATATGGGCAAAATCCGCCTCCCTGGCGAGGCCGGCAAGGCCCGACACCATGGCACCGGCCGGGCCGCCGCTGGTCTCCTCAAGCAACGGAACGGCGGCCATCAGGCGATTTCCTTGTTTGCAGGCACGAAAATCGCCATGACGATGCCGAGCTTGCGCCAGACGGTGAAGGACAGCGCGCCTGCCTCGAAGATCATGGCGAGGCTGGTGGCGATCGCGGCGCCCCAGAGGCCGAAGAGCGGGATCAGGACCACGTTGAGACCGATGTTCAAGGCAAGCGTCATGGCGTAGACGGCGGCGCAGATGTTCTGGTTGCCGCTCATGGTGAGCAGGCTTTCGCAAGGGCCGACGGCGCCGCGCGCGACGACGCCGAAGACGAGCAGGAAGAGCAGCGGATAGCCGGCGGTGAATTCCGGGCCGAACAGCACCAGCATCGGTTCGCCGAGCGCGAGCACCAGCAGCGCCATCGCCAGCGACGGCCAGAAGGTCCAGGAGACGGTCTCGCGGGCGAAGGCGGCGAGCCTTTCCGGCTCGCCATGGGTGAACTGCGCATAACGCTGGGCAACGCCCGCCTTGACCGCGAAATAGACGAAGTGCACCAGTGCCAGCGTCTTCACCGTGGCGAAATAGACGGCGACGTCGTTGGGGTCGAGATAGGCGCCGACCATCAGCACGTCGGCATTGGTGAGCAGGAAGAAGAAACTCTCGACCAGGAAGATCGGCAGCGAGACGAGGAACCACCGGCCGAAATGCACGGTCATCGGACCGGCCGGCATCTTCCTGTCCATGCGGGAGGTGACGCCCATCAGCTGGCCGAGCGTCGTGACATAGGTAGCAGCAATCGAGGCGAAGATGGCGGTCTTGGCGTCGGGGGCGTAGTTCAGGGCGAGCATTGCCGCCATGAACGCCAGGATCAGCATCGGCCGCACCAGATAGGTCGGCGACAGCGCGAACAGCGCCCATGAATTCGCCCGCGCCAGCCCCTGCAGGAGATCGCCCATCGCGATCATCGGCAGGCAGATGACGCCGAGGATGAAGGGGACGACGTAGTAGCTTTCGATCCAGGGCGAGGCGAGCCAGACGCCGAGCGCCCCGAGGCCGGCGATCATCGTCGAGGCGATAAGCACGAACAGCCGGCTCGCCAGGACGATGCCGCGCAGTTCGGCGAGCATGCCGCGCTCGCGATACTCAGGAATGAAGCGGATGACCGAGGTGTGGAAGCCGAGGCAGGCAAGGTTGCCGACGATGACCATCGTCACCCAAACCAGCACGAAGATGCCGTATTCGAACGAGCCCATCCAGCGCGCCATCAGCACCTGGCTGACGAAGGCAATGACGGCGCTGACGATGCGGATGGAAAAGGCTATCAGCGACATGCGGCCGGCTTCGCCGCGTTCGTCGGCGGTGAACAGCACGGCGTCTATGCGGCCAAGCAGCGGGCGCATGCGCAGCGCCCAGCGCTGCGGCAGGAACCGCCCGGCAGTCGTAGCCGCGGAAAAGCGCACCCCTAATACTCTCCCTTTTCCGCCTCTTTCCAGGGTTTCGGTCTATCCGAAACACCTTAAGAAACGGTTGGGTGAGGAGGGGACAACGGGCAGCGAAAGGCGAGCGAGCGCCGGGGATTGCCCGTAGGCAAGGGGAGCCAGCCGGCGCCACGCTCGCCCTTCCCCTGGCAGGGGAAGGGAGGACACCGGACGCGGCGCCGGTGTCCCAAGTTCCACAGGGACGCTCTTACATCCCCTTCATCGGGTCGCAGGACACGTTCGGGTTCATGTCTGCGAAGGTGCCGGTCGGATTCAGCTTCCAGGCCCAGACGTGAAGCTCGTAAAACGGGCCGAGGCCGTAGCGGTTGGGCGCCGTGTTGAAGTTGAACAGGTGACCTTCGAGCGAGGCCGGACCCTTCGAGGTGATGTACTCGACGGCGATCAGCTTCAGCGTGCCGTCGGCCATCGGTTCGTACATCACCGCCTCGGGCTTGGCGACGTCGACGGCGTCGTCCTTCAGATAGCTGGCATTGACGTAGTGTATGCCCATGGCGCCGCCGGTGAGGCCGCTGGCGCAAGGGATCGGCGCATAGCCTTCGGCCTTCGCTACCGCCACGTCCTCGAAGCGGCTGTCGGTTGCCCGAACCTTTTCCGCGAGCGGATTGACAGTCTCGGCGCTGACAGCACCGACCGCCATGACGGTCAGGGCCGATGCCGCGACGAAGCACCGGGACCGGTTGTGGATGCTCATTTTCCTCTCCAGATTCTGTTGGGGCGCGCAAGGCGAAGCCGGCCCGGTCAGAGGCCGGTTGAACCGCCTGTCGCGACTGACACTGCTGTGGCGGGCCGCTCAGGTCCGCCGGACGGAGTTACCAGTGATGCCACCAATATTCCCAGTATTCGCGCGGCATCTCGCGGTCATCGAGGCCGATGTCGCGTCTCAGATAATCGTCCCGCGGCGGCAACCGGCGGCGCCGGTTTCGCACAGGCGAAAGCAGCGCCGCCACGGCCCGCCGGATGAAGCCGCGCCGTGGGGCGGAGATATCCGCCGGGGCGGATATTCCCTCGCTGTCCGGCATGACATCAGGTCTGCCTTCGGCAGGGACGATCTGAAGCGCATCTTTGCGTCGTTGATCAGCGATAAAAGTAGGGGTCGAGGACCCGCACCTCCGTGATCTTGTCGACGGGAAGCGAATTCTTCTGCGCGGTGCTGCGGATCGCCTCGGGCGAGGGCGCGTCATAGACGCAGAAGCTCTTCGACTTGTCGGGTGAAACGAAGGACTGCACCCAGGTCACGCCCTTTTCGGCGTTGCGGGCGATGACACCGCCCATGGCTGCCGCGCCGGCATCGTTCATCGGCACGTTGAGGCCTTCGGGAAATGTGCGTTCAACCAGATAACGAGGCATGATTGGTCTTCCTTTGGTGATTGAATCGCGCTCGGTCGGAGCGCGGCCGGACTAAAAGCACGCTCACAAAATCCGCGCATCGGAATCTTTCCCCATATTTGGCGGGACGATTCCCCATGTTAGAAACGTTATTTGTGGAGAGAGGCACCTCAATGTGTGGAAGGTCACATTATTGAGCGCCCGTCCGGACTATCGAGGCGGCGTCCCGCCGCGGTTAAAATCCTGACTTCGCGAGAGAGACGAGAATGCTTCTGGAAAGGCAGACGCAGCTGCAGCAACTGGAGGCCCTGCTGACGCATGCGATGCAAGGCTGCGGCCGTGTCGTGGCGCTGTCGGGCGAGGCCGGCGCGGGCAAGACGGCGCTGGTCGAGGCTTTCGTAGACCGCGTGGGCGTGGATCATGTGGGCGTGGATCGTGTCGGGCAAGGGGTGACCTTGCTGCGCAGCGCCTGCGAGGACCTGTCGATACCCGATCCGCTGGGGCCGCTCTATGACCTCGCGCGCGAGGCGCAGTGGGAACTGCCGCGCGCGATCGACGACCGGCAGGGGCAGAGGCTGCCGCTGTTTTCCGACGCGCTCGACGTCTTCGAGGCGAAGGGTCCGAGCCTGCTCGTCATCGAGGACCTGCATTGGGCGGATGACGCGACGCTCGATCTCGTCCGCTTTCTCGGCCGGCGCATTGCAAACTCCCACATTCTGCTCTTGGTCACGGCGCGCACCGATCGCAGCGAAGGACAGATGCGCGTTCGCCGGGCGCTTGGCGAGATCCCGGCCGGCAATGTCGCGCGTATCGAGGTGCCGTTGCTCAGCGAGGCCGCCGTGCTGTCGCTCGCGGAGCGGGCCGGCCGCGACGGCGACGCGATCTACCGGGCCACCGCCGGCAATGCCTTCTTCGTCACCGAACTGCTCGCCGCCGAAAGCGACAGCGCGTTGCCGGCGAGCGTTCGCGACGCGGTGCTGGCGCGGGCCGAACGGCTGTCGCCCGGCGCCCGTTCGATGCTCGACGCAGTGTCCGTGTTTCCGCGCCGTGCCGATGCCTGGGCGCTCAGCGGCCTGTGCGGGATCGCTGCCGCCGGCCAACTCGCCGAGTGCGTCAGCCAAGGCCTGCTCGAGGATTTCGGCGACGGCTATGCTTTCCGGCATGAGATCGCACG
The DNA here is from genome assembly GCF_029625675.1 of Mesorhizobium sp. WSM4884. Classification (NCBI taxonomy): domain Bacteria; kingdom Pseudomonadati; phylum Pseudomonadota; class Alphaproteobacteria; order Hyphomicrobiales; family Phyllobacteriaceae; genus Mesorhizobium; species Mesorhizobium sp. WSM4884. The sequence continues at coordinate 164,979 of NZ_JARTVO010000003.1, forward strand.
CCGGGCCATCGAGATGGCGCTGACGCCGAGCCGACGGCGCGAGTACAACCAGCGCGCACTGACGGCGCTGCAGGAAAACCCGGATGTGGCCACCGCAAGGCTGGTGCATCATGCGGTGGAGGCGCAGAACCTGGAGGCGGTGCGCACGCTTGCGCCGCTTGCGGCGCGCGAGGCTTCCCGGGTCGGCGCGCATCGCGATGCCGCCGGTCATTACGAGGTCGCCTTGCGCCATTCCGACGGCCTACCGATGGAAAGCCAGGCGGCGCTCCATGAAGGCCATGCCTTCGAATGCCATCTCATCGGCCGCATCGACGCGGCCATGGAGGCACAGGGCGAAGCGCGCCGGCTGCAGCAAGCGCTGGGCGACAGGCTGAAGGAAGGCGACAGCCTCAGATGCCTGTCACGCTTCGCCTACCTGCTGGGCGATCGCGAGGCAGCGGATCGGTTCGGGATACAGGCGGTCGAGCTGCTGGAAACGGCGCCCGACAGTCCCGAACTTGCCATGGCGTACTCGAACCTTTCCCAACTGGCGATGCTGGCCGAAAGGCTCGACGAGACGCTTTCGCTCGGCGGCAAGGCCGTGGAGCTGGCGGAGCGGCTGAACCGGCCGGACATCCTTTGTCACGCGCTCAACAATGTCGGGGCAGCCGGACAATGGCTGGATTTCGCCAAAGGGCGGCGCGACCTCGCCCGCAGCCTTGGAATCGCCCTTGCGGGTAATTTCCAGGAGCATGCGGCGCGCGCCTTCACCAATTGCGCCTGCGTCGAGATGAACCGGCTCAACTTCAACGAGGCGGAGGCCCTTCTCGACCGTGGCATCGCCTATTGCGTCGAGAACGATCTCGCGACCTGGCGCGACTACATGCGCGGCGTGCAGGCGCAGCTGTTGCTGCGGCGCGGCCTGTGGAACGACGCGGCCGCGGTGGCGCATGACGTCATCGACAACGAGGCAACGACCGCGCTTGTGCGCTACCCATCGCTGGTGGCGCTGGCGAGGCTGCGCATCCGGCGGGGCGACCCTTCGGCCGAGCCGGTGCTGGATGAGATGAGGCGGTACCTGGACAAAGGCATGGAGCTGCAGCGGCTGGTGCCTTACGCGATGGTGATGGCCGAGCTCGCATGGCTCGGGCAAGGCGACAGGGAAGAGGCGCTGCGCCTGATCGACCTGGCTGAAAGCCTGTCGCCGACGCGCGCCGTGTTCGGCGAGCTGGCGACCTGGCGGCAGCTGCTGGCGCCTGACAGCGACCCGGGTGAGACCGGCGGCATGGCGGAGCCGCATCGCCTTCTGCTTGCCGGCGACTGGCGGGGCGCCGCGGCATTCTGGGTCGGGATGGACGCCCCCTTCGAGCGCGCGCTCGCCCTGCTGCAAGGCGACGAAGCGGCGTTGCGCGAGGCGCTCGACATCTTCGAAGGACTTGGCGCAAGGCCGGTGGCGCAGCACGTGCGCGCCATGATGCGGCACAGCGGCGTCAGCCATATCGCGCGCGGACCAAGACAGGCAACACGCGCCAATCTCGCCGGTCTCACCCAGCGCCAGATGGAAGTGCTGCAACTGATCGAGCGCGGCTTCTCCAACAAGAAGATCGCCGCGCACCTGACCATTTCGCCGAAAACGGTCGATCACCATGTCTCGGCAGTGCTGGAGAAGCTGGAAGCCGTCTCGCGCGGCGAGGCGACGGCCGCGGCGCGGGCGTCGGGGCTGTTGTGAGGCCTTTCCTGCGCCTGCCCCTGATCCGCCCTTCGGGCACCTTCTCTCCGTTGAACGGAGAGAAGCAAGAGGGATCAGGCGAAGGCGCCGTGGCAGTGCTTGTATTTCTTGCCGGAGCCGCAGGGGCAGGCCTCATTGCGGCCGACCTTGCCCCAGGTCGCCGGGTTCTTCGGGTCGCGATTTTCCGGCGCGACGATGGCGCTCTGATCCTGGCGGACCAGAAGCGCGGTCTCGCCGCCCTGGAAGTCGTCCTCGCCGGTGGTGCCGTCGATATGGCTGCCGAACATGTCGGGCGCAGCCGGCGGCGGCGCTTCGGCCGCTTGGCGGACGAGCTCGACGCGCATCAACTGCGCGGTGACGGCCTGGCGCAGATTGCCGAGCATGCCCTGAAACAGCTCGAAGGCCTCACCCTTGTATTCCTGCAGCGGGTCGCGCTGGGCATAGCCGCGGAAGCCGACGACCGAGCGCAGGTGGTCGAGATTGACGATGTGCTCGCGCCATAGGTGGTCTAGCGTCTGCAGCACCACCGAACGCTCGACATAGCTCATCACGTCGGGGCCGAAGCGCTCGGCGCGCTCCTTGGCGGCTGCCTCGGCGGCGGCCGAGATGCGCTCGCGGATATCGTCCTCGGCGATACCCTCTTCCTTGACCCACTCCTCTACCGGCAGGTCGAGATTGAGATACTGCGCCACCTCTTCCTTCAGGCCGGCGACATTCCACTGCTCGGCATAGGCATTTTCCGGGATGTTCTTGGTGACGATTTCCTCGATGACGCCCTCGCGCATCTCGGTGACCGTCTCGGACAGGCCTTCGCCGTCCATCAGCTCGATGCGCTGCTCGAACACCACCTTGCGCTGGTCGTTGGAGACGTCATCGTATTTCAGCAGATTCTTGCGGATGTCGAAGTTGCGCGCCTCGACCTTCTTCTGCGCCTTTTCCAGCGCCTTGTTGATCCACGGGTGGATGATGGCCTCGTCTTCCTTGAGGCCGAGCTTCTGCAGCATGCCGTCCATGCGCTCGGAGCCGAAGATGCGCATCAAATCGTCCTGCAGCGACAGGAAGAATTTCGAGCGGCCCGGGTCGCCCTGGCGGCCGGAACGACCGCGCAGCTGGTTGTCGATGCGGCGCGATTCATGGCGCTCGGTGGCCAATACATAGAGGCCGCCGGCGGCCAGCGCCTTTTCCTTCAGCTGCGCGATGTCGTCGCGAATTTCCTTTTCCTTCGCCTCGCGCTCGGGGCCGGCGGGCATGTCGGCCAGTTCCTCGGCGATACGCATGTCGGCATTGCCGCCGAGCTGGATGTCGGTGCCGCGGCCGGCCATGTTGGTGGCAATGGTGATGGCTCCGGGCTTGCCGGCCTGGGCGACGATGGCCGCTTCGCGCTCGTGGTGACGGGCGTTGAGCACCTCGAAGTTCTTGATGCCTTCCTTGCGCAGGCGCTCGGCCAACTGCTCGGATTTCTCGATCGAGGTGGTGCCGACCAGGATCGGCTGGCCGCGCTCGCGGGCGTCGCGGATCTCCTTGACGATCGCCTTGTACTTCTCATCCACCGTCCGGTAGACCTCGTCGTCCTCGTCCTTGCGGGCAACCGACAGGTTGGTCGGGATCTCGGTGACCTCGAGATTGTAGATGTTGGCAAATTCCTCGGCCTCGGTTAGCGCCGTGCCGGTCATGCCGGCGAGCTTCTTGTAGAGGCGGAAATAGTTCTGGAAGGTGACGGAGGCCAGCGTCTGGTTCTCCGGCTGGATCTGCACATGCTCCTTGGCCTCGAGCGCCTGGTGCAGGCCTTCCGAATAGCGGCGGCCGGGCATCATGCGGCCGGTGAACTCGTCGATGATGACGATCTCGCCGTTGCGCACGATGTAGTCCCTGTCCTTCTGGAACAGGAGGTGCGCCTTCAGCGCGTTGTTGACGTGGTGGACGATGGCGACGTTCTCCACGTCGTAAAGCGACTCGCCCTTCAAAAGGCCGGCGTCGCGCAGCATGTTTTCCAGCTTTTCGGTGCCGTCCTCGGTGAAAATCGTGGTCTTCTGCTTTTCGTCGACCTCGTAGTCGGCCGGGCCGAGCTTCAGCATGAAGGCGTCGATGGTGTTGTACATTTCCGAGCGGTCCTCGAGCGGACCGGAAATGATCAGCGGGGTGCGCGCTTCATCGACCAGGATGGAGTCGACCTCGTCGACGATGGCGTAGGCATGGCCGCGCTGCACCATCTGCGAACGCTCGTATTTCATGTTGTCGCGCAGATAGTCGAAGCCGAGCTCGTTGTTGGTGGCGTAGGTGACGTCGGCGGCGTAGGCGTCGCGGCGTTCGTCATCCGAAAGACCGTGGACGATGATGCCGACGGTGAGGCCGAGGAACTTGTAGATGCGGCCCATCCATTCGGCGTCGCGCTTGGCGAGATAGTCGTTGACGGTGACGACATGGACGCCCTTGCCGGCAAGCGCATTGAGATAGACCGGCAAGGTGGCGACAAGCGTCTTGCCTTCGCCTGTGCGCATTTCGGCGATGCCGCCATTGTGCAGCACCATGCCGCCGATCAATTGCACGTCAAAAGGACGCATGCCCAGAACGCGGCGGGCCGCCTCGCGCACGGTGGCGAAAGCCGGTACGAGCAAGTCGTCGAGAGAAGCGCCGTTGGCGAGATCCTGGCGGAATTTTTCGGTGCGGCCGGCAAGCTCGGCATCGGAGAGCGCCCGCATCTCGTTTTCCAACCCATTGATGGCTTCGACCCGGGGCCGGGTCGACTTGACTCGGCGGTCGTTGGAAGAGCCGAAAACCTTACGCGCGAGAGCGCCGAGACTGACCATCCAATGGTCCTTTCGATAGCAATTTTAGCCGTTTGCGACAGGCGCCTGGCGGGCCCATCAAATCCGCGTGAATGCGGACAAACGCAAAAAGCGCCCGGAAAACGGTTCTGGACGCCAAGTCGTTGGACAGATAAGAGGGGGCTCAACTGATGTCAACGCCGCGTTAGCCCTGTGGGCAGCGCCAAATTCCGCCACAATCGGACTGATCTGGAACCTTTCCGCTCAAGCGATCCTTATTGGCAATCCCCACTGGAGTTTATCTTGATGTCCCTGCTGTTCCGCCGCGCGTCGCTCGCCAGCCTTGGCCTGGCCTTCGGGCTCTCGGCACTTTCACTGTCGCCGCTGATGGCGCAGGAAACCAAGCCAGCCCAGCCGGACGCCGCGGCTCCCGCCGCTGCGCCGGTCGACCCGAACGCCATCGTCGCCACCATCAACGGCGAGAAGCTGACCGAGGCCGATCTTGCGCTCGCCGAAGGCGAGCTGTCGCAGCAGTTTCAGCAGCTGCCGCCGGAACAGCGCCGCGCCGCCGCCCTTTCGGCGGCCATCGAAATCCGCGTCATGGCCAAGAAGGCGGTCGACAGCGGTCTCGACAAGGATGCCGATTTCCAGCGCCGCATGGCGTTCCTACAGCAGCGCGCCCTGCATGGCGAGGTTGTCGAGAAGGAGGTCGTCAACAAGGTCACGGATGCCGAGGTTCGCGCCCGCTACGACCAGGAAATCGCCAACACGCCGCCGGTCAATGAAATCCACGCCCGTCACATCCTCGTGAAGACGAAGGAAGAGGCCGAGGCGATCATCAAGCAGCTCGACGGCGGCGCCGATTTCCAGAAGCTCGCCAACGAGCATACCAGCGACCCGAGCGGCAAGTCGAACGGCGGCGATCTCGGCTGGTTCGGTCCCGGGCAGATGGTGCCGGAGTTCGACAAGGCGGCGTTCGCGCTCGATGTCGGCAAGTACTCCAAGGAGCCGGTAAAGTCACAGTTCGGCTGGCACGTCATCAAGGTCGAGGACAAGCGCGCCAAGCAGCCGCCGGCCTTCGACGACGTCAAGGACCAGGCCAAGCAGGCCGTCATCCGCGACAAGTATTTCGCCATGGTCAAGGAATTGCGCGGCGCCGCCAAGGTCGATATCCCGGACGGGAAGCTGAAGGCCGCGGTCGACACGCTGGAGAGCGGCAAGTAATCCGCATCGGCTTGGGAAGTTTGCAGAGGGCGCCTTTCGGGCGCCCTTTCGCGTTTCAGTCGGGCGCTATGCCTCGCACCACATAGCGGACCGCGGTCCGGATCGTCGCCTCGTCTTCATTGAGGCGGTTGGTCAGAAGATGCCGCCACGCGTAGGAGGCGATCAGGTCGGCCACGATCCCGGCGTCGATGTCCGCCGCCACCTCGCCGCGCGCCTTGGCGCGCTCGATCATCCGGCCGGTATGGGCGCGGCGCCCTTTCGCATAGTCGGCGAGCGCCGCCGCGGCGTCGTCGTCGGATTGTGCTTCGGCGATCAGCGACCGGAAGACGTTGCCGGACGAAGTGTCGCGCCAGTGCGCGAACAGATTTGCCAGGAAGCCGGCGAGATCCTCCTCGAGCCTGCCGGTATCGGGTACCTCGACGCGTTTTTGCCGCTGGTAGACTTCGATCAGCAGCGCCGCCTTGCTCGGCCACCAGCGATAAATGGTCGGTTTCCCCGCCCGCGCCCGCCGCGCGACCGCCTCGATCGAAAAGCCGGAATAGCCGGCCTCCGCCAGCACCGCTTCGGCGGCCTCGATGATGGCGTCGGCGCTTTCCGGGTTTCGCTTGGCGCCGATCGACTTGCGCCCCGGGGCGGCAACTTCGCCCATATCGTCGTCCTTAGATTGTCTTGACGCAATTCCGGACGGAAAAACCGCTTCACGCTTTTCCTGGAATTGCTTTAGCCGATGAATCTTCCGCTGATCATATTGGGTCCTGAGGCGAAACGAAACGGATCGTTTTAGATCGCGGCGTGACCGGTGAAGCCCATGAAACGCGGCCAGAACGCCTCTTGCGCCGGCGCGCGCTATCGGGCAAACCGGCCTTCCTTTCGCGTTCTGCCGCTTCGGGGTCCCAATGTCCGCAACGATTTCGCCGCTCGCACCGAAGAAATATCCGAAAATGCCGGTCATCGAGGGCGTGCGCATCGCCACCGCCGAGGCCGGGATCAAGTACCGGAACCGCACCGACCTGCTTGCCATGGTCTTCGAACCGGGCACGGCCGTCGCCGGCGTCTTCACCCGCTCAAAATGTCCCTCGGCGCCGGTCGACTACTGCCGCCAGAACCTGCCCGCCGGCAAGGCGCGCGTTCTGGTGGTGAACTCCGGCAATGCCAACGCCTTCACCGGCAAGAAGGGCAAGGCCTCGACGGTGCTGACGGGCGAGGCGGCGGCGAAGGCCGCCGGATGCTCCGAGAGCGAGGTGTTCCTGGCTTCGACCGGAGTCATCGGCGAGCCGCTCGACACCAACAAATTCAGCCACCTGCTGGCCGGGCTGGTGAGGGACGGCAAGCCGGACCTGTGGACCGAGGCGGCGAAGGCCATCATGACCACGGACACCTATCCGAAGGTGGCAACCCAGACGGTGAAGCTCGGCGATGCCGACGTCACCATCAACGGCATCGCCAAGGGCGCCGGCATGATCGCGCCCGACATGGCGACGATGCTCTCCTTCATCGCCACCGACGCGCCGATCGCGGCCCCCGTGCTGCAGGATCTCTTGTCGCGCGGCACCGCCAAGACCTTCAATGCCGTCACCGTCGACAGCGACACCTCGACCAGCGACACGCTGCTCATCTTTGCCACCGGCAAGGCAGCCGCGCGTGGCGCGCCGGCGATCAGCGACCCAAAGGACGCGCGACTCGGCGCCTTCCGCCGCGCGCTCGGCAAGGTGCTGAAGTCGCTGGCGCTGCAAGTGGTGCGCGACGGCGAGGGCGCGCGCAAGCAGGTCGAGGTCACCGTCACCGGCGCCAAGTCCGCCCGCTCGGCCAAGCGCATCGCGCTCTCGATCGCCAATTCGCCGCTGGTCAAGACGGCGGTCGCCGGCGAGGACGCCAATTGGGGCCGCGTCGTCATGGCCGTCGGCAAGGCCGGCGAGCCGGCCGACCGCGACCGGCTGTCGATCTGGTTCGGCGACAACCGTCTGGCGCATGAGGGTGAGCGCGATCCGGACTACTCCGAGGAAGCGACGTCGGCCTATATGAAGCGCGACGATATCCGCATTCGTGCCGACCTTGGCATCGGCCGCGGCAAGGCGACGGTGTGGACCTGCGACCTCACCAAGGAATATGTCGCCATCAACGGCGACTACCGGAGCTGATGGCGCCGGTGTCGAGGCATCCGGCGAGCGTGTTGGCGGTCGTGCGCCGCTATGAGGCGGCGGGCTTTCGCGCCTGGCCGGCGGCGGCCGTCCACTACGACGGGACATGGGTGGTGCGGCTGACGGCCGGCCACCCGGCAAAGCGCCTAAATTCCGTCAATCCGCTCGATCCGGGCGATACCCATGCCATCGCCGAACGCATCGTGCGCGCCAGCCGCCGCTTCGACGCTTACGGCCGGCCGCTGACCTTTCGCATGTCGCCGCTTTCGGGGCAGGTGCTGTCGAAGCATCTCGACGATGCCGGCTGGAGTCGGTTCGACGAATCGCTGGTGATGCGGCTGCCGCTCAAGGAGGCGCAGCTCGACGCCGCGATGGACCAGATTCCGCTGAAGGACATCAGCCGCTTCATCGGCGCGGCGATCAAGACGAACGGCTCGGACGTCGCGCTGCGGCCCGGCCTGTCGGAGGTCATCGGCGCCATTCAGCCGGACGCGGGGCTGTTTGCGCTCGAAGACGGCAACGAGCCGCTGTCGACGCTGATCTGTGTCCATGACGGCGACCTCGCGGGACTGTTCGAGGTCGCCACCGAGAAATCGGCGCGCAAGAAGGGCCATGGCCGCAACCTCATCCTGTCGGCGCTGAAGTGGGCCAGGCTGCGTGGCGCGCGCGAAGCCTGGCTGCAGGTCGAGGCCGGCAATATCGCGGCGCTGTCGCTCTACCGGTCGCTCGGCTTCGAGGAAGTCTACCGCTATCACTATCGCCGGCCGCCTGGCGCATGAGCGAGATCAAGCCGACAGGAAAGCGCCTGCTCCTCGTCGCGGCCTGCGCGCTGGTCGACGCCGACCGGCGCGTGCTTCTGGCGCAGCGCCCCGAGGGCAAGCAGCTCGCCGGCTTGTGGGAGTTTCCAGGCGGCAAGGTCGAACCCGGCGAGACGCCCGAGGAATGCCTGGTGCGCGAGCTGCATGAGGAGCTCGGCATCGAGACCGAGATCCCTTGCCTCGCGCCGCTCACCTTCGCCAGCCACAGCTACGACGATTTCCACCTGCTGATGCCGCTTTATGTCTGCCGGAAGTTCCGCGGCATCGCGCAGCCGAAGGAAGGACAAGGGCTGAAATGGGTCAGGCCGCGGCAGATGCGCGACTATCCGATGCCGCCGGCGGACGCGCCGCTGATCCAGTTCCTCATCGATCTGTTGTGATCGTCAGAGTAGTTCGGCGTTTCCACCAGGCGCTGAACTGCTCCAACGATTCTGTTCTACGCAATTCCGGACGGAAAACCGCTACGCACTTTTCCTGGAGCAGCCCGCGAGCTGCCTTTGCCCTCGCCTGTTTTAGGCAGCGTTAATGGAAGATTTATCTCGACATGGAACATTGAGGCGAAGTCGTCCGCGCGGCGGCATGCCCCGATTTTTGTTTGGAGCCATTCCATGAGCCTCGAGAGAGACTGGGACACGATCCGGCCCGACCGCACGTTCCGCGCCGCCGATGCCGGCATGGGCATTTTGCGGATCACCTTGCTTTTCGGATCGGCCGCAGTGGCGCTGGCATTGATCGCGACGCCTTTCCTCGACAGCCAGCCGCGATCGCAAACCGCGCGTGACGGTTTGGCCGGCGGGCTCGACATGACCAGCACCGGCTCGATCGGGCACCGCAACACTTACACGCTGCGGCGAAGCGTGCTTCAGCCGCTGCCTAGTTCCGTCTGCGTGATCCGCAACGATGGCAGCCGCTATGGCGATTGCTAATTGGGGCGATTGCTAATTGGTTAATAAATTCAGCGAGAAGAGGCCATTTCATCCCCCGTTAAGCTTTTGTCGTTAACCTTTCTTAACGGGTAGGCTCTATGGTTCCCGACAAGAGGGATCGACGACCATGAAAAACCTGCTGCAGCAATTCATAAAAGATGAATCGGGTGCCACGGCCATTGAATATGGTCTGATCGTCACCGTGTTGTCGCTGGCCATCATCGGCGGTATCGGCAAGGCCGCGGATGCACTCCAGTGGTTGTTCTCCGACAACAACAGCAGACTTGCCAATGCCTTCGCCCAGCACTGACCGATTAGAAGCAGTCCTGCGTGGCTAGAGTCGCTGAACGGCTCTAACTATTTGTTTTTACGGAAATTTCGGACAGAAAACTGTTTCACCCTTTCCGGGAACTACTCCTGATCAATGCCCCGTCGGCTTCTCCAGGATCGTCTTCAGCGAGACCTTGGCCGAGCCAGGCTTGAGCGGCTTCTGCTGCGAGGCGTCGGGCGCCCAGCCGGACATCCACACGATTGAAAAGCTCGCCCGTATGCGGCCGTCCGGGTCCGAGAACCGTTCGGCATAGATCTCGGCGGCGCGGGCGAACAGCCGCCTGGTGGCCGGGCGCCGGCTACGGTCGAAAAGCGGGCTGGTCTCACCCATAGCGCGCAGATCGGCGGCAAGGCCGAAGAGCGAGTAGTAGCGCACCGTGACCGTCTCGACGTCGGCGACCGGCAGCGCCAAGCCGGCACGCTGCAGCAACGCGCCAGCGTCGCGCACATCGGTGAACGGAAGGATGCGGGGGCTCGCGCCGCCATGAAGCTCGGTCTCGGCGGCAAGCAGGCTTTCACGCAACTCGGCAAGCGTGCCGGCGCCGGCAAGGGCGCCGAGGAACAAGCCGTCGGGCTTCAACGCGCGGCGGATCTGCGCCAGCACGCCGGGGATGTCGTTCATCGCCTGCAGCGACAGCAGCGAGACGACGAGGTCGAGACTTTCGGCTTCGAACGGCACGGTCTCCGCCCGGGCGACCAGGCCGGGTTCGCCGGCAAGGAAGACGTCATCCGTCTCCACGCGAACGATATCGGCCACCTTGCCGCTGTCGGCAAGCACCCTGGCCGCCGCCGATGTCTGGCAGAACAGCGCAGCCGCCTTGCCGAACCTGCGCTCGACCGCGCCCAGCCGGTCAGCAAGGTCTTCCGCCGCCCGTCGCATCAGGAAATCGGCGCCATCGACGGGGTGCGTGAGGGCCCGACGCTTGTGCGCAAGCCAAAGCTGCGTGTCGATCAAGGGCTGCAATGGGTTATTCCTGTTGTCCGCGCATGCCGGACCGATGCTATGGTGGCGCGGGTTTTCCTTCACGTGGCCGATCCGGTGCACAAGATCAAGACCATTGCGATCAAGAACATGGCGCGGCAGGCTTTGGGCTGGCCGGCGCGGATGCTGTTCCCGCCGGTCTGTGCCGGTTGTCGCCGCCACGTCTCGCAGCCCGGCGTACTGTGCGGCGCCTGCTGGCCGAAGCTTCGTCTGCTGGAGAAGCCCTGGTGTCCGGTGATGGGCACGCCCTTCACCCATGACATGGGCGAGGGCTTCCTCTCCGCCGAGGCGATCGCCGATCCGCCGCCCTTCGAGCGGGCGCGGGCGGCGGTCGTCTACTCGGGCGTTGCCCGCCAGATGGTGCAGGGGCTGAAATATCAGGATCGCACGGATCTCGCGCCATGGATGGCACGCTGGATGATGCGCGCCGGCGCCGAACTGATCGCAGAAGCCGATGTGGTGGTGCCGGTGCCGCTGCATTGGCGGCGATTCTTCCGCCGACAGTTCAACCAGTCGGCTGAGCTGGGGCGCGCGGTGTCGAAACTCAGCGGCCTGCCGTTTTCGCCGGCGGCGGTCAGGCGCGTAAAACTCACCCGCCAGCAGGTCGGGCTGGAGCGGCACGAGCGCGAGGAGAATGTTCGCGCCGCGTTCCACGTCCCGCCCGAGGCCGAGATCGAGATCGCCGGCCGCAGGGTGCTCGTCATCGACGATGTCTACACCACCGGCGCCACCGTGCGGTCGGTGGCCAAGGCGCTGAAGAGGGGCGGTGCCGGAGCGGTCGACGTGCTAACCTTCGCTCGTGTCCTGCCAGGGGACTTTCGGGCCGATGAGTCCGCGACTATATAGATTTGGTTGAGTTGTATTTGTGCATGTCGTCTTTGCGCAATCGTCGGGCGACGTGCATCGGCAGGACTTCTGATTGATGGTCGATGTGACGATCTACACCCGGATGATGTGCGGCTATTGCACCGCCGCCAAGCGACTGCTCGAGCGTAAGGGCGTGACCTATACCGAGCACGACGCTTCGTTCTCGCCGGAATTGCGCCGGGAGATGATTTCCAAGGCGCATGGGCGGACCACCTTTCCGCAGATATTCATCGGCGAGACGCATGTCGGCGGCTGCGACGACCTCCATGAGTTGGAGTCGCAGGGCCGGCTGGATATGCTGCTTGCCAACGGGAGATGACGATGAGTTCCTTCAAGGCAGCGGCAGTGCAGATGCGTTCGGGCACCAGCCCGGAGCGCAACGCGGCCGATATGGAACGGCTGGTGCGCGAGGCAGCTCACCAGGGCGCGACCTATGTGCAGACGCCGGAAATGACTGGCGCTCTCGTTCGCGACAAGCAGGCTGGCGCCGCAGCCTTCACCTCCGAGGACAAGGACGTCGTCGTTTCGACGGCGCGGAAACTGGCCAAGGAACTCGGCATCTATCTGCATGTCGGCTCGACGGCCATCCTGCGTGCCGACGGCAAGCTTGCCAACCGGGCGTTCCTGTTCGCGCCCGATGGCGCCGCAATCGCCAATTACGACAAGATCCACATGTTCGATGTCGACCTCGACAACGGCGAAAGCTGGCGCGAATCCGCCTCCTATGAGCCGGGAACGGAGGCGGTCGTCACCACGATCGCTGGCGCAAGGCTGGGCTTCGCCGTCTGCTACGACCTGCGCTTCCCGCAGCTGTTCCGCGCCGAGGCGGTGGCAGGGGCGGAGGTGCTTTCGGTGCCTGCCGCCTTCACCCGCCAGACCGGCGAGGCGCACTGGCATGTGCTTCTGCGGGCGCGCGCGATCGAGAACGGCGCCTTTATCATCGCCGCCGCGCAAGGCGGCCTGCACGAGGACGGCCGCGAGACCTACGGCCATTCGCTGATCGTCGATCCATGGGGTCGCATCATCGCCGAGGCCGCGCATGACGAGCCGGGCGTGATCGTGGCCGAGATCGACCCCGCACAGTCGGCCGCCGCGCGCCGCAAGATCCCCAATCTCAAGAACGCGCGCGATTTCACCATCAATGCCGGCGAGGGCGAGGCGCCGCGTCTGAAGGGTGCAGCCTCTTGATCCGCTTTTCGCTTATCTGCGAGCACGAGCACGAGTTCGAGGCCTGGTTCCGCAGCAATGACGACTTCGATACGCAGAAGAAGCGTGGCTTCGTCGACTGCCCGACCTGCGGCTCGCACAAGGTCGAGAAAGCCCTGATGGCGCCTGCCGTTTCCACCTCGCGCAAGCAGGAAAAGATGGCTTTAGCCATGGGCGAGACACAGAAGCAGGCGCTGGCGCAGCTCAAGGCGCTGGCCGACAAGGTGCGCGAGAACGCCGACTATGTCGGCGACAAGTTCGCCGAGGAGGCGCGCAAGATCCATTTCGGCGAAACCGATCCGCGCGGCATCTACGGCGAGGCGACGCCGGAGGAGGCGCAAAGCCTCGCCGAGGACGGCGTCGAATTCATGCCGATCCCGAGCTTTCCGGAGGACCGGAACTGAGTTCCGAGTTGGCCTTGCGCAAACCGGTAGCGATCAAGCCGAGACGCGGAATAAGGATTGCTATCGGTCGCTTGGCCCGCAGAGGCGTTGTGAAGTTCAGTGCCAGCCAAACGATCGATGGGCTGGTGATTGTCGGCGACAAGGGCACAGACAAGATAGTCGGCGCGCTTGACGTTATTCGGGAGTTCGACCCGGTTCGGTACAAGCGATTGCTCCGCGACGTCAGGCAGGTTTTGGTCACGGTCCTCCCGGCGTCGGTCGCTCAGTGGGCAGAGACTTCGCAGGCTTGCGAGCTGGACGAACGCTATCTCGTCAGTGAGACAACGACGCCCGAGCGCGTCGCTTCAACGATCGTCCATGAGGCTACGCATGCGCGCCTGATGCGATGCGGTATCGGTTACGAAGAAAAGCTCAGGGATCGCGTCGAACGTGTCTGTCTGCGTCGTGAAATCGCCTTTGCGGCCAGACTGCCGGCTGGGACAGATACGGCTCGACGAGTTGAAGCGACATTCCAGGCGATGCCGGATTTCTCGGACCGAGCAATGAGCGAGCGTTACCTCGATGGCCTGCGAGATGCACTGCTCTATCTCAACATGCCGGCTTGGCTTGTCGGCCTGACCCTGTCTTATCGGCGATGGCGGCACAGGCGCAGGTTCGCGCGCCACCAAGCAGCCTGATGGCTAACCCATACTGCTGATCAATTTCGCAAGCAGGCGCGCGAGCGCTTCGCGATCCTCAGGCGTCAAGTCGGCGAGGATTTCGTGCTCATTGGCAACGTGGGCCGTGAGAGCCTCATCAACCAAGGCAAGGCCTTTCCCGGTGAGTTGCACCACGATGCCGCGCCGGTCGCTGGGATGCGGCGCGCGCTGGATCAGGCCAGCTTTCTCCAGCCGGTCGAGCCGGGCGGTCATGGCGCCGGATGTGACCATCGTCGCCTCGTAGAGCTCGGTCGGCGTCAGGGCATAGGGCGCGCCGGAGCGGCGCAACGTCGCTAGCACGTCGAATTCGCCGGACTGCAGGCCGAAGCGGGCAAAGAGCGGCGCGAGGCGGTCGCGCGCGATCAGCGAAGACGCTTCGTTCAGGCGGCCGATCACTCCCATCGGCGAGACGTCGAGGTCCGGCCGCTCCTTTTGCCACTGCTCGATGGCTCTCGCCGCACGGTCCATGTGCCTCACCGCAAAGTATCTTGACATTAAGAATCTTTGTGTTATCTTACCCTAAATTGGAGTGACCGCCAAGCACGACCTCGCAGCGACAGGACCACGCAGATGAAACTTCTCTGGGATTCGGCACTCGGCCTTCTGATCGTCACCGGAGGCTTGCTCGGCATGACGCTGCCTTTCGGCAAGCTTGCGACCGCAGCCGGCGTGCCGGCCATGGTCTGGGCCTTCGTCATCTCGCTCGGCGCCGGCGGCGTGCTGCTGGCAGCGCTGTTGCTGCTTGGCCAGCGCATCCGGCTGACAGCGCGCAAGCTGCGCTATTTCTTCGTCACCGCGGCGGTGTCCTATGCCTTTCCCAATCTCTTGATGTTCTCGGCCATCCCGCATCTCGGCGCCGGCTATACCGGCATCATGTTCACGCTGTCGCCGGTCATCACGCTGGTGTTCTCGATCCTGCTCGGCGTGCGGAGGCCCAACCTGCTCGGTGTCATCGGCATTGCCGTCGGCTTTGTCGGCGCGGTCATGGTGGCACTTACGCGCGGCGAGGCCGGTCAGCCGGCCGATTATTTCTGGGTGGCGATCGGCCTGCTGATCCCGGTCAGCCTCGCCGCCGGCAACATCTACCGCACCGTCGACTGGCCCGAGGATACCGGCCCGATCGAGCTCGCCGTCGGCAGTCATCTGGCGTCGGCAACCTTGCTTCTCCTCGGCATACTGACTCTGTTCGGCCGGCAGGCCTTCGTTCCGCTCGGCGGCGTGCCGCTGGTGGTCGCCGGGCAGGTGGCGTCGGCTTCGGCGATGTTTGCCTTCTTCTTCCGGCTGCAGGCGGTCGGCGGTCCGGTCTATCTCAGCCAGATCGGCTATGTGGCGGCAGCGGTCGGTCTCTTTGCCGGCACGATCTTCCTCGGCGAGAACTACCAGCTGCTGACCTGGCTGGGGGCTGCCATCATCATCGCCGGCGTGTTCATCACCACCAAGGCGCAGAGCCTGCCAAGCATGAAGATGCAAAGCCAGGCGGCGTAAGGGGACGAGCGCTTCAGCCGGCCGGTCAGACCGAGGCCTTTTCGGCCAGCACCATGTAATTGACGTCCATGTCCTTGGACTTCTGCCAGCGGTCGGCCAGCGGATGGTAGATCACGCCGGTGCGGTCGATGACCGTCAGCCCCGCCGCGCCAAGCGCCTTTGCCAGTTCCTCGGGCCGCACCAGCTTGCCGAACTGATGGGTGCCGCGCGGCAGCCAGCGCAGCACGTATTCGGCGCCAATGATGGCGAGGCCAAGCGCCTTCAGCGTGCGGTTTATGGTGGCGACGAACATGATGCCGCCCGGCCGGACCATCTGGCCGCATTTGGCGACGAACAGATCGATATCGGCGACATGCTCGACCACCTCCATGTTGAGGATGACGTCGAATGTCTCACCGGCGTCGGCAAGCGCCTCGGCCGTGGTGGCGCGATAGTCGACGCTGACGCTCGCTTCCGCCGCGTGCAGCTTGGCGACCTCGATGTTGGTGGCCGAGGCGTCGGCGCCGACCACCTCGGCGCCAAGCCGGGCCATCGGTTCGCACAAAAGTCCGCCGCCGCAGCCGATGTCGAGGAAGCGCAGGCCCTCGAAGGGCCTGGCGGCCCGCGGATCGCGACCGAAGCGCGTCGCGACCTGATCGCGGATATAGGCAAGCCGCACAGGGTTGAACTTGTGCAGCGGCCGGAACTTGCCGTTCGGATTCCACCACTCGGCGGCAAGGGCGGAAAAGCGCTCGACTTCTCCGGCATCGATGGTCGATCGGCGGGGCTCTGGCATAAAGCGGGTCTCCTCGCTTGGAAGTCGGGGAACGCTAGGAAGTCGGGTCCCCGGCGCAGAAAGTCAAGGCAGGTTTTTTCCACTGCCGGCAGGGAGGAGCCCGGGCAGCCACGCTTCCCGGCGCCGACCGCCGCTGTTTGTCGGTACGTGACGGCTTGATAGGTCCCGCGATGAAAGATGAAACAGGACTGTCTTGCGAGCGAAGGAAAGACATCAATCGGAGAATGACGATGCGAACCACAGCCTCGATCCTTTGGCGCCGGCTTGACCGCGAAGGGCGTGATTGCTGTTCGCTTTCCAGGACGGGAGATGGCTGGAGTCTAAAGGGACAGGCGGTGTTCCTGCAGGAGGGCGCGCCGTGTGGCCTCTCCTATGAGATCGACTGCGATGCCGGATGGCTGGCCCGCGCCGCGCGCGTGGTGGGGCTTTTCGGCGGCGATTACGCTAAATTATTGGTTCGAGAGGCTCGACGACGGCGGCTGGACGCTCAACGGCAAGGAGCAGGCACAGGTGGCCGGCCTTGCCGACCTCGACCTTGGTTTCACACCCGCCACGAACCTTCTGCCTATCCGACGCCTCGGTCTCAGGCCCGGCATTCAGATGCCTGCTCCCGCGGCCTATCTGGCATTTCCCGAGCTGAGGCTTGAACGTCTCGACCAGACCTATCGTCGCCTCGACGACACCCGCTATGCCTATGCCGCGCCGGCATTCGGTTACGACGAGGTGATCGAGGTCGCGCCGTCCGGCTTCGTTGTCGACTATCCAGGCCTTTGGACGACCACCGCGCTGCGCTGAAACCCGTCAAGCGCCAGACGGCTCGAGCCTCGACAGCGCGACCGCGGCGTGACCCGTCGCGACGCTTGCCGGCTCGATCGCCTGCATGGCCTCGCAGTCGCCGATCTCGGCCATGATGCGCTGGGCCGCCGCCTGGGCCTGTTCGAGGCTTTGCCAGCGCACCACATCGATCCAGCCTCCATCCTCGCGCTTGCCAAGATGACGGCTGAGAAAACCCGGTTGGCGCGCGAGCCAGTCGGTGACGGCGCCATTTTGGGCGACAAAATCGGCCGCAGCCTCCGGCTTGAGGCGGAAGCTGACGATTTCCAGCGTCTCGGTCATGAGTTCCTCCATGCGATTTTCTCAGCCTTATCGCATTGCGGCGCAGGAATCTGTCAGGAGACCTCAAAGCCGGCCAAAGCCTCTTCTCCTGCGCCCTCGCTTGCGAAGCTTTGATGTTTTGGCTAAGGAGGCCGCGCATTTCCGCGGCTCGGCCTTGCCGGGCGCTTCGTTCCGTTCCGGCCTCAAGCCGGCTCAATCAAAGGCATCTCGCTTCCATGGCGCGCATCGTGATGAAATTCGGCGGAACTTCGGTCGCCGACATCGCCCGCATCCGCAACGTGGCGCGCCATGTCAAACGCGAGGTCGATGCCGGTCACGATGTCGCCGTGGTGGTTTCGGCCATGGCCGGCAAGACCAACGAGCTGGTCGCCTGGACGCGCGAAGCTTCGCCCATGCACGATGCGCGCGAATACGACGCCGTCGTCGCCTCGGGCGAGCAGGTCACCGCCGGCCTGCTGGCGATCACACTGCAGAACATGGGCGTCCATGCCCGCTCCTGGCAGGGCTGGCAGATCCCGATCAAGACCGACAACGCCCACGGCGCCGCGCGCATCCTCGATATCGACGGCGCCTTCCTGATCAAGCGCTTCGGCGAGGGCCAGGTAGCTGTCATCGCCGGTTTCCAGGGCATCGGCCCGGACAACCGCATCGCCACACTCGGCCGCGGCGGCTCCGATACCAGCGCGGTGGCCATTGCGGCCGCGGTCAAGGCCGACCGCTGCGACATCTACACCGATGTCGACGGCGTCTACACGACCGACCCGCGCATCGAGCCGAAGGCCCGCCGGCTGGCCAAGATTTCGTTCGAGGAAATGCTCGAAATGGCCTCGCTCGGCGCCAAGGTGCTGCAGGTGCGGTCGGTCGAGCTTGCCATGGTGCACAGGGTGCGTACCTTTGTGCGGTCGTCCTTCGACGATCCCGACGCGCCCGGAATGGGGGATTTGCTCAATCCGCCCGGAACGCTCATTTGCGACGAGGAAGAGATCGTGGAACAGCAGGTCGTCACCGGAATTGCCTATGCCAAGGACGAAGCGCAGATTTCGCTGCGCCGCGTCGGCGACCGCCCCGGCGTTGCCGCCGGCATCTTCGGCCCGCTAGCCGAGGCCAACATCAATGTCGACATGATCGTCCAGAACATCTCCGAGGACGGCAAGTTCACCGACATGACCTTCACCGTGCCTTCCGGAGACGTCGACAAGGCGCTGGCCGTGCTGGAAAGGCTGAAGGCCGATGTCGGCTACGACGTCGTGCAGTCGGAAGCCGGCATGTCGAAGGTTTCGGTCATCGGCATCGGCATGCGAAGCCATGCCGGCGTCGCGGCCACCGCCTTCAAGGCGCTGGCCGACAAGGCGATCAACATCCGGGCGATCACGACGTCCGAGATCAAAATCTCGATACTGATCGACGGTCCCTACACGGAACTTGCAGTTCGTACTTTGCATTCCGTCTACGGGCTCGATAAGCAATAGCAAGAACTGAGTCAGTTGTTGCGTGAGCGCCGGCCGCAGGAGAAACTGCGGCGGGCATTGTGTCCATTGGAGAAGAAGCCGCGATGCGTGACACGGCCGGTGGCCCGCGCGTTCTGCTGAAACGGCTCCGCGAGCTCATGCAGGAGCCGCTGGAGCCGCAGGAGCGGCTCGACCGTATCGTGCGCGATATCGCCTCCAACATGGTCGCCGAGGTGTGCTCGCTCTATGTGCTGCGCGCCGATTCGGTGCTCGAGCTCTACGCCACCGAGGGTCTCAACCCCAATGCCGTCCACCTGGCGCAGCTGAGGCTCGGCCAGGGCCTGGTCGGCACGATTGCCGCCAGCGCGCGGCCGCTCAATCTCTCCAACGCGCAGGAACATCCGGCCTTCGCCTACCTGCCGGAGACGGGCGAAGAGATCTACAACTCCTTCCTTGGCGTGCCGGTGCTGAGGGCGGGACGCACGCTGGGCGTCCTGGTGGTGCAGAACAAGACCATGCGCCACTATCGCGAGGACGAGGTCGAGGCGCTGGAAACGACGGCGATGGTGATCGCCGAAATGATCGCCACCGGCGATCTCTCCCGACTCACCCGTCCCGGGCTGGAACTCGATCTCAGCCGCCCGGCCAGCTTCACGGGGCTTTCCTTCAACGACGGCGTCGGGCTCGGTCATGTCGTGCTGCACGAGCCGCGCATCGTCGTCACCAACCTGTTCAACGAGGACAGCGAGGAGGAGGTCCGCCGCCTCGACCGGTCGCTCGGTTCGCTGAGGCTCTCCATCGACGACATGCTGGAGCGCCGCGACGTTGCCTTCGAGGGCGAGCATCGCGAGGTGCTCGAGGCCTATCGCATGTTCGCCAACGACCGCGGCTGGGTGCGCCGGCTGGAAGAGGCGATCCGCAACGGCCTGACGGCGGAAGCCGCGGTCGAGAAAGTGCAGAGCGACATGCGCGCCCGCATGCTGCACATGACCGACCCTTATCTGCGCGAGCGGATGAGCGATTTCGATGATCTCGCGAATCGACTTTTGCGCCAGCTGATGGGACGCGGGCCGGAGGATGTCGCGGCCTCGTTGCCCAAGGACGCCATCATCGTCGCCCGCTCGATGGGCGCCGCCGAACTGCTCGACTACCCGCGCGACAAGCTGCGCGGCCTGGTGCTGGAGGACGGTGCCGCGACCAGCCATGTCGTCATCGTCGCGCGCGCGATGGGCATCCCGGTCGCAGGCCAGGTCAAGGGCGCGGTCTCGATGGCGGAAAATGGCGATGCCATCATCGTCGACGGCGAGGAAGGCACAATCCACCTGCGCCCGCAGTCCGACCTCGAAGCCGCCTATGCCGAAAAGGTCCGCTTCCGGGCGCGGCGGCAGGAGGTCTACCGGGAGCTGCGCAAGAAGCCGTCGCTGACCAAGGACGGCATCCAGGTCGATCTCCTGATGAATGCGGGTCTTGCGGTCGACCTGCCGCAGCTTTCGGAATCGGGGGCGGCCGGCATCGGCCTGTTCCGCACCGAGTTGCAGTTCATGGTCGCCTCGACCTTCCCGCGCGCCGAGGCGCAGGAGCGGCTCTACCGCGACGTGCTCGACGCGGCGGGCGGCAAGCCGGTCACCTTCCGCACCATCGACATCGGCGGCGACAAGGTGCTGCCCTATTTCAAGGGCGCGGTGCAGGAGGAAAACCCGGCGCTCGGCTGGCGGGCGATCCGGCTCACCCTCGACCGCCCGGGCTTGCTCAGGACCCAGATCCGAGCGCTGCTCAAGGCTTGCGGCGGACGCGAGCTGAAGCTGATGCTGCCGATGGTGACCGAGCTTTCGGAAATCGCGCAGGCGCGCGAGATCATCGATCGCGAGGTCCGGCACCTGTCGCGCTTTGCGCATCATTTGCCGACCAGCCTCAAGCTCGGGGCGATGCTGGAGGTGCCGTCGCTGCTGTTCCAGCTCGACGAGCTGATGAAGGCGGTCGACTTCGTTTCGGTCGGCTCCAACGACCTTTTCCAGTTCATCATGGCGGTGGACCGCGGCAACACGCAGCTTGCCGACCGGTTCGACACGCTGTCGACGCCGTTCCTGCGCGTGTTGAAGACGATCGCCGATGCCGGCGCGCGCAACCACACCCCGGTGACGCTTTGCGGCGAACTGGCCGGCAAGCCGATCTCGGCGATGGCGCTGATCGGCCTCGGCTTCCGCTCGATCTCGATGTCGCCGGCTTCGATCGGCCCGGTCAAGGCGATGCTGACCGAGCTGCCGCTGCAGGAACTGGAAGCCTTCTTCAAGGACAATCTGATGGCGCCCGCCCAGGGGATGCCGATGCGGGCGCTGCTGCAGGCGTTTGCCGACGATCGCTCCATTCCGCTATAGCATTTTGCCATGATCAACCTGCCCCGCGACCGGATGGATCAAGTCGTCAAGCGTTTCGACATGCTCGAGGCGCAGATGTCGGCCGGGCCGTCGGCCGATGCCTATGTCAAAATGGCTTCGGAATATGCCGACATCCAGGAGATGGTGGGCAAGATCCGGTCGCTGCGCGCCGCCGAGCGGGAACAGACCGACCTCGAAGCGATGCTTGCCGACAAGGCCACCGACGCCGACATGCGGGCGCTGGCCGAGGCGGATCTGCCGGAGGTGGAGCAGCGCATCGAGACGCTGCAGAAGGACATCCAGATCTTGCTACTGCCCAAGGATGCCGCCGACGACAGGAACGCCATCCTCGAAATCCGCGCCGGCACCGGCGGCGACGAGGCTGCATTGTTCGCCGGCGATCTGTTTCGCATGTACGAGCGCTATGCGGCCTCGCGCGGCTGGCGTTTCGAGGTCGTTTCGGCCAGCGAAGGCGAAGTCGGCGGCTACAAGGAGATCATCGCTTCGGTGTCGGGCAAGGGCGTTTTCGCGCATCTCAAGTTCGAATCCGGCGTGCACCGCGTGCAGCGCGTGCCGGAAACCGAGGCGGGCGGGCGCATCCATACCTCGGCGGCGACGGTGGCGGTGCTGCCCGAGGCGGAGGAGGTCGATATCGATATCCGGCCCGAGGACATCCGCATCGACACGATGCGTGCTTCAGGCTCCGGCGGCCAGCACGTCAACACCACCGATTCGGCGGTGCGCATCACCCATTTGCCGACCGGCATCATGGTGGTGCAGGCGGAAAAGTCTCAGCACCAGAACCGGGCACGCGCCATGCAGATCCTCAGGGCCCGGCTCTACGACCTCGAACGCAGCCGCGCGGACGAGGAGCGGTCGGAGTCGCGAAAGTCGCAGGTCGGCTCGGGCGACCGGTCGGAGCGCATCCGCACCTATAATTTCCCGCAGGGGCGGGTCACCGACCACCGCATCAACCTCACCCTCTATAAGCTCGACCGGGTGATGATGGGTGAGCTCGACGAGGTGGTCGACGCGCTCATCGCCGATCATCAATCGAAGCTGCTCGCCGACATGGGCATTGATGGCTGAAGTGCTGCCCCGCGCGCTCGGGCCGCTGCTGCGCGCGGCACGGGCGCGGCTTACCGCTGCCGGCATTGCCGATCCGGCGCTCGATTCCAGGCTGATCGTCGAGCATTTTTCCGGAACGACCCGCGCCCAAGCCATCTCAGAGCCCGGTCATCCGGTCGATACAACGGCTTTGGCCGCGGTCGAGGCGGCCCTGAGGCGTCGCGTCGCAGGCGAGTCGGTGCACCGCATCCTCGGCTACCGCGAATTCTACGGGCTGCGGCTGGCGCTGTCGCCGGACACGCTGGAGCCGCGCCCGGACACCGAGACGCTGGTCGACGCGGTCCTGCCCTTCGCCAAGGCAACGGCCAGACTCGGCGAATGCCGAATCCTCGACCTCGGCACCGGAACCGGCGCCATCGCGCTGGCGCTGCTCAGCGCCGTTCCGGCCGCGACCGCCACCGGCGTCGATATTTCCCACGGCGCGCTGGCGACCGCCACGCGAAACGCCGAGGATCTGGGGTTGGGCGGGCGCTTCCAGGCCTTGCATTCCGACTGGTTCGAAAAAGTTTCGGGCCGATACCATTTAATTGCCGCGAACCCTCCCTATATACCCAGTCGAGACATTGGAAATCTGCAGGACGAGGTCCGCGATTTCGATCCACGCCGGGCCCTTGATGGTGGTGTGGACGGTCTGGTCCCTTACAGGATCATCGCCGGAGAGGCGGAAGGGTTTCTGGAAGCACAGGGCAAGGTAGCGGTCGAGATCGGCCATACGCAGCAAAGCGAGGTCACTTCGATCTTTGCCGCAGCCGGCTACAGGCTGGCGGAAGCGCGGCGCGATCTCGGCGGAAACGACAGGGTTCTGGTGTTTGAGAGTTGAAACCCCTGATGCAGTGCGAAAAAACGCTTGGCAACATTAGGGAATGCAGCTAGGTTCCCGCTTGACCGGATGAGACGAAGCAGGCAGTGCTCTTAGCGATTCGGTTTTCCTTGGAAATAGCTGCCTCCTTGTGCAAACGACGCCCACGCTTCGTGCGGGAATCGTCCGGCAAGTGATGTAACCGGAACAGGATGGCACGTGGCGCCAACGCAATCGATGCGGGCGAACGCCGGTGAAAAAACGAAACGGTCGGCTGCATGAGCGCCACCGTTCGCGAAGAGTTTTAGAAAATTCACATGAAGAGAGTCGAATGAGGCCACAACAGCAGAACAGGCGCATGCGCGGTCGCAACAACAATGGCGGCGGTGGCAACCAAAACCGCAAGGGACCCAATCCCCTGACGCGCAACTACGAGAGCAACGGTCCGGACGTGAAGATCCGCGGGTCGGCTCAGCAGATCGCCGAAAAATACGCCGCACTCGCCCGTGACGCGCAAAGCTCCGGCGACCGGGTGATGGCGGAGAACTATCTCCAGCACGCCGAACACTACAATCGCATCATCGCCGCCGCACAGGCGCAGATGCCGATCCAGAACGCCGCCCAGCAGAACCGTGACGATTTCGACGACGACGTCGATGAGGATCGCGACGAGTTCGACACCGTGGGCAACGCCAATTCCGGCGAGGCCGCGGCGAACGGCTCCGGGCCGCAGCCTGTGATCGAAGGCACGCCGGCAGAGCTCGGCTTCAACCAGGAAAACGGCCGCGACAACAACAGGCGCGACAACAACGGCCGCGACAGGCACCGCGACCGCCGCAATGGCAGCTATGGCCAGTACGGCCAGAATGGTCAGCGCGGCGACAATGGACAGCGCGATGGGGGCCAACGTGGCGAACATGGCGGCCAACATTTCGACCAGAACCGCCGCAACGAGGCGCAGGCACAGCCGGAGGCTTCCGCAGAAGCCGCAGCCGAGCCGGCTCCGCTGTTCGACAGTTTCTCGCCGGCGGGCCTTGCCGCCCAGGCCGAGCGCAACGAAGCCGGCGCCGACAATGGCGGCGGGCGTCGGCAGAGACGTCCGCGTCGCGGTCGCGGCAATGCCGAGCAGGGCTATAGCGCCGAGCAGGGCGACGCCGACCGGGGGAACAGCCCCGCCGATGGCGGCAACGCCGCGGACAACGGCAACGACGCGGTAGTCGCTGCCGCCGAACAGGCAAATGCGGCGCCAGGCGAGAGCGTTGCCAGCGAGCCGGCAGGCGGCACCAGCGAACCGGCGGTCGCCGACGTAAATAACTGATCCCGGCAACCGGTCCGGTCCATTTCAGGACATTCGAACGGCGGAGAGAAATCTCCGCCGTTTTCGTTTGTGCGCATCTAAAGCGCGTCGCGCAGAAGCAGGGTCAGGCGACGCGCTTTAAAGCATGTCTCCCGAAAGTGGGAACCGGTTTCGGGACAAAGACATGCGCAAAATCAAAAGTCTAAAGCGTACGGAGCGAATCCGAAGGATCGCGACGCGCTTTAAGCCTTTGTCTTATACATGTCGTTTTCCCAAAACCGCCGCGCACTTTTTGGGCGACATGCACTAGAATATTCTGCTTTGACCGACATCAAGGCGTCTTGAGAGACTTGGGCCCATATACCATATCTCGGCTGAACAGGGCTCGGCTCGGATGAGCGGGTCCGTCACCGCAATCTGATCCGGTGCCGCAAAGCGGGCCGGTGACGGAAGGAGACACATATGAATATTGAGAAATATTCCGAGCGCGTGCGCGGTTTCATCCAGTCCGCGCAAACCATGGCGCTCTCGCGTAACCACCAGCAATTCACTCCCGAACATATGCTCAAGGTGCTCGTCGATGACGACGAGGGCCTTGCCGCGTCCTTAATAGAGCGCGCCGGCGGCCGTGTCCGCGACGTCAAGCTCGGCGTCGAGGCGGCGTTGGAGGCCATGCCCAAGGTCGAAGGCGGCAACGGCCAGCTCTACCTCGCCCAGCCGCTCGCCAAGGTGTTTTCGACCGCCGAGGAACTGGCCAAGAAGGCCGGTGACAGCTTCGTCACCGTCGAGCGGCTGCTGCAGGCGCTCGCCATGGAAAAGTCGGCCAAGACCGCAGACATCCTGGCCAAGGCCGGCGTCACCGCGCAGGCGCTGAACCAGGTCATCAACGACGTCCGCAAGGGCCGCACCGCCGATTCGGCCAATGCCGAACAGGGCTATGACGCGCTAAAGAAATACGCCCGCGACCTGACCGCGGATGCCCGCTCCGGCAAGCTCGATCCAGTCATCGGCCGCGACGACGAGATCCGTCGCACCATCCAGGTGCTGTCGCGGCGCACCAAGAACAATCCGGTGCTGATCGGCGAACCCGGCGTCGGCAAGACGGCGATCGCCGAAGGCCTGGCGCTGCGCATCGTCAATGGCGACGTGCCGGAATCGCTGAAGGACAAGCAGCTGATGGCGCTCGACATGGGCGCGCTGATTGCCGGCGCCAAGTATCGCGGCGAGTTCGAGGAGCGGCTGAAGGCCGTGCTCAACGAGGTCACCTCGGCCAACGGCAACATCATCCTGTTCATCGACGAGATGCATACGCTGGTCGGCGCCGGCAAGGCGGACGGCGCGATGGATGCGTCCAATCTTCTGAAGCCTGCGCTGGCGCGCGGCGAATTGCACTGCGTGGGCGCGACCACGCTCGATGAATACCGCAAGCATGTCGAGAAGGACGCCGCACTTGCCCGCCGCTTCCAGCCGGTCTTCGTCGACGAGCCGACGGTCGAGGACACCGTCTCGATCCTGCGCGGCCTGAAGGAGAAATACGAGCAGCACCACAAGGTGCGTATTTCCGACTCCGCGCTCGTCTCGGCCGCGACGCTTTCCAACCGCTACATCGCCGACCGCTTCCTGCCGGACAAGGCGATCGACCTGGTCGATGAGGCCGCGTCGCGGCTGAGGATGCAGGTCGATTCCAAGCCCGAGGCGCTGGACGAGATCGATCGCCGCGTCATGCAGCTCAAGATCGAGCGCGAGGCGCTGAAGGTCGAGAAGGATGAAGCCTCGAAGGATCGGTTGGCAAAGCTGGAGAAGGAGCTGGCCGACCTCGAAGAGCAGTCGACCGAGTTGACTGCGAAGTGGCAGGCCGAAAAGCAGAAGCTCGGCCTCGCCGCGGATCTCAAGAAGCAGCTCGACGAAATGCGCAACGAACTGGCGATCGCCCAGCGCAAGGGTGAGTTCCAGCGCGCCGGTGAGCTTGCCTATGGCAAGATCCCCGAGCTGGAGAAGAAGCTCAAGGAGGCCGAAGCCCAGGACGGCAAGGCGGGCATGGTGGAAGAGGTGGTCACGCCCGACCACGTCGCCCATGTCGTGTCGCGCTGGACCGGCATTCCGGTCGACAAGATGCTCGAGGGACAGCGCGAGAAATTGCTTCGCATGGAAGACGAGATCGGCAAGCGCGTCGTCGGCCAGGGTGAGGCGGTGCAGGCCGTGTCGAAAGCGGTGCGTCGCGCCCGCGCGGGCCTGCAGGATCCGAACCGGCCGATCGGCTCGTTCATGTTCCTTGGACCCACCGGCGTCGGCAAGACCGAGCTCACCAAGGCGCTCGCAAGCTTCCTGTTCGACGACGAGGGCGCCATGGTGCGCATCGACATGTCGGAGTTCATGGAGAAGCACTCGGTCGCCCGGCTGATCGGCGCGCCTCCCGGCTATGTCGGCTATGAGGAAGGTGGCTCGCTCACCGAAGCGGTGCGGCGCCGGCCATACCAAGTCGTGCTGTTCGACGAGATCGAGAAGGCGCATCCGGATGTGTTCAACGTGCTCCTGCAGGTGCTCGACGACGGCCGGCTGACCGACGGCCAGGGCCGCACGGTCGACTTCCGCAACACGTTGATCGTCATGACCTCGAATCTCGGCGCCGAATATCTGGTCAACCTTCGCGACGACCAGGACGTCGATGCCGTGCGCGACGAGGTGATGGGCGTGGTGAGAGCCTCGTTCCGTCCGGAGTTCCTCAACCGCGTCGACGAGGTGATCCTGTTCCACCGGCTGCGCCGTCAGGACATGGACCGCATCGTCGAAATCCAGCTCAAGCGGCTGGAAAACCTGCTTGTCGACCGCAAGATCGAGCTGTCGCTCGATCACGACGCGATCGAGTGGCTGGCGTCCAAGGGCTACGATCCGGCCTATGGCGCAAGACCACTGAAGCGGGTGATGCAGAAGGAACTGCAGGACCCGCTGGCGGAGAAGATCCTGCTC
Source organism: Mesorhizobium sp. WSM4884 (assembly GCF_029625675.1). NCBI lineage: Bacteria > Pseudomonadati > Pseudomonadota > Alphaproteobacteria > Hyphomicrobiales > Phyllobacteriaceae > Mesorhizobium > Mesorhizobium sp. WSM4884. Next base: position 192,435 of record NZ_JARTVO010000003.1, read on the forward strand.
GGCGAAATCCTCGACGGTTCGACCGTCAAGGTCACCGCCGGCTCCGATCGTCTGAACTTCCGCTCGAAGCCGACCGTGGTGGCGACCGAAGCCGCCGCCTGATTCGAGCCGGAGTGCATCCACAGAAGTGCGCCGCACCGGATCGGTGCGGCGCACTCTTGCTTTTTGCGCTCTTGCTTTTTGACGGGGCCATACCGCAAAACCGATACCGATCTCGGTTATCGGAAGGGGCGCGATTCCAATGAAGCTCGAGGACTATAACGGCTTCTGTGCCTCCCTGCCGGCCACGACGCATGTCGTGCAATGGGGCGGCGCCCATGTCTGGAAGGTCGGCGGCAAGGTGTTCGCGATCGGTGGCCACGACCGCGAGGGCGAAGTCTTCGTCACCTTCAAATGCTCCGACATGGCCTATGACGTGCTGAAGGAACAGCCGGGTTGCCGGCCCGCGCCCTATCTCGCCTCGCGCGGCATGAAATGGATCCAGCGCCAGACAAGCCAGAGCGTGGATGATGCAGCGCTGAAGGACTATTTGCGCGAAAGCCACCGACTGGTCGTGCTGAAGCTGACGAAACTGGTCCGTAGCGAACTGGGGCTGCGCTGACATTCGGTTCGGGATCATGGTGAAACGCCGGGAATCCGCCATCTTCATGCCCGGTTCATGTTGGAACCTTAATTTTGGTAACTGGTTTGGCGGCAAGAGATTCGGTTGCCAAGACCCTAGTCGCCCGGAGAGCCTGACCCACATGCTGCGCACGATCTTTTCCCTTTCGGCACTCGCGGCCGGGCTGGTTTCTTCTGGCGCGCTCGCGGCGCCGGGTCTGGAAGACGCGCAGGAGACGGTTCGGCCCGCTCAGTACGGCGCGCTCCTGCTCGCCCAGGACGGCAATATCGACATCTACTACGACGCCCGGGGCAACCGGGTGCTGGTCGATGCCGACACCGGCAAGGTCATCGCCATCCAACCGCCGCAGAGCAGGCTCGACCGTCGGGCGCTGCGCCGCCAGCTGCGGATGCAGGAACTCGGACGCGCGCCGGTCGAGGACGACGACCGCTACTATCTCGACAATCCCGACGACATGGCCCGCTTCCGCCGCAAGCAGCTGGAAGAGAACGGCAGGGTCATTCCGCCGCCGGTCGACGAGGACGATCCTTATGGCGACAATTCCGTCGAGGCTTATCCGCCGGCCCCGAATGACGAGGGTTACGCCACCACCTATCCGGAGGCGCCGAAGTCGGACACCATCAGGCGCCAGCCGCTGAACGAGGCGTCGATCGAACCGCAGCCAGGCCAGGGGGATGTGCTGCAGACCAGCCCGGAGGCCGCCCTGCCGCCGGACACGAGCGGCAAGGCCACCGTCGATCCGTCGCTGTCGCTCGGCGTGCGCCAGGACGTGGCCGAACTTCAGGTGCTGCTCGATCGCGCCGGCGCCTCGCCGGGCGTCATCGACGGGCGCTTCGGCTCCAATGTCGACAAGGCCTTGGCCGCCTATAACCAGATCACCGGCAGCAATCTGAAATCGACCGACGCGGTCGGCATCCAGTCGGCACTTGCCCAGTCCGGCGGAGACGCCTTCGCCTCCTACACGATCACGCCCGAGGACGCGGCCGGCCCCTATGTCGCCTCGATCCCGGAAGATTACAGCCAGAAGGCCAAGCTGGACCGCATGGGCTACACCTCGGTCACCGAGGCGCTCGCCGAACGTTTCCATATGGACGAAGGCTATCTGAAGTCGATCAACAAAGGGCTCGACTTCAACCGCCCCGGCACGATCATCAAGGTCGCCAATTTCGGCAAACTGGTGTCGACGCCGGTCGCCCGCATCGTTGCCGACAAGGACAAGAAGGAAGTCTTCGCCTATGAGGCGGGCGGCAAGCTGGTCGCGGCCTATCCGGCCACCATCGGCTCGGCCGACACGCCGTCGCCCACTGGCATACACACCGTGTCGCGCATCGCGCTCGACCCCAATTACACCTACAACCCCAACATCAATTTCAAGCAGGGCCAAAACGACAAGATCCTGACCATCCCGCCAGGGCCGAACGGTCCGGTGGGCTCGGTCTGGATTGCGCTCGACAAGCCGACCTACGGCATCCACGGAACGCCCGATCCCTCCAAGATCGGCAAGACCGAAAGCCATGGCTGCGTGCGCCTGACCAACTGGGACGCGCGCGAACTCGCCAAGCTGGTGTCGCCGGGCGTCACCGTGGAATTCGTCGGCGGACCGACGATCGCGGATGTCGGCGGGACCTCAACCGATGATTTTGCGCAGCAATGAGCTGCGCGGCGCGGCGGCATAGATCAGCTGCACGAGCAGAATGAAGGCTATGCTCGCCAGCGGGGTGACGAGGCAAAGTGCCGTGCCGATCGCCCAAAGGGTCTGCGCCTTGACGATGCGCTGATAGACAGTGCGCCGCGTTTGCGCCTCGACATCCTCAGCCAGCATGCCGTTCCTGTCGGCGTACCACCAGCTCGCGAACAGCGTGGCGCCGAGCATCAGAAGATTCAGCCAGTAGACGACCACCGCGACCCTGAATTCGAGGAAATCGGCCAGCAGGTCGGTGGAGAACGGCAAAAGGGCGATGAAGGCGAGAAAGCAGAGATTGAGCGTCGCGAGCCTCCGGTCCGATTTCGCGATCAGGCCGTGCTGCGCCTGCTGGCCGAACCAGAAGATGGTCAGCGTCAGGAAGCTCAACGCATAAGTCAGGAAACGCGGCGCGAGCGCCAGGATAGCCGCAAGCAACTCGCTCTCCGAATGCACCGCCTCATGCGCCGGCACCCTGATTTCCAGCACGATCAGGGTCAGCGCGATGGCAAAGACGCCGTCGGTTATACCGACGATGCGCCCACGCCCTTCGGCTGACGGTTCAAGCGGCCGCTTCATGGCTTCCCCCTTTTTGGCGCAGTTCCGGCGACGGGCCGGAACCTAGCACGCGACGGTTCGTTTGCGTCATGATTGCCGCCCTCCTGGTCATGCGGCCAGTGCAACTTGGTTTCAAGAACAGCGATCCTCTGGCCGGTTGTAGCGCACGTGCCGGAGAGCTAAGCAGACATTCATGGCGTCCTCGAACGAAACCACCGCCGATTCGATTTCAACCGCGACGCGCGCGAACGGAACGTTCTGCCCGCAGACGCGGCGCAAGTTCGTGCTGGTGGCGGCGATCCTCGCCTCGGCGCTCGGCTTCATCGACGGTTCGGTCCTAGCGATCGCCATGCCGGCGTTGCGCGTCAATCTCGGCGCCAGCCTGGCAGAGGCGCAGTGGATTTCCAACGCCTATGCGCTGACGCTTTCGGCGCTGATTCTGGCGGGGGGTGCCGCCGGCGACCGATTCGGCCTCAGACGCGCGTTCGTCACCGGCATCGCGCTCTTCATCGCCTCCTCGCTCGCTTGCGCGTTAGCGCCCAATCCGGCGGTGCTGATCGGCTTTCGCGCCATCCAGGGCATCGGCGCCGCCATCATGGTGCCGGGCAGCCTCGCCATCATCGCCAAGGCCTATCCGAAAAAAGAACGCGGCCGGGCGATCGGCATCTGGGCCGCCGCTTCGGCGCTGACGACGGCGCTTGGTCCGGTGCTTGGCGGCTTGGTGCTGTCGACCTTCGGCAACGGCGTCTGGCGCGCCATCTTTGCCGTCAACCTGCCGCTCGGACTGGTTTCGATCTATCTGCTGCTCGCCAAGATTCCGGCAGACCAGCCGACCGAGAAGCGCAGCCTCGACCTCGGGGGCGCAGCGCTTGCCACACTTGCCTTCGGGGTGCTGGCCTACGGGCTGACCGCAATGAACGCCGAGGGCGGCGGGATGATGTCCGGGCCGGCGATCGTCGCCGGCGCCGTCTTGCTTGTCGTCTTCATCCTCTACGAGCGCTGGCAGCGTGAGCCGATGATCGATCTCGGCCTGTTTCGCATCGGCGCGTTCGCCGGCGCCAATCTCGCGACCTTCTTCCTCTATTTCGCGCTGTCGGCGAACCTCTTCTATCTGCCGATGGTCCTGATCGCGGGCTGGGGACTGAGCTCGGCCGAAGTCGGCTTCATCTTCCTGCCGCTGTCGGCATCGATCGCGTTGCTGTCGGGCCCGGTCGGCCAGTGGTCCGACCGGATCGGCCCGCGCCTGCCGATCGCCGCCGGCAGCTTCGTCGTCGCCATCGCCTTTGCGGGCATGGCCCTGCTCGCCCAGGCCGGCATCCACAATTTCTGGACCGGCACCTTTCCGCTGATGGCCGTGATGGGGCTCGGCATGGCGCTCGTCGTGTCGCCGCTGTCGACGGCGGTCATGACCTCGGTCGAGGACAAGGATACCGGCGCCGCATCAGGCATCAACAACGCCGTCTCGCGCGTCGGCGGGCTGATCGCGGTGGCTGCTATGGGTTCGCTCGCGGCTTTCGTCTATGCGCGATCGACCGGCAGCCCAGCCGGCATTCCCAGTTTCGGCGAGCCCCCCACGTCCGCCCTCGCCGCCAATCTCGATGCGTTGAGGATTGCGGCAAGCGATTCGGCTTTTGCCGCGGTTGCCGCCGTCACGGCGTTGCTTTGCCTGCTGTCGTCGATCGTCGCCTGGTTCACCGTGCCTGGGCAGGCGATGCCTTGGCCGCAGCGAACGGATGATTCGCGCGGCTAAAGCATGTCTCCCGAAGGTGGGAACCGGTTTCGGGACAAAGACGTAAAAATCAAAAACCTGAAGCGCGTGGAGCGAATCTGAAAGATTGCGACGCGCTTTAGAGTGGTTTATTCGCAATTCCGGACGGAAAACCGCTGCACACTTTCCTGGAATTGCTCAGTTGGGAAGCTGCGAATCGGTCTTGGCGCTGGCCACCTTCAGCGAATTTCCGTCTTCCTGCTTGAGCAGGTCGTCGATGCGTTCGCGCTCTTTTTTGAAGGCGACGAGATCGTCGCCCTTCAGCACCTTGCCGACCGGCAGGCGGACGCGCATCGAATCGACCTTGGTGCCGTTGACGATCAGCTCGTAATGGAGATGCGGGCCGGTCGATAAACCCGTTTGGCCGAGATAGCCGATGACCTGGCCCTGACGGACATGGACGCCAGGCTCGATGCCTTTGGCGAAGGCGCTCTGGT